>JAIETJ010000152.1 GCA_019745275.1 Pseudomonadaceae bacterium | reverse complement strand
AACCGCTTTCTTAATCGTACTTTCGGGCCGGTTTTTATCAGTTGTGTCTTCCGATCTGCCAGCGAATCCGCTGCTGAATATACGCTTGGCTGTCGATCAGCACGATGCGCGCTTGCGGCACCTGTTTGCGCAGGCGTGAGGCGGCCATTAAACCGGCATAACTGCCGCCGAGAATCAAAATAGGAAGGTCAGACATGCGCAAACTCCTGGTGTAGGTCCAACCAGACGAACAGGCCCACGGGTTTGTGACGCGGCCAAGCGAGTAACCCTAGTTTTTTATCGATAAATACATCAGCGCGGCAAATATCATCTGCTCGCCTTCATATTCGGCAAAGCTGACCCATACTCAGTCCAGAGCAAAAAGGGAGCTGAGTAATGGTGCGAACTATCAGCCTGCTGCTGGCCGCGTTATGCAGCAACGGCCTGCTGGCCAGCGAGTTACAGGTGGTGCTGCAGGATGCCGAGGGTAAGCCGCTGAGCGATGCGGTCGTGTGGATCAGTCCCGGACCGTCGCCAGTCAACGTCGCGAATCCGCAGCTGAGCGCCGTGATGGACCAACAACGGCGCACCTTCGTACCTTATGTGTTGGCGGTACAGCGCGGCACCGAGGTGACCTTCCCCAATTCCGATCCGATTAATCACCATGTTTATTCATTCT
Source organism: Pseudomonadaceae bacterium (assembly GCA_019745275.1). Classification (GTDB taxonomy): domain Bacteria; phylum Pseudomonadota; class Gammaproteobacteria; order Pseudomonadales; family Pseudomonadaceae; genus Aquipseudomonas. The sequence goes on along the minus strand of JAIETJ010000152.1, from coordinate 27,259 downwards.
CGCCCGCCAAGCGCTTTGAATTGCGCTTACACCACCAAGGCGAGGTGGCGCAAAAGATGCTATTCGATCAAGCCGGGCTGGTGACCCTAGGTTGCAACGTGCACGACTGGATGCTCGGTTTTATTTTAGTGCTCGACAGCCCGTGGTTTAGCCAAACCGATGCCAGCGGCCGCGCACGCTTGCGGTACTCAGCCGGCAAAGACCAGCAGTTAAACCTCTGGCACCCACAAATTGCCGACGCCGAGGCCAATCTCAGCCGCCCACTGCCGACTCAGGGCATGGCACGCATCAACTTAACCCAGCCGCTTAAACGCGATCCTCGACCGCAACCGGCGCCGGTAAAACTCGGCGGAAGTTACTAGCCATGCGCTTTAATTTGAGCCTGCGCAATCGCATCCTGACGTTTTTTATCGGCTTACTGCTGGTGATTTTACTGTTGGTGCTGGCCCTAGTACAGCGCTCGACCTACCAACACACCCGCGAGCAAATTAGCCAGCAGCTGCAATTTGCCCACGGCGTGCTGGCCAACGAATTAGTCGCCCGCCGCCAAGCCCAGAGCGCGCTGGCCGAGTTGATTGCTAAGGACTTTACCCTGCTCGGTGAGATCGCCGACCTGGCCGGCAACCCCCAACAACAAGCGCAATCGCTGTCGGCCTCGCTGGAGTCGTTTGCCACGCGCAGCCAAGCCAGCTTTGCGCTGGTCAGCACGCCCAACGGGCGAATTTTGGCCGGTACCAACCCGCAGCTACTGCCCGGCCAACAGCTGCCGTGGGCAAGCATGCTGCAAGGCGCAGAACCCAGCAGCCACGAGCGTTTGGTGTTACTGGACGGCCAAGTGCTGCACATCAATGTCACGCCGATCTTCGCCCCACGCCCGAATCTACTCGGCTGGCTGGTAATGGCCTTTGTTCTCGACGACCGCGCCGCCGAGCATTGGGCCGAACTGTCCGGCGCCGACGTGGCAGTGCTGGCCGGCAAGCCTGGGGCGTATCAAGTACCCGCCAGTAACTTGTCTGCGGCAGCCCGCGCACAGCTGGCCAGCAGCCAGATATCTGCCGATGAAGGTGGCTTACTGCTGGAACTGCAAGGCCAGCAACAAGTGGCTTATCGTGCGCCGCTGACCGGCACCGATGGCGAGCTACAACTGTTGCTGCTGCGCTCGCTGTCCGAGGCACTGGCCAGCTATCAACCGCTGCAATGGCAACTGCTGGCAATCATTCTCGCTGCGCTGCTGCTGGCCAGCATCGGCGCTTGGCTGATCGCCAGCACCGTCAGCCGCCCCTTAAGCCAAATGGCCATGAGCGTTAAGCGCATCGCCAGTGGTGACTATCAAACGCGGATTGCTGACGGCGCCGGCGGCGAAGTCGGCGAGCTGGCCCGTGAGTTCAATCACATGCAGCAAGACATCGCCGAACGCGAGGCGACTATTAGCTTTCTCGCTTACCGCGATCCGCTCACCAGCCTAGACAACCGCAACCGCTTCGTCGCCCGCCTGCAAACAGCCTTAATAGAGGCCGCGCCAAATGCTGGGGTGGCGGTATTGCTGATGGACTTGGATAACTTCAAAGACCTCAACGACACCCTCGGCCATGAAGCCGGCGACCATCTGCTCTGTTTGCTCGGCGAGCGCTTGCAGCAGCACCTGCGCCGCGGTGATGGTTTGGCACGCTTGGGCGGCGATGAGTTCGCCGTGTTGGTGGCCCCCGCCGATCCGCACTCAGCACTGGACGCCGCCCATCACTACCACGCGCTGCTGGCCGAGCCGTTTGCCGTGCGCGGCATCAGCATGACCTTGAATGCCACGGTCGGCATTGCCCTGTCGCCGGACCACGGCGAAACCGCCGGCAGCTTGTTGCAGCACGCGGAAGTCGCGATGTATTGGGGCAAGGCCCAGCACAGCAACTTGGCCCTGTATCGCGCCGAACTGGACAGCCACAGCCTGCTACGTCTGGCCCTAATGAGCGAACTTAAAGGCGCCATTGAGGAGGGTCAGCTGAGCCTGTACTTCCAACCGAAACTCAACATCGCCTCGCGCACCCTACTCGGGGTCGAGTGTTTAGTGCGCTGGATTCACCCACAACACGGCTTTATCGCCCCGGATGAATTTATCCCGCTGGCCGAACAAACCGGCAATATCTGCGCCCTGACCCGCTGGGTAATCCGTACCGCGCTGGCGCAAATCCACGTCTGGCAGAGCGAAGGCTTGCAACTGAAAACCGCCGTGAACATCTCCGCCCTCGACCTGCTGAATCCCGACTTTGCCGCTTTTATCACCAGCCAACTGCATGAGCATCAGGTCGATCCGGGCAACCTAGTGGTGGAAATCACCGAAAGCGCGGTAATGAGCGACCCGACCCTAGCCATGCAACAGCTTGAACAGTTGCGTGCGCTCGGCGTGAAACTGTCGATCGACGACTACGGCACCGGCTACTCATCAATGGCGCAACTGAAACGCCTGCCGGTGCATGAACTGAAAATCGACAAATCCTTCGTCAGTGACTTACTGAGCAATCCGGATGACGAAATCATCGTCCGCTCAACCATCGAACTGGCCCATAACATGGGCCTCAAAGTGGTCGCCGAAGGGGTGGAAACCCAAGCCGTACTGGAGCAACTCGACCGCCTCGGCTGCGACATCGCCCAAGGCTATCTGCTGAGTAAACCACTGGCGCCAACGGCCTTCGCCGAGTGGCTGGCCAAGTGTCCGTGGCAACTGCCGCGCGGTTGAGTGAGCGCTAGCAGCCATTCAGCGCCGAATGGCAGATAGCACTCACCGCAGATACTGCGCCAGCGCCGAGAGCATGGCGGACTGTTCGCTGCGCTCCTGAGTCCGCCCTACTTTTACGCCCGTACAGCGTTCACGGGCGTTGCAGCAATTGGTCGCCGACCCGTACCACCGGACAGTTAACAATAATGTCGGTCGCTGTGACGCTGACCGTCCCCTGCTCCTGCGCCAGCAGCACGGCATCCGCCGAATGCAATTGCGCACCCTTGGGGTCACGCAACCAGCGCACCTCATACACCCGCCACAACGGGCTATAGGCGGTGTCTTGATTGCCAGCACCCAGCGGTAAGGGGATCGAAGGCAACACGCTGGCCTGATTGCCATCTGGGAATTTATACACCCGGTCATAGGTCGCCAACGGGTGCGGCCCCGGCGCGCTGGGCAGCGCATTGGCCAGACGCGGCACGTAGTTGGCCTGCATCATTGTCGACATCTGCACGTCCGAGGTGTCGGTGGTCAAGTAATACGCCAACTCGCCGTTGTACCAACCCGGCAACAAGGGCAGCTCAATCCGCGAATCCGCCGAGCCGGCACAACCGCCCAACAATAACGAGCCGAAGCACAACGAGCCAAACAAGGGCAAAACGGTAGAGCGGCGCATAAGCTGCTTCCTGTGGGTACGCGGATGACTATTGAGCATAGCTGGCGACAGTTGTGACGACGGCCCGATAAAGGTAATCACGCACTTTCCTGCGCCCAGAAAAAAACCGCCCGAAGGCGGTTTTCTCTATAACGCTAAGCCCTTACAGCTGTGGCCCGGCGTTTTTGATGGCGTCGGATACATCGAACTTCTTGAAGTTGTCGATGAACTGCTGCGCCAGCACCTTGGCTGCTGCGTCGTAAGCCGCGCCGTCAGCCCAGGTGTTGCGTGGATTGAGCAGGTTAGTCTCAACGCCCGGCACCAGCTTAGGTACGTCGAGGTTGATCATCGGCAGGTGCTCGGTCTCAGCACCAATCAACGCGCCGCTCTGAATGGCCGCGATCACGCCACGAGTGGTCGGGATGTTGAAGCGCTTGCCAACGCCGTAGCCACCACCGGTCCAGCCAGTGTTAACCAGGTACACCTTGGAGCCGAAGCCCTTGATACGCTTGATCAGCAGCTCGGCGTATTCGCCGGCCGGACGCGGGAAGAACGGTGCGCCGAAGCAGGTGGAGAAGGTCGACTTGATGCCGCCGCCCGAGCCCATTTCCGTCGAGCCAACCAGCGCGGTGTAACCCGACAGGAAATGATAGGCCGCTTGTTCATTGTTCAAAATCGACACTGGCGGCAGTACGCCGGTCAGGTCGCAGGTGAGGAAGATCACCGCATTTGGCTCGCCGGCACGGTTGGCCTCAACGCGCTTCTCGATCAGCTCCAGCGGATAGGCCGCACGGCTGTTCTGGGTCAGGCTGGCGTCAGCGTAGTCGGGCAGACGAGTCAACGGGTTGAGCACCACGTTTTCCAGTACCGCGCCGAACTGGATGGCTTTCCAGATCACTGGCTCGTTCTTGGCCGACAGGTCGATGCACTTGGCATAGCAACCGCCTTCGATGTTGAACACGGTGCCTACGCCCCAGCCATGTTCGTCGTCACCGATCAGGTAACGGCTTTCATCGGCCGACAGGGTGGTTTTGCCGGTGCCCGACAGGCCGAAGAACAAAGTGGTGTCGCCGTCTTCGCCAACGTTGGCGGCGCAGTGCATCGGCAACACGTCGGCGTCTGGCAGCAGGAAGTTCTGCACCGAGAACATGGCTTTCTTCATTTCGCCGGCGTACTGCATGCCCGCCAACAGCACTTTTTTGTCGGCGAAGTTGATGATCACGCAACCATCAGAGTTAGTGCCATCACGCTCAGGCACGCACTCGAAAAACGGCGCGTTGATGATCTGCCACTCGCGGTTGCTGCTTGGGTTGAACTGCTCAGGATTGATGAACAAGCAACGGCCGAACAGGTTGTGCCACGCGGTTTCGGTGGTCATTTTGATCGCCAAGTAGTGCTCTGGGTGAGCGCCTACATGGACGTGCGAAACGAATGACTCGCGACCCGCAACGTAAGCCTCAACGCGCTCCCACAACGCAGCAAATTTGTCCGCTGGGAACGGCCGGTTGATGCTGCCCCAAGCGATCGACGCTTGGGTGGTGGATTCTTCCACGATGAAGCGGTCGGCTGGCGAGCGACCGGTGCGGTGACCGGTTTTCACCACCAGCGAACCGTTAGCGGCCAGTTCACCTTCGCCACGCCGAATCGCTTCTTCGATCAGTTGCGCGGCACTAATGTCGGTGTACACGGCGGTATTGGCTTGAGTCATACAGGTCCTAAATCGGCCAGCGGCCGAGTCCTCCAGTCGTGTTGTAGTGGCTTATGATAACCACTACATCGGGAAAAATTGTCGGCAATTATGCCAGAATTCCTGTTTATTGGACAAATGCGAATCAATGTCTGGTTGTCGCGGCTTCATCACTGCCGCCACCGGCGAACAACTGTGCCACATCGGCAGCGTCAAACGAGTAGCACTGGTTGCAAAATTGGCAGTCAATTACGATCGCGCCAGCGTGCTCCGTCAGCAATTGTTCGGCATCCGGCAGACCTAAACTGACCAGCGCATTGGCCGAACGTTCCCGCGAGCAACTGCAGCGAAAACTAAATGGGCTTGGCTCAAACAGCCGCACCGGTTCTTCGTGATAGAGCCGATGCAACAGGGTTTCGTTGTCTAGCGCGAGTAACTCTTCGGTGCTCAAGGTGCTGGCCAGCGTCAGCAGGTGCTCCCAGTTGTTGGCCCGCTCATCGCTATCGGTCAGGCGGTCGGCCGGCAACTGCTGGAGCATAAAACCACGCGCCCGGCGGCCATCGGCTTCAAGCCGAAAGCGCGTGGACAACTGCTCTGAGGTAGCGAAGTATTCCGACAAACAGGCCGCCAAGTTCACCCCATCGAGGGCTACTACACCTTGATAGCGCTGGCCGCCGGTCGGATCGACGGTAATCGCCAACATGCCTTCGGGCATCAACTCATGCAAACCGGCATCGGCGCTGATTTGCTCGGCGTGATAGCGGGCAATCCCACGCAGCTCGCGGTTACTCGAACACTCCACCATCAACAGCGGCACCGCACCGGTGGAGCGCGCCTGCAGAATTAACAGACCATTAAATTTTAACGTGCCGACCAGCAACGCCGCGGCGGCCAGCATCTCGCCGAGCAACTGGGCGACGGCCGGCGGGTACGGATGTTTGGCTAAGACATGTTGATAACTGGAGTCGAGGGCGACCAGTTCGCCGCGCACATCACACTCATCAAACAAAAAACGCTGGGAAAAATCAGACATGCCAGTTCCGCTATGTTTAGCTCGGGCCGGCGATTTTAGGCGCAAACCGTCAGACCACCAAGCGCCAGATATCTATCGCCCACGCAGGTAAAAACTATTGCTCCTGCGCATCGTGAAAACCATGGATCTGCCGACGCTGCTTCTTGGTCGGCCGGCCGCCAGTGCTAATGCCCAAGGCACCGGCTTTACGCAGCGCGGCGGCGTGCTCGCGGCGCTCGATGCTGTCGGCGGTTTCCGCATATAACTGCTGCGCCTGTACCGCGCCGCCACGGCTCGACGACAAGCCACAGACCTGCACCAAGCGCTCTTCAAAACCTTGGCGAATCAGCAGCTCATCACCGAGCTTAGGCTCTTTGCTCGGCTTGCAGCGCTCGCCGGCGCAGTGCACCTTGCCACCTTCAATGGCGGCCTTGGCCAAAGCGCGGGTTTTAAAAAACCGCGCCGCCCACAACCACTTATCTAAACGCACCGATTCGCTGGGGCTTGGATTGCTTTTACCGCTCATGCTGCCTCGCTGTTTTACGCCGCTGGGATAAACCCGTTGATGCGCTTGTCATAATGCCCGACTAGAATGCCGACACCCTATCTGACTTATGTAAAAAGCCCGCAGTGAAGACCTTCGAACAACTCTGTGTGATTGGCTTGCGTGAATGGGTCGGCTTGCCCGAACTGGGGTTAAGCGGCTTGCGGGCCAAAATCGACACCGGCGCCAGCACCTCGTCTTTGCACGCCACGGACTGCGAGGTATTTGTTCGCGAAGGGATTAGCTGGCTGCGCTTTACCGCGCATGTTGGCAGCCGTAGCAAATTGCGCGAGCAACGCTGCGAGGCGCCACTGGTGACGGTTAAAACGGTGAAAAGCTCGAACGGCCACAGCCAGACGCGTTATGTGATTCGCAGCCAACTCAGCCTTGGCGCGCACACTTGGTCGGTCGACTTCAGCCTGACTTGCCGCAAAAGCATGCAATACCGACTGCTGATTGGCGCTCAGGCACTGATCGACGGACAACTTTTGGTCAACCCGGCGCTGAGTTATATGCAGCCCAAGCCGGGTGCCAGCAAACCTCTGCAGTACCCGCCGGCACCTTCGCCGGCGCTGACCTCTTGCGCTACAGGTGTTAAATGAAAATCGCTGTGCTGTCGCGTAATCCGCGCTTGTATTCCACCCGCCGCTTGGTTGAAGCCGGCCAACAACGCGGCCATGAAGTGGTGGTGATCGACACCCTGCGCGCCTACATGAACATCGCCAGCCACAAACCGCAGATCCACTATCGCGGCAAACCGCTGGAAGGCTTCGATGCGGTGATCCCGCGGATTGGCGCCTCAGTGACCTTTTACGGCTGCGCGGTGCTGCGTCAGTTCGAGATGATGGGCGTCTTCCCACTTAACGAATCAGTGGCCATCGCCCGTTCGCGGGACAAATTGCGCTCACTGCAACTGCTGTCGCGACGTGGCATCGGTTTGCCGGTGACCGGGTTTGCGCACTCCCCGGACGACATTCCCGACCTGATCGACATGGTTAACGGCGCGCCCTTGGTGATTAAAGTGCTAGAAGGCACCCAGGGCATCGGCGTGGTGCTGTGTGAAACCGCGACTGCCGCCGAGTCGGTGATCGAAGCCTTTATGGGCCTCAAGCAAGACATCATGGTTCAGGAATACATCAAGGAAGCCGGCGGCGCGGATATTCGCTGCTTCGTGGTCGGCGACAAAGTAATCGCGTCCATGAAGCGCCAAGCCAAACCCGGCGAGTTTCGCTCCAATCTACACCGTGGCGGCACCGCCAGCCTGATCAAAATCACCCCGGAGGAGCGCATGACCGCCATTCGCGCCGCCAAAGTGATGGGACTGAGCGTGGCCGGGGTGGATATTTTGCGCTCCAACCACGGCCCACTGGTGATGGAAGTAAACTCTTCGCCGGGCTTAGAAGGCATCGAAACCACCACGGGCAAAGATGTAGCCTCGATTATCATTCAATACATCGAGAAAACCGGCGGCCCGCACCAGACACGCACTAAGGGCAAGGGTTAATAGCCCTCCTCACGCAAGGCGCGATAGCGTAAGGCACCCTCATCGGTTAGGGCTGGGAGAGAGATTTCGCAGCCCGAATTTACACCGCGTCACGTGGCAAAAGCAGGCCAATCGGCAGGCACACCCGCGCTTCCACCCCGCCGCCGGAGCGATTAAGCAACTCCACGCTGCCGCCGTGCAGCGCGGCGATCCGCTTGACGATGGCCAAGCCCAGCCCTGCGCCCTTACCGCCACGGGCTTTATCGCCACGAATAAAGGGGTTGAACAGTTGCGCCAGTTCGGCTGGATCAATGCCCATGCCGCGATCCAGCACACTCAACACCACGTAGGGCGCGCCGCATTTACCGGTCACGTAGGCGGCCACTTCGACGCCGTCGGTGCCATAACGCAGGGCGTTTTCGATCAGGTTGGTCAGCAGGCGCTTAATCGACACGCGGCGCAGTGGCAGCGCCGGCATCGTCTCTAGGCACAGGCGCACCTGTTCTTTGGCCTGATTGTAGGGTGCCACCAGATCATGGATCAGCGCGCCGAGATCGACTTGCTCAGTTGGCTCATCGCGACCGTCGCGAATAAAGGCCAAAAACTGTTCGAGGATGGCGTCCATATCTTCGATGTCGCGGACCATATCCTCGGTCAGTTCGCTATCACTGTGCATTAACTCCAGCGACAAGCGCAGGCGCGTCAGCGGGGTGCGCAGGTCGTGGGAAACCCCAGCGAGCATCAGTTCACGCTCGCGCGCGCCCTGCTCAACGTCTTCGGCCATCTGATTAAAGGCCTGATACACCTCAGCGATTTCACTCGGCGTGTCACTCACCGGCAGGCGCACGCTGCGGCCCTGACCGAGCTGGCGAGCGGCGAACACCAAGCGTTTTAGCGGCGCACTGAGCTGTCGTACAAACACCCAAGCGGCGCCGGTTGAGAGTAGGCCGATGGCCAAAAACCAACCGAGCACGCCCCAAATTCGTTGGCCGCGCAACGGGTGCGGATACAGCGGCACAATCAGCCAATCCGGACCTAGGCTTGGCGCATGTACCCAAAGCGCTGGAGGGTGCTGCACGCGCACGCGCACTTCGGTATCAGCGCCCAATTCGGCCTGCATTTGTCGCTCAAACACGCTGCTGTACGGCCAGTGATGCTCACCGGCCGGCACGCTTTCCAACGGCACCACACGCAACCCCGAAGCCTTACTAATAGCTACCCGCGAATGCTCATCGGCCGCCCAATAACCACGCACCGTCAGGGCCGTACCATGACTGTACTGACGATCGACCAGCATATCCTCGTTCATCATCAGATAAACCAAGGTCAGGCCCTTGGAAAACAGCACCACCCCCAGCACCAGCCAGAGGGTGCGAGCGAAGAAGCTTTGCGGGAACCAGAGAGGGGCTTTCATGGATAACGACAGCGTCCGTAGGGTGGGTTAGCCGCGCAGCGGCGTAACCCACCATGCGATTTCAGTCTCTTTGCTAAGTTGCGCTGTGATTAGACTGTCGGGTTATGCGGCGGCTTGAACCTTGAGGTTGTTCAGATCATGCAACCGCCGCCCAACCTACAAACAGCTTACTTACCGTCCGGCACAAACACATAACCCACACCCCACACCGTCTGGATATAGCGCGGCTTGGACGGGTCGGGCTCGATCATCCGGCGCAACCGGGAGATCTGTACGTCGATGGAGCGCTCCAACGCGTCCCACTCGCGACCACGGGCCAGATTCATCAGTTTGTCGCGGGTTAGCGGCTCACGGGCGTGCTGCACCAAGGCTTTCAGCACGGCGAATTCGCCGGTGGTGAGCATGTGTACCTCATCGCCCTTTTTCAGCTCGCGAGTGGCGAGGAACAACTCGTACTCGCCGAAGCTGACGGTTTCGTCCTCGCTACCCGGTGCGCCCGGCACGGCGGGCGCTTGGCGACGTAACACGGCTTTAATCCGCGCCAGTAATTCGCGTGGGTTAAACGGCTTGCCCAAGTAGTCATCGGCGCCCAGTTCCAGACCCTGAATCCGACTGCCCTCATCGCCCTTGGCGGTGAGCATGATAATCGGCATCTGGTTATTCGCTTCACGCAGGCGCTTGCAGGCGCTGAGGCCGTCTTCGCCGGGCAGCATTAAATCCAGTACCAGCAACTGAAACAGCTCGCGACTGAGCACCCGGTCCATTTGCTCGGTGTTTTCCACCGCTTTAACGCGGTAGCCCTGCTCGGTCAAAAAACGCTCAAGCAAACGCCGCAAACCCGGGTCATCATCGACAATCAGGATTTTCTCGCCTTCGTCGGCACTACTGGTTTTCGCTTCAGTGGTCATGGCAGCTCCTTGGCTAATGTTGAGGATTATGACCCAGCCGAGCCGTGGGCGTAACGCCACCATTGTTAACAGATTTGTCGCTCCGCGTTCGGGACGCGCCGACTGAACGCTTGCTGGGTATAATGCCGGCCTTTTTCAACACAGCGAAAACGTCGCGAGCGAAGGCAAATGCGACACCCGCGCCGAACGGGCTAGCTGCATTCCCCACATCCATGTGGGTCACAAGGCGCAACGCGGAATGGCCGAGCGCTGTAGTTTTCATACGCAGGTGAATCTATGGACAGCATCAACAATCGCATCGCCGCAGAACTTGGCGTACGCCCGCAGCAAGTGGCCGCCGCCGTGGCGTTGCTGGATGAAGGTTCGACCGTGCCGTTTATCTCGCGCTACCGTAAAGAAGTCACCGGCAGCCTCGACGATACCCAGCTGCGCAACCTCGAAGAGCGCCTGCGCTACTTGCGCGAACTCGACGAGCGCCGCGCCAGCATCCTCGCCAGCATCAATGAGCAGGGCAAGCTAACCCCGGAGCTGGCCCGCGAGATCAATCTGGCCGACACCAAGACGCGCCTCGAAGACCTGTATCTGCCATACAAACAAAAGCGCCGCACCAAGGGCCAGATCGCCTTGGAAGCTGGCCTCGGCGAGTTAGCCGACGCGCTGTTTGCCGACCCTAGCCTGAACCCGGAAACCGAAGCCGCACGTTTTATCGATGCCGAAAAAGGCTTCGCCGACGTTAAAGCGGTGCTCGAAGGTGGCAAGTACATCCTCATGGAGCGCTTCGCCGAAGACGCCACCCTGCTGGCCAATTTGCGCAATTTCCTCAAACAGGAAGCCAGCCTCAGCGCCCGCCTAGTGGTCGGCAAAGAGGAAGAAGGGGCGAAGTTCCGCGACTATTTTGAGCACGACGAACGTCTGAAAAGCGTGCCGTCGCACCGCGCCTTGGCGATTTTCCGTGGCCGTAACGAGGGTTTTCTCAGCGCCACCTTAAAAGTCGGCGACGAGCTGCCGGGCACTATGCATCCGGGCGAGGGGATGATTGCCGAACGTTTTGGCATCAGCAACCAAGGCCGCCCCGCCGACAAATGGCTGGCCGAAGTGGTGCGCTGGACGTGGAAGGTCAAGCTCTACACCCACTTAGAAACCGACCTGTTCGGCGAGCTGCGCGAAGGCGCCGAAGACGAAGCCATCATGGTTTTCGCCCGTAACCTGCATGACCTGCTGCTGGCCGCGCCGGCCGGCCCGCGTGCCACCTTGGCCCTCGATCCAGGCCTGCGCACCGGCTGCAAGGTGGCGGTAGTCGATGCCACCGGCAAGGTGCTAGACACCGCCACCGTCTACCCACACGCACCGCGCAACGACTGGGACGGCACCTTGATGACGCTGGCCAAGCTGTGCGCCAAGCATCAGGTTGACCTGATTTCGATCGGTAACGGCACCGCCAGCCGTGAAACCGACAAGTTGGCCGCCGACCTGATTAAACAACTGCCGAGCCTCAAGCTGACCAAGGTGATGGTGTCTGAGGCCGGCGCTTCGGTGTACTCAGCCTCGGAGCTGGCGGCGAAAGAATTCCCCGATTTGGACGTGACCCTGCGCGGCGCCGTCAGCATCGCCCGCCGCCTGCAAGACCCGCTGGCCGAACTGGTGAAAATCGACCCTAAATCCATCGGCGTCGGCCAGTATCAGCATGACGTCTCGCAACTGAAACTGGCCCGCGGCCTAGACGCGGTGGTGGAAGACTGCGTAAACGCGGTCGGCGTCGATGTGAACACCGCTTCGGTGGCCTTGCTGGCGCGCATCTCCGGGCTGAACAGCACCTTGGCACAGAATATCGTCAATCACCGCGACACTCACGGCGCCTTTAAAACCCGCGCCGCACTGTTGAAAGTACCGCGCTTGGGCGATAAAACCTTCGAACAAGCCGCCGGCTTCTTACGCGTGATGAATGGCGACAACCCGCTGGACGCCTCGGCGGTGCACCCGGAAACCTATCCGTTGGTGCAGCGCATCGCCTTGGACACCGGCCGCGATATTCGCTCGCTGATCGGCGATGCCAGCACCCTCAAGCGCCTCGATCCGAAGCAATACACCGACGAGAAATTCGGCCTGACCACCGTCAGCGACATTCTCTTGGAACTGGAAAAACCCGGCCGCGACCCGCGCCCCGAGTTCAAAACCGCCGAGTTTCAAGAGGGCGTGGAAACCCTGAAAGACTTAAAGCTCGGCATGCAGTTGGAAGGTGTGGTCACCAACGTGACCAACTTCGGCGCCTTCGTCGATATCGGCGTGCATCAGGACGGCTTGGTGCACATCTCGGCGCTGTCCGAGAAGTTCGTCAAAGACCCTTATGAAGTGGTCAAGGCCGGTGACATAGTGCGGGTCAAAGTCATGGAAGTGGACATCCCGCGTAACCGCGTGGCCTTAAGCATGCGCATGGGCGACACCCCCGGCGAGAAAGTCGAAGGGCCACGCGGCGGCGCCAGCAAAGGCCCGGCACCGCGTACCGAACGGCACTCCAGCCAAGACAAACCAGCCCCCGCCAACGCCGGCATGGCCGCCCTATTTGCCGGCGCCAAGCAGATGAAAAAGAAGTAAGCGGCCTGTCGGCGGGGGCTTTTGCCACCGCCGACACAACCTCACCGATAACTGCGGTTACCTCTTAGCCCTTGTAGCCAAGCTGGCGCGCCCCCATATTGGGGCGACTGACGCGTGAAGGGCTGCCTTCAAGGAATTGCATGTTGAACACTCTACTGTCCCGTCGCTTGGCGCTGCTCGCCCAACCCGCCAACCTGCCATTACTCAGCCAATGCCTGCATGGCATTGAGCGCGAGTGCCTGCGCGTCGATGCGGCCGGTCAACTGGCGTTAACCCCGCACCCGCAAGCCCTGGGTTCGGCGCTGACGCACGCGCAGATCACCACCGACTACTCCGAGTCGCTGCTCGAATTTATCACTGGCACCGAGCCAGACGCTGGGCAAACCTTGGCCGAGCTTGAGCAAATCCACCGTGCCGCGTACAGCCAGTTGGGCGATGAGTTGCTGTGGAGTCCATCGATGCCCTGCCCGCTGCCCGAGGAGGCGCTGATTCCGATCGCCCGTTACGGCAGCTCGAATATCGGCAAACTCAAGTACGTGTATCGCCAAGGTTTGGCCCTGCGTTACGGCAAAAGCATGCAGTGCATTGCCGGGATTCATTACAACTTCTCCCCGCCCGAAGCGCTCTGGCCATTGCTGCAAACGCTGGACGGCGACCAACAAAGTGCCCGCGATTATCAGTCGGCACGCTATATCGCCCTGATCCGTAATTTCCGCCGCTATAGCTGGCTGTTGATGTACCTGTTCGGCGCGTCACCGGCGTTAGATGCCGGCTTCCTGCGCGGCCGCCCACACCAGCTTGAGCAACTCGACGAGCACACCCTGTACCTGCCTTACGCCACCAGCCTGCGCATGAGCGATCTGGGTTACCAGAGCAGCGCACAAAGCGGCCTGACGCCCTGCTACGACAACCTCAGCAGCTACACCGACAGCCTGCGCAAAGCGGTGGCCACGCCGTATCCGGCTTACGCCGAAATCGGCACATACAAGAACGGCGAATGGTTACAGCTGAACAGCAATATTTTGCAGATCGAGAACGAGTACTACTCCAACATCCGCCCCAAGCGCGTCACCCATAGCGGCGAGCGGCCAGTGCAAGCTTTAATGGCACGTGGCGTGCAATACGTCGAGGCGCGCTGTTTGGATATCAACCCGTTTCTGCCGCTGGGTATCGATCTGCCCGAGGCGCGCTTTCTCGATGCTTTTTTGCTCTATTGCGCCCTGCAAGACAGCCCGAGCATTGCCATGCACGAGTGCGGCTCCTGCGCGGATAACTTCCTCAAGGTGGTCAAAGAAGGCCGTCGCCCCGGCCTGCAGCTACAGTGCGACGGCCAAGCGGTCAGCCTGCACAGCTGGGCGCAAGAGCTGCTCGACGCCATTCAGCCCCTGGCCGCGCTGCTCGATCAGAGTCAAGGCAGCGATGCGCACACGGCCAGTCTGGCCTTGCAGCGCGCCAAGCTCGATGACCCAAGCCTGACCCCGTCGGCGCAGGTGCTGGCCGAGTTGCGCGAGCGCGGCGAAAGCTTTGCCCAGTTCGCCCTGCGCCACAGTCGCGCGCATGCCGAATACTTGCGCAGCCAGCCGTTAAACGCCACCGAACAAGCCGCCTTTAGCGCCAGCGTCAGCGAATCGCTGGCCGCACAACAACGCATCGAAGCAGAGCCCGCCGGAAGTTTCGAAGACTTCGTCGCGGCCTATCAGGCCAGCATCTTGCAAGTATAGGGATAGGCCGGGCCGCGCAGCGGCATAACCCACCAGAGGCACGGCGAACCGCTGCAGTCGTCGACCCCGTCACAAATGCGCAACTGCGCTGCGCTATACGCGCAAAGCCGCTCGGCTTGCTGTTGGCGGCCAGCTAGCATAAGCCCAGTCTTATCACTGCGAGCTTTGCCCATGGCGCCTACCGCGCTTCCCGATGCAGACCAAAGCTGGAGCCTAGAAAGCCTGAACAAGGCTTACCAGCAAGGTTATATGGCTGGCCTGACCGGCCAACCGCTGCAATTACAGCCCTACCCCGCCGAGGTGCAAGCTGCCGCGTGGGAAGCTGGCTGGGCCGACGGCGAAGAGCAGTTCAAGTTGTATCTGCAAAAAAGCGCCTAAGCCGCAACGCCGCCAAGTTCTGACAAGTCGCGTAGGCTGTACTCGCCGCAGGCAGTACGCCATAGATTGACGCCATACCCGCGATGGCGGACTGTTCGCTGCGCTCCTGAGTCCGTCCTACGTCTGCCCTACAGCGCCTTCTCAAACACCTTGGAATTACGCTGATTGTTGTACAGCGAGGCCCGCGCTGCCGGTAGGCGTTCGACCCCACTGGGTTCGAAGCCGCGCTCGCGAAACCAGTGAGCGGTGCGCGTGGTCAGCACAAACAACGTTTGCAATCCCTGCGCCCGAGCACGCTGCTCGATACGTTCGAGCAGGTCATCACCACGACCGCCGTGGCGGTAGTCCGGATTCACCGCTAGGCAAGCCAGCTCGCCAGCGCTGGAGTCGGCGATCGGATACAAGGCCGCGCAAGCGATTATCAAGCCCTCGCGCTCGACGATACTGAACTGTTCGATCTCCCGTTCGAGCACCTCACGCGAGCGGCGCACCAAAATACCTTGCTCTTCCAACGGGCTGATCAGCTCGATCAAGCCGCCAACATCCTCGATGCTCGCCTCGCGCAATTGCTCGAATTGCTCCTGACTGACCAAAGTACCGGAACCTGCGCGGGTAAATAACTCGGCCAGCAGCGCGCCGTCCGTGCGGTAACTGACGATATGGCTGCGGGCCACGCCGGCGCGGCAGGCTTCCGCAGCGGCGTCGAGTAGTTCGGCTTGATAGCCACTGCCGAGCAAGGCCAATTGCGCCGGCACCTGCGAAGTGGACAATTCACGAATCAGCCCATCGCTGGCATCCAGCAAGCCGCGCTCGTCGCTAAACAGCAGCAGTTTGTCGGCTTGTAAGTCGATGGCCGCACGCATGGCCACATCTTCGCAGGCGAGGTTAAAAATCTCCCCGGTTGGCGAATAACCCAAGGGCGACAGCAGCACGATGCTGCGCTCGTCCAGCAAGCGATTGATGCCTTTGCGATCGACCCGGCGCACTTCGCCTGTGTGGTGATAATCCACGCCTTCCAGCACGCCAATCGGCCGGGCGGTGACAAAGTTGCCGCCCGTCACCCGCAAGCGCGAGCCCTGCATCGGCGAGGCGGCCATATCCATCGACAAGCGCGCCTCAATGGCGATGCGCATCTGCCCGACGGCATCGATCACGCACTCCAAGGTCGGCCCATCGGTAATCCGCAGATCACGGTGAAAGCGCGGGGTTAGGCCGCGCGCCGCCAACCGAGTTTCGATTTGCGGGCGCGAGCCGTGCACCAACACCAAACGCACGCCAAGGCTGTGCAGCAGCACTAAGTCGTGGACGATATTGCCAAAATTGGCATCGGCCACGCCCTCACCCGGCAGCATCACGACAAAGGTGCAGTCGCGGTGGGCATTGATATAGGGCGAGGCGTGGCGCAGCCAGTTAACGTAGTCGGACATGTAATAAGCCTGTGTGATGCATTTAAACGGCGCTACGCAAGCGCCTGTTCCAAGTTCAGGGCGATGAAAAAACCGCGCTTTATCGTCGAAGTTGGGGCTGCAACACGTTCAGGCTCCTTGCTGAGTGAGGTAATAGAGTCCGCATCATGTGGCGGGCTGCAGGCAATAATGCTGAATCAGTTGACGCAAAATCTGCACCGTCGGCTCAATTCGCGCCAACTGCAAAAACTCATTGGGTTGATGTGCACAGGCGATGTCGCCGGGGCCAAGAATCAGGGTTTCACAACCGAGTTGCTGAAGATACGGCGCTTCGGTGCCGAAGGCTACTGCATCGGCGGCCTGACCAGTGAGTCGCTCGGCCAGACGCACCAGTTCACAGTCGGCACTTTGCTCAAAGGGCGGCACACCGGGGAAAATCGGCCCGTAGTCGATGCGCACTTGCCGCTGCTCGGCCAGCGGCTGCAACTTCTGCCGAATGGCCGCACGCAGCACCTCTGAGTCCATGCCTGGCAGCGGGCGCAGATCGAATTCCAGCGAGCACTGCCCGCAGATTCTATTGGGGTTGTCGCCGCCGTGGATGCAACCCAGATTCAGCGTGGGTTGCGGCACGTTAAACAGCGGATTGCGGTATTCCTGCTGCCATTGCTGACGCAGTTGCAACAATTCGGCAATGGCCGCGTGCATAGCCTCTAGGGCGCTACGGCCCAAGCTTGGGTCGGAGGAGTGGCCACTCTGGCCGAGAATGTCGATGCGCTCCATCATCACGCCCTTGTGCAGACGGATCGGCTTTAAGCCGGTCGGCTCGCCAATCACCGCCGCCCGTCCCAGTGGCCGCCCCGCATCGGCCAAGGCGCGGGCGCCGGACATCGAGCTTTCTTCGTCACAGGTGGCCAAAATCAACAATGGTTGCTTAAACGGCTGATCGAGCAAGGTGCGCACCGCCTCGATCACCAGCGGGAAGAAGCCCTTCATATCGCACACGCCCAGCCCGACCCAGCGATCGCCCGCTTCGCTCAATTTGAGCGGATCGGTCTGCCACAAGGCCGCATCGAAGGGCACCGTATCGCTGTGCCCGGCCAGCACCAAGCCACCGGGGCCGCTACCGTAACTGGCAAGCAGATTGGCTTTGCCGGGGCTGATGGTCTGCACTTCGCAGACAAACCCCAAATCACCCAGCCAACTGGCGAGCAGTTCGATGACCGGTAAATTCGACTGATCCCACGCCGGCTGGGTGCAACTTACCGACGGCGCAGCAATTAACGCAGCAAATTGCTCTTTGAGCGAAGGCAAGGGCATCGGGGATCTCCTATGACGAGTCACTATCATGCCGACTTAGCTGCGCAAAAGAAAAGCCAGCGAGCGGCTCGCGCTAACCGGCAAACCCTAAAACCGCGCAGCAGTTGGCATCGCCTCTCGTCGCCGGCATTAGCTGTATTTGCATCGCACCAGCAAAGCCGCCGAGCTTCTGGCATAATTCGCGCCCCTTATCTTACCTTGGTCACAAAATCGTCATGTTCGATCTATTCAGCGGGCTTGATCCCTGGGTCGTAGTGAGCTTGCTCCTGGCTCTGCTCTTCGTCCTGACCTTCGAATTTATTAACGGTTTCCATGACACCGCCAACGCGGTGGCCACGGTGATTTACACCAAAGCCATGCCCGCCAATTTGGCCGTGATTATGTCTGGCTGCTTCAACTTTCTCGGGGTTTTGCTTGGCGGCGTCGGCGTGGCATATGCCATCGTCCACTTGCTGCCGGTAGACCTGCTGATCAATGGCAATGCCGCCTACGGCTTGGTGATGGTGTTCTCGCTGCTGGCGGCGGCCATCATCTGGAACCTCGGCACTTGGTATTTCGGTATTCCAGCCTCCAGCTCGCACACCTTGATCGGCTCGATTCTCGGCGTGGGCCTAGCCAACGCACTGATTGCCGACATCCCACTGAGCAGTGGCGTGAACTGGCAAAAAGCCATCGATATTGGTCTGTCATTGCTACTCTCGCCGGCGGCGGGCTTTATCGTAGCGGCCTTGCTGTTGCTCGGTTTCAAGTGGCTTAAGCGCGACTCAAGCATGCACACCAACCCCGAACAGCGCATGGCCGCCGAAGGCAAGAAGCATCCGCCGTTCTGGAATCGCTTGGTATTAGTGCTATCGGCGATGGGTGTGAGCTTCGTGCACGGCTCTAACGATGGCCAGAAAGGCATCGGCCTGATCATGCTGGTACTGATCGGCATAGTCCCAGCCAAGTTCGTTGTCGACCTCAACAGCACCACCTATCAGATCGAGCGGACCCGCGATGCCGCCGAACACCTAAGCCAGTTCTATACCCGCAACCATGACTCGCTCAGTGAGATGCTGGCGCTGGGCAAAACTAATGGTACTGAACTGCCGGAGAAATTCCGCTGCGATGCCAAGCTCACCGAGCCGACCATTATGGCCCTGCAAAAGAGCCTCGCAGGCGTCACCGACTACAACAAGATGGCCGACGACGAACGCACCAAGGTGCGCCGTTATCTGCTCTGTCTAGACGACACCGCGAAGAAAGTCAGCAAACTCAAAGAGCTGCCCAAGCGTGAAGTGGCGGACCTAGAAAAACTGCGCAAAGACCTCACCGCCACCACCGAATATGCGCCGTTCTGGGTAATTCTGGCCGTCGCCTTGGCCCTAGGCTTGGGCACCATGATCGGCTGGAAGCGGGTGGTCCTGACGGTTGGCGAGAAGATCGGTAAGCAAGGCATGACCTATGCCCAAGGCATGAGTGCGCAGATTACCGCCACTATTGCCATCGGCCTGGCCAACATCTACAGCCTGCCAGTATCCACCACCCACGTGCTGTCCTCGGGCGTAGCCGGCTCCATGGTGGCGAATAAGAGCGGCCTGCAATTTGGTACCGTGCGCACCATTTTGACCGCTTGGGTATTAACCCTGCCGGCCACCATCGGGCTTTCCGCTGGATTGTTTTGGATCGGCGTGCAACTGTTCGTCTAAGCTCGGCCCAGCGCCAACGCACAAAGCCGCCGCCTAGGCGGCTTTGTGCGCTTTAGCCACTGTATTTTTCGCGAGACTCGAGCATGCAAAAAGAAACCGAAATCAAGTTGCGCGTCAGCCGTGAAACCCTGATTGCCCTGCGTGAGCACCCGCTGCTGAAAAAACGCAACAAAAGCGGCTGGGAGCGGCGTGAGCTGTTTAATCAATATTTCGACACGCCGAGCCGCGAACTCGCGCAGGCCAAGGTCGCGTTGCGGATTCGTCGCGACGGCGAAGAATTTATCCAAACGCTGAAAACCCGCGGCCAGAGCGTCGCCGGTTTGTCCGAGCGTAACGAATACGATTGGTCGTTGAGCAAAGCCAAGCTCGACCCGAAAAAACTCGACGGTGACTGCTGGCCGGCTGAACTGGCCACGCTGGACAAAAAACAACTCAGCGCTATTTTCACTACCGACTTCGTCCGCGAGCGCGCTGAGATTGCTTGGGGCCGTGGCAAAACCCGCGTGGTGATCGAGGCCGCGCTGGATCTGGGCAAGGTCATCGCCGGTAAGCAGGAAGAAGAAATCTGCGAACTAGAATTAGAGCTGCGCCAAGGCGAGCCCGAAGCCCTGCTGGAGCTGGCCGCCGAATTGGCCGCTGATCTGGCGTTGATGCCGTGCGACATCAGCAAAGCCGAACGCGGCTATCGGTTGTTCGATGCCAACAGCTACTCTCTCAGCCTGCCTGCGCCTGAGCTAAGCGCCGAACTGGCATTGGACGACGCCTTTGCCGCACTGGCCTGGCACTTACTGGGCAGCAGCCAGCGGTTGGCTGAGCAATACCGTTTCAATGGTCACTGGCGCTTATTGGTCGATTGGGTTGAGCAATTGGTAGAGCTACGCGCCCTGCTCGGCAGCCTCGGCCAAGCCGCGCCACGGGTCGCCAGCCATGAACTGCGCAGCACGCTGGATGCCTTGCTCGGTGATTGGCGGCCACGCAGCCTCGCCGGGCAAACCGACGATGCTGTGCGCCAAGCCGCTCCCGCTCAGTTTAGCGAAGAGCTGAACAACACTCGCTGGGGCCTGTTTTCGCTGCAAGCCTCACGTTGGTTACTGGCGCGCAGCTGGACTGCCGAGCGCAATAATCGTGGCAATCGCCAAGGCGCCGCGCCGCTGGGCAACTGGCTGCCGACCCTAGTCAAAGACGAAGGCGTAGCTCTGCAGCTCAAGCGTTATCAGCAGCAGCCGGAAGACTTGGCCGAGCAACTGCCGCGCATCGAACGCCTACTGACTTGGCTGCACTTGGCCCGCAGCGTGCTGGAGGTGCCAGAAGTCGACCGTTTGTATGGCGAGCTGTGCAAACTCAGCGAACTGGCTAACCGCCCGCTGAACCACGAACTGCATCCCGAGCTACTGGCCGATCGCTGCGCCCAAGCGCAAACTGTGCAGACGCTCAAAGCATGGAAACTGCTGTTGAAATAAGCTCCAACGCAAACCTAGGGCGGACGTAGGATGGACTCAGGAGCGTAGCGAACAGTCCGCCGATGAGCGCAGCGAACAATCTGCCAGTTGCGGCGCAGATACCGCGCGCATAACGGGCACCGCGCCGCTGCATGGCGTACTGTCTAAGGCGAGTACACCCTACGCGAGTCGACCCTAGGCTTTCACCCAACCGCTCAAGGATGCCCCATGTCTGCCAACGCCTCGTCTGCCCCGGATCGCTTGCTGGATCTTAACGACCTGTTGCGTGAGCTGGTCAGCCAAGGCCGCATCAATCAAGAAACCGCCGAGCAGTGCCTGAATATTCGCCGTAGCGCGGTGAATAACCAGCAGCATCCACTGGAGTTTATCGCCAGCCAGCAAGTCGATGACTTACTCCGTCCGGGCAAGAAGCTCGACCTCGAAGGCCTGACCGTGTGGCTCGCCGAACTGGCCGGGCAGCCCTACATGCGCATCGACCCGTTAAAAATCGACGTCGCCGCCGTGACCCCGCTGATGTCCTATGCCTTCGCCCAGCGGCATAAAATTCTCGCGGTGGCGGCCGACAAAGACTGCGTGACCATCGCCAGCGCCCAGCCGTTTATGCACGGTTGGGAAGCCAACTTGGCCCATGTGCTGAAACGCCCGATCAAGCGGGTGGTGGCCAACCCAACCGATTTGCAGCGTTTTACCATCGAGTTTTTCCGCTTGGCCAAATCGGTCACCGGAGCCAACAGCGTCGATCAAAAGCTCGGTAACTTCGGTAATTTCGAACAGTTACTCAAGCTCGGTGCCAGCGACCAAGAGCCGGATGCCAACGACGCGCACATCGTCAATATCGTCGACTGGTTGTTCCAGTATGCCTTCCAGCAACGCGCCAGCGACATTCATATCGAACCGCGGCGCGAACTCGGCACCGTGCGCTTTCGCATCGACGGCGTGCTGCACAACGTCTATCAATTCCCCCCGCAAGTAACCATGGCCATCGTCAGCCGCTTGAAATCGCTGGGGCGGATGAATATCGCGGAAAAGCGCAAACCGCAAGACGGCCGAGTGAAGACCAAAATTCCCGATGGCGGCGAAGTGGAGCTGCGCTTATCGACCCTGCCGACCGCCTTTGGCGAGAAGATGGTGATGCGGATTTTCGACCCGGAAGTGCTGCTCAAAAGCTTCGATCAACTGGGCTTTTCCCCGGACGACCTGCGCCGCTGGCAGTACATGACCGAACAACCGAACGGCATCATTTTGGTCACTGGCCCGACCGGCTCGGGCAAAACCACCACCCTGTACACCACGCTCAAGCACCTAGCCACCAGCGAAGTGAACCTGTGCACCATCGAAGACCCGATCGAGATGGTCGAGCCTGCGTTTAACCAGATGCAGGTGCAGAGCAATATCGACCTAACTTTCGCCAGTGGCGTGCGGGCGTTAATGCGCCAAGACCCGGACATCATCATGATTGGTGAGATTCGCGACCTAGAAACCGCCGAGATGGCGATTCAAGCCGCGCTCACCGGCCACTTGGTGCTGTCCACCCTGCACACCAACGACGCGCCGAGTGCCATTACTCGCCTGCTGGAGCTCGGTGTGCCGCATTATCTGCTCAAGGCCACCTTGCTTGGGGTGATGGCCCAGCGCTTAGTACGCACCCTATGTCCGCACTGCAAAGTACCGCTGGAACTGGCCGAAGACGACTGGCAGAGCCTGACCAAACCCTGGAGCGCCCCGCTGCCGACGGGCGCGCATAAAGCCGTGGGTTGCTTGGAATGCCGCGACACCGGTTATCGCGGCCGCGCCGGGGTGTATGAAATTATGCTGCTCAACGACGGCATGAAAAACCTCATCAGCGCCGACACTGACCTAGTCGCCCTGCGCCGCCAAGCCTTCAAAGAAGGCATGCGCAGCTTGCGCTTGTCCGGCGCACAAAAGATTGCAGCTGGGCTAACCACCCTCGAAGAAGTTCTAAGGGTGACTCCGCAGAGCGAGCAGAAGTAAGCCTGAGCACGGCAACTCGCCGCCACAACCGCTGCCGGCGCGCCCAGCTATTACGCCGCACATACCCGGTAGGCAGGGCCAGTGCTAGCGATTAGACTGGCTCGCAGCTAGCCACCCAACCTGTGGAACCGATGTGCATGCAGCAACGACTCGCCACCTACCTGCGGCCACTCTTGCTCGGCCTACTGCTGAGCCTGACGGGCGGTGCGTGGGCACAAGCGCTGCAGGTTGACGCCCTATCTATTGGGCCGGCGGGCCTTGCCAGCCAATTTCTGCAAGAAACCGACGGTCCACTGACGCTGGAACAAGCCGTCCTGCGCTTTCAGCAGGGCCACGGCCAAGCGGGGCGGAGCCCGATCCTTAACTTCGGCATTGGCAGCCAGCCGACGTGGTTGCGGTTAGAGCTGTTTAATCCCTCAGACGCGCCAATTCAGCTAAAAATGGTCACCGGCACCACGTGGGTCGACGACCTGCAACTGTCATTACTCCGCGCGGGGCAACCGTTGCAGCAATGGCGCGGTGGCGACGCCATAGCGGCAACGGCCGAGCTGATCCCAGGCATTGGCTATGTTGTACCCGTGCAAATTCCCAGCGGCAAAAGTGAGCTATACCTGCGCGCGCAAAGCCCAGACCCGCTGGTGTTGCCGATTGAATTGTTGTCCGAACAAAGCTTGCTAGCCCGCGATCGCGAATACAAATTCGTCTACGGCATGATTTACGGCTTTTTGCTCTCGTTGATTGTCTACAACAGCATGCTCTTCATCGGCCTGCGCGAACGCAGTTATCTGTATTACTCGATCTATCTTGGTCTCTTCACCCTGCTCAACTTTGCGTACTCTGGGCATGGATTTGCCTGGATTTGGCCCGCTAGCCCACAGTTACAGAGCCACATCATCTTGCTCAGCATGCTGCTATTTGGCTGCTCAGGATTGCTCTTCACCAGTAGTTTTCTTGGCTTAGCCGAGCACGCACCCCGTGCGCTGCGTCTACTGCAAGCGCTAGTCGGGCTTGGCATAACAGCGCTAATCATCAGCCTGATACTTAAAAGTCCTGTGGCTGAGGTATTAATCGCCTTTAGTTTTAGCCTGCTCTATGCGGTAAGCATGCCGCTGCTCGGCCTCGCCACCCTACGCCAACGGCATGTGGCCGGCCGTTATTACTTGGCAGCCACGCTCTGCGGTCTGTTCGGCACATTAATCACCACGCTAACGGTATGGGGGGCCTTGCCGTTTACCGGCTGGAACTACGGCGCGATCAAGATCGGTATCATCCTGCAAGCCACGCTGCTGGCTTTAGGCCTGAGCCTTAAGGTTCGCCAGCAGCAGATCGAGAAAATCCAAGCCGAGCGCCTCGCCGAACATGACCCGCTGACCGGCCTGCTTAACCGGCGCGGTTTTAATCAGCAAGCCGAAATCTTGTGGAGCACTTGTCCGCGCAACCAGCGACCGCTGACACTGATCATGCTCGACCTCGATCACTTCAAGCTGATCAACGATCAGCATGGGCACCTGATCGGCGATCAAGTGCTCCAGGCCAGCGCGCAATTGCTCAGCCACGCCTGCCGAGCGGGTGACATTTTGGCGCGCTGGGGCGGCGAGGAGTTTCTGTTTCTCCTGCCAGACACCGATCTTGAACAAGCCCGCTTATTTGCCGAGCGCTTACGTCACGCCATTGCCGCTCACTGCCTGTCACGCGGCACTGAGCAGATCCACTTTACCGCCAGCTTTGGCGTGGCTGAGCGCCAACACCACCTTTGCCTGGACGCGCTGATCGACGAAGTTGATGTGCTGCTGTATGCCGCCAAACAAAATGGCCGCAACCGCGTGGCTTGCGCGCACAGCTAGCCACTGCATCGCGCATTTACGGTAAGCAAAGGTAACAAGCCCATAGGCCCGTAGGCCCAAGCTGTTTACACTCAAGCAGACCCCCGGCAAACCGCCGACTTTTACCCCAAGGCAATACAAGGAGCTGTTATGCAAGTTGGCAGTGTGATGATTTTATTTGTTGGCCTGGCAGTGGCCATTCTGTTTATGGGTTTTAAGGTCGTGCCACAAGGCTACGAATGGACGGTGGAGCGCTTCGGTCGCTACACCAACACCTTAAAGCCAGGCCTGAATATTATTGTGCCGGTGATGGACCGCATCGGTCGCAAGCTCAACGTGATGGAAAGCGTGCTGGATATTCCACCGCAAGAAGTGATTACCGCCGACAACGCCACGGTGCAAATCGACGCCATCTGTTTCTTCCAAATCATTAACTCGGCCCAAGCCGCCTACGAGGTGAACAACCTCGAACACGCGATCCGCAACTTGGTGATGACCAACATTCGTACCGTACTCGGCTCGATGGAACTGGACGCCATGCTCGGCCAGCGGGATGCGATCAACGAGAAACTGCTGAAAACCGTCGATGAAGCCACCGCGCCGTGGGGGATCAAGATCACCCGGATCGAAATCAAAGACATCAGCCCGCCGGCCGACCTGATGGCCGCCATGTCTGGGCAGATGAAAGCCGAACGTATCAAGCGTGCGCAAATTCTCGAAGCCGAAGGCCTTCGCGCTGCCGCGATTTTGACTGCCGAAGGTAAAAAACAAGGGCAAATCCTTGAGGCCGAAGGCCAGCGCCAAGCGGCTTTTCTCGAAGCAGAAGCACGCGAACGAGCAGCCCAAGCCGAAGCCGAAGCGACCCGTATGGTGTCCGAAGCCATCGCCGCCGGTAACGTGCAGGCGGTCAACTACTTCGTCGCACAGAAGTACATCGACGCCCTCGGCAAACTGGCCAGCGCCAACAACAGCAAGGTCATTCTGATGCCGTTGGAAGCCAGTCAAATGATCGGCTCGATCGGCGGCATCAGCGAAATCGTCAAAGCCACTTTTGGCGACAAAAAGGCCTAAGCTGTGGGCTTGCGCTGCGCCCAACCTGCGCGACTAGGACCAAACGCTCCAGTCGCGGCCTTGGTGGGAGCCAGCTCGCTGGCCATCCTCGGCACGCAACAGCGCCGCCGGATGGATTGCACCCCGCCAGACCCGCAGTGGTATTAAAGAGGTTCGAGGTTATGTGGGATTACCTGTATCACCTGTCGTACTGGGACTGGCTGGCCTTCGGCAGCCTGCTGCTGATTTTTGAAGTATTCGGGGTCGGCGGTTATTTGCTCTGGACCGGATTGGCCGCCGCCATTGTCGGCGCGCTGCTGTATCTGTTCCCCGGATTGCCATGGGAGTTACAGTTTTTACTGTTCGGCTGCCTGTCGATTCTGACTGCCGTGCTGTGGTGGCAACGGCAACGGGCGGCAAACAAAGCCTCCGATCAGCCGGGCCTGAACCAGCGTGGCAGCGAGTTACATGGTCGGCAGTTTGTGCTGCACGAAGCGATTGTCGACGGGCGCGGCAAGATCAAAGCCGGCGACAGCCTGTGGCTGGTCAGCGGCGACGACCTACCGGCTGGCAGCCAAGTCAAAGTCATCGGCCAAGAGGGCGTATTACTGCACGTTGAACCGGCGTAACTAAGCCGGCTTACGCCAACCGCACAAACGACAAAGCCGCCCAATGGGCGGCTTTGTCGTATTAGACGCTGAACAACTTAGCGGTAATCGTCTACCGGCACACAGGCGCAGTGCAGGTTGCGGTCGCCATACACGTTGTCGACCCGGTTAACCGTCGGCCAGTACTTGTGGGCGCGAGTGTGCGACGACGGGGTGACGGCCTCGGCGATGCTGTACGGCCGCTCCCACAGGCTGGTGACATCGGCCAGGGTGTGCGGCGCGCCTTTCAGCGGGTTGCTCTCGGCCGGCCAAGTGCCGGCTTCGACCTTGCTGATCTCGGCGCGGATGCTCAGCATGGCTTCGATAAAGCGATCCAGCTCGTGCTTAGACTCGCTCTCGGTCGGCTCGATCATCAAGGTGCCGGCCACTGGGAACGACATGGTCGGGGCGTGGAAGCCGTAGTCCATCAGGCGCTTGGCGACGTCTTCTTCGCTGATCCCGGTGGCCGCTTTGAGTGGGCGCAGGTCGATGATGCATTCGTGCGCCACTCGGCCATTACGGCCGCTGAACAACACCGGGTAAGCGGCGCTGAGTTTTTCTTTCAGGTAGTTGGCGTTCAAAATCGCCACTTCGGTGGCGTCGGCCAACTGCGGGCCCATCATGGCGATGTACATCCAGCTGATCGGCAGCACCGCGGCGTTGCCCAGGGGAGCGGCGCTGACCGCACCGACTTGTGCGTCGGTGCCGATGCCTGCAGAACGATGCGCGGGAAGGTAGGGCACGAGGTCGGCCACCACGCAGGTCGGCCCCA
>JAIETJ010000065.1 GCA_019745275.1 Pseudomonadaceae bacterium | reverse complement strand
CGACCCCGACCGTAGCCACCAAACGACCTTGGCTCTGCACAAAGGTATTGCGACTGTCGATAAAGATCGCATCACCTTGTGCGCAATTTTGCTCTGCATCGGGTACGAGCAGGTCACGCAAGGCGGTCCACGAACCAATGTCACTCCAATCAAATACTGCAGGCACTACCGCCACCTTGGCCGAACGTTCCATCAATGCATAGTCGATGGATATATCTGGCAAGGCTGCAAAACTAGCGGCATGCAACTCGTGTATCTGCCGATTGACGCCTTCTGAGCGCGGGCTCAACGCCACGCAAGCGCGGGCCAGTTCGAGCAACTCAGGTGCATGTAAGCTCAGCTCACTAATCAGGCTGCCGGCGGTAAAGCAGAACATCCCTGAGTTCCATAGAAAGCGACCACTGTCGAGGTACTCTTGCGCGGTCTCCAGATTGGGCTTCTCAACGAAACGCAGCACCCGACAACCACCACTCTCATCCAGCGCATCACCCGCTTCGATATAACCAAAACCAGTCTCAGGCGCGGTAGGGCGAATGCCATAGGTGACCAAATAGCCCTGACGAGCCAAAGTCACGGCATGCTCGGTAGCCGCCTTAAAGCCAACTAAATCGTGGATCAAGTGATCGGCGGCCATCACCACCAGCACTGCGTCTTCGCCATGCTCTGCAGCTAAAGCCAAAGCAGCCACCGCCAGTGCTGAGGCGGTATTACGCCCTTGCGGCTCAAGCAAAAAACGCCCGTGATGGCGGTCTAACTTGGCCTCAGCAAAATGATCGCGGCTTTCAAAGTAGTGCTCGCGATTGGTCACAGTGACGATTTCACCACCCTCCGCAATCAGGCTGGCGGCACGCAAGTAGGTTTTTTGCAGCAACGACTGGCCATCCGGCAAGCGCATAAACGGCTTGGGATGATCCTCGCGTGATACCGGCCACAAACGCGTGCCGGCACCACCGGAGAGAATAACGGGAATAATCATGCCGCCTTACTCCTTACCCACGCGGCGCATGTCTGCGTCAACCATCCCCTCAATTAACATGGCCAAGCTGGTTTTCGGCGTCCACCCCAACTTGCGCTCAGCCTTACCCGGATTACCCAACAGCACTTCAACCTCAGCCGGGCGGAAGAACTGCGGGTCAATCACCACATAGTCTTCATAGTTCAAGCCCACATGGGCAAAGGCCAGCTTGCACATATCGCGCACGGTAGTGGTTATGCCGGTGGCCACCACGTAGTCGTCGGCCTGCTCTTGCTGCAGCATCAGCCACATGGCTTCGACGTAATCGCCGGCAAAGCCCCAGTCACGCTTGGCGTCGATATTGCCTAAGCGTAACTCGGTTTGCTTGCCGAGCTTGATGCGGGCCACGGCGTCAGTAACTTTGCGGGTGACGAACTCGATGCCGCGTAACGGTGATTCGTGATTAAACAAAATGCCGCTGGAGGCATGCAGGCCGAAGCTTTCGCGGTAGTTAACGGTGATCCAGTGGCCATACAACTTGGCCACGCCATAGGGGCTGCGGGGGTAAAACGGGGTGTTCTCGTCCTGCTGCTCGGCCTGAATCAAACCGAACATTTCACTGGTCGAGGCCTGATAGAAACGCGTTTGCGGCGCAAACTGGCGAATCGCTTCGAGCAAATGGGTAACGCCGATACCATCGACCACCGCAGTAGTCACCGGCTGATCCCAAGAGCTGCCAACAAAACTCTGCGCACCTAGGTTGTAGATTTCATCCGGTTTGGCTTTGATTACCGCGCGCTGAATTGAGCAGGCGTCGGCCAGATCACCTTCGTGATAGCGAATCTGACCCTCGACACCTAACTCACGCAGGCGCCAGCGCGTATCGCTGCTGCGCCTAGCTACCAGGCCATGAACCTCGTAGCCCTTTTCCAGCAGCAGCTTGGCCAGATAAGCGCCATCTTGGCCGGTTACACCCGTAATCAATGCAGATTTAGACATTCTTATAGTTCTCTTGCTTCCCAGTCAGAGAGCACGCTCTGCAGGGTCTCCGTGATAGATACGCTAGGCTTCCACCCAGTCTCTTTTTGTAGTTTTTTACTGCATCCCACTACCCGCCGCTGCTCAGACAAGCGCAAACGGCTGGCATCTTGTCGCAATTCAACCTCAACGCCAACCAAACCGGCCATCTGCTCGATCAGCTCGCGCACACGCCGCTCCACTCCAGAGCAGACGTTGTAGACCTCACCATTACGGCCGCGTTCCAATAACGCCAGATAAGCCTGCAGCACATCGCGCACATCGAGAAAGTCTCGGGTTACATCAACATCGCCGACCTCCAGCTGCGGTGGTTGCAAACCCTGACGCACGCGGAGCAACTGGCGCGCCATGCTCGGGATAACGAATGCGTCGCCCTGCCCGGGACCGATATGGTTAAACGGGCGGGCGACTATGATCCGCCAAGGCTCGCTGTAACTCCACTGCTGACAAAGCAACTCGGCGGCAACCTTACTCACGGCATAGGGATTGCGGGGCCGCGGCGCCAAGGTTTCGACGACCGGCAAGTCACTTTCCATGACCTGACCATATACATCACCGGAACTGACATACAGAAATGTCCCGCAGAAGCCCCGACGCTTGAGCGCTTGCAGCAAATTCAAAGTACCCAGCAAGTTCACCTCAAGGGTGCGTTGCGGGTCACGAAAGGCCTCAGGCACAAAGGTCTGCCCGGCCAAATGAATAACGGCATCCGGACACTCTTCCTGTAGCCAAGCATCCAAGGACGCGCAATCCAGCAGGTCATGCGGTTTAGACGCAAGCAACTGCCAAGGCCCGTCCGGCATGGACGCTAATAGCGCCTGCAGGTGACCGCCGACAAAGCCATTTAAGCCTGTAACTAAAAGCTTTTTCATCAGTGAACGCTCCTCACAAGACCACGCTCAATAGCCGGCTGCACCAACCCGCCAGCACATACCACACCAACCAAGCCGAGCCTGCTCCAACCAAAAGCCCGGCGAGTATCTCTCCACGACTATGGCCCATGCGCTCACGCAGCGGACTCACTTGGTCGCTAGATAACAAGTTGATTGCCTGCGCATGCAAACCTACTTGGCGACGCAGACTGCTGGCATCCAGCAACACGATAAAAGCCAAGGTAACCGCCACCCCAAAAGCCGGATGAGCAATACCTTCTTTAAGCGCAATCAACACCGCCATGCTGCTAACAATGGCGCTGTGGTTGCTCGGCATGCCACCGTAGCCGATCAAGTCAAAGGCCAAACGCTTAGCCCGCAAACTATTGATGGCAAACTTGCTGCAACCGGCCAGCAGCCAAGCGACAAAGGGGGTGAGCGCATAGGACGGGTCGAGAGTCATAGCGAGTGCCCCGGCCAGATCGAAACGGCCGATACCACGCCCCAGATGGCGACCGTTAGCAGCAACTGCCAGTCGCCCAGCAAGGCGTCGGTAGGTGACTCACCGCCCTCTTTAGACTCGACAATAAACCAGTAGCGATAAAGCCCGTAGAGCACCAACGGAATGGTCATCACCAGCGCCGGCCGCGCCGTCATCACGAACAGGCTGTAAAACAGCAGGGCGCCGGTGGCTGCCATCTCGGCATAACGATTTAGCAGCGCCGACGTGTAGTGCTGCAGCACCTCGCGGCTTTCGCTGCCATTGCTAGCCAGCTCTTGGCCGCGTTTCACCGCCGCCAGATACAGCGCCAAGCACAAAGTGGTCACGAACATCCACGACGATACCGGCACCGACAGCGCCATGGCCCCAGCATACACCCGCAAGACAAAGCCAATGGCGATGGCGAAGATATCAATCACCGGCTGGTGCTTGAGCACAAAGGTGTAGGCCAGATTAAGCAGCAAATAGCCCAGCACCACATAAAGCACCGTCGGCATCACAAACCAGGCCGCCAGCAGCACGGCATACAGCACCAACAACAAAGTTAACCCTTGCGGCACCGACACTAAGCCCGAGGCTAAAGGCCGGCTTTGGGATTTTTTCGGATGACGCCGGTCGCGCTCGATATCGCTCAAATCGTTAAGAATATAAGTGGCTGATGAGGCCACGCAGAAGATCAGCGCTGCCAGCGCGACCTTCTCGATCGATTCCAACTTGAGAAACTCACCGGCAAAAATCAGCGGTGCAAAAACGAAGGCATTTTTCACCCACTGGCGCGGGCGCATCAATGCCAACATCCCTCGAATTTGCGCTAGAGACGAGCGCGGCGCTACGGTAGCATGCATGCCATTTTGCCTCGGCGGGGTTTAGGAAGACGGATGAAACTGGCAGCTATCTACGCGCTTCTTGCCGCGATCGCGACGGCAACCAATATCGGCGCACAAGCAGGCTTTCTGCTGGTTTACTCGGGCGCCTATGCTATCGCATTGTCGATTATGGTCGGTACAGGCATCGGCCTAATTGTTAAATACGCTCTAGATAAACGCTACATTTTCCGTTTTAAGGCCGAAAACGCCGCACATGACAGCAAGGTTTTCATGCTGTACGCCTCCACAGGGTTAATTACCACGGCGGTGTTCTGGGGCTTCGAGTTGTCCTTCCACACACTGTTTGGCACCGACCAGATGCGCTACCTCGGCGGCGTAATCGGCCTGGCCATTGGCTATGTAAGCAAGTACGCGCTGGATAAACGCTTTGTATTTCGCCCCCAGGAGCAATCAGCATGCTGACTCACGGTTGGGGCCGCTACCCGCAGCATGACGCGCAACTAATGCAACCGCAAAACGTGCCGGATGCCGCACAGTTGTTAAGCGAAAATGGCCCAGTACTGGGCCGTGGCATGGGCCGCAGCTATGGCGACAGCGCGCTGGCCGACACATTAATCAGCACGCGCCACCTCAACCTCCTGCACAGCTTCGATGCGCAAACGGGCCTGCTAACCTGCGCGGCCGGTATCAGTTTGGGCGAACTACTGGATGTCTTTGTTCCACGCGGCTGGTTTCTGCCGATCACCCCCGGCACCCAGTTTGTTAGCCTCGGCGGGGCTATTGCCAGTGATGTGCATGGCAAAAACCATCATCTGCATGGCTGCTTCAGTGCCTGCGTCGATAATATCGAACTGCTGCTGGCCGACGGTTCGCAGGTCCAGTGTTCGCGTACCGAGCGGTCCGAACTGTTTCACGCCACCTGCGGTAGCATGGGCCTGACCGGGCTGATTGTCACCGTTAGCTTGCGTTTGCTGCGTATCGAAAGCGCTTATATCCAGCAGACCACCTACAAGGCCGCCAACCTCGAAGAAGCCCTGCAACTGTTTGAAGCCCATAGCGCCAGCACCTATTCCGTTGCCTGGATCGACTGCCTGGCCAACGGTGCGGCGCTGGGCCGCTCACTGCTAATGGTCGGCGAGCATGCCCGCGACGGCCAACTGCTCTTGCCCACCAAGCGAACCCTGAGCGTACCGCTGGACATGCCCGCCGCCCTGCTTAACCGCTACTCAGTACAAGCCTTTAACGAGCTGTACTACCAGCGCATCCGTAAGGCTGAGTCCAAGCAACGGGTATCTTTTGAGAGCTTCTTCTACCCGCTGGATGGCATTCAGCAGTGGAATCGCCTGTATGGCAAACAGGGCTTTGTGCAGTATCAATTTGTTATCCCCAAAACCGCCGGCCTGCAAGGCATGCGCGCCATTCTTGAACGCATTTCCAGCTCCCATCGTGGCTCCTTCCTGGCCGTGCTGAAAACCTTCGGCGCCGCCAACCACAACCTGCTGTCATTCCCCATGGAAGGCTACACCCTAGCGCTCGACTTCAAACTGGAAGCCGGCCTGCTGGAGTTATTGGACGAATTGGACAGCATGGTCTTGGCCTATGGCGGCCGCTTGTACCTGGCCAAAGATGCACGCATGAGTGAGGCCACGTTTAAACAAAGCCAGCCCAACTGGCAGCAGTTTCAAGAAGTTCGCGCCCAATATGGCGCTCTTGGCAAATTCGCCTCCCTGCAATCGCGCCGGCTCGGCTTGGACTAATCCCATGCAAAAAATCTTGATTATCGGTGCCACCTCGGCGATTGCCGAAGCCTGCGCCAAACGTTTCGCCGCCCAAGGCCATAGCCTCTATCTACTGGCACGCAATAGCTCGCGACTAGAGAGTCTGGCCCAAGACCTGCGCGTGCGCGGCGCCGCAGCCGTGCACTGCGCCAGCTTCGAGGCCAACGCACTGGACACTCATCAAGCGCTACTCACTCAAGTCAAAGCCGAGCTGAATGGCTTGGACCGGGTGCTGATTGCCCACGGCACTCTCAGCGACCAGCAGGCCTGCGAGCAGAGCGTCGAGCTAACCTTGCAGGAGCTGCAGACCAACGCCCTCAGCGTCATTGCCCTGCTGACATTGCTGGCCAATCACTTCGAACAACAACGGCATGGCAGCATTGCCGTGATCGGCTCAGTGGCCGGCGACCGTGGCCGCCAATCCAACTACATCTACGGCACTGCCAAAGGCGCCTTGAACATCTTCCTGCAGGGCTTGCGCAACCGCTTGCACAAAAGCGGCGTGCAGGTACTGACCATCAAACCCGGCTTCGTCGACACCCCCATGACCGCCGCCTTTCCCAAAAGCCCGCTATGGGCAACGCCGGAAAAAGTTGCTGCAGACATCGACAAGGCCATAGAGAAGAACAAAGACGTGCTTTATACGCCAGGGTTTTGGATGCTGATCATGCTGATTATCAAGAGTGTTCCAGAGCAGATATTCAAAAGACTTTCGCTGTAACGCCAAGCCTCAAGCGGAGGTTTGGGGCGGCCTGTCCAGCCAAGCGTGACTTTGAAATAACATTCAGCCCAGAAGAATAATATGACCCGGTAATCCCCCCATTTTTAGCGTTCGCCAGAAGTAGAGGTTAGGCCAGTAGGGCCAGCTTCTGTTTGGGAGTAATGCCTCCGAGGGCCATATTCGGGCGCTCGTGATTGTATGTCCAGATCCAGTTAGTGCCGTAGTCTTGTACCTCAGCAATCGATTCAAACAAGTAATGCCCTAGCCAGTCGTAGCGCACCGTTCGGTTGTACCGCTCAACATAAGCGTTTTGCTGCGGGTTGCCAGGCTGGATGTAGTCCAGTCGGATGTCATGCTTTTCAGCCCAGAGCACCAGCTTGCTGCTGATGTACTCAGGGCCGTTGTCGCTGCGAATGGCGAGTGGCTTGCCGCGCCACTCAATCACTTGATCCAAGGCACGAACGACACGTTCTGCGGGCAAAGACAGATCAATGTCCATCGCCAGCGCCTCGCGGTTAAAGTCATCGATTAAATTGAATATCCGAAAACTGCGGCCATCTGAGAGCTGGTCGTGCATGAAGTCCATCGACCAGCACTGATTGATCGACTCCGGCACCGCCAGCGGCACGGGCTTCTCACGCACGATGCGCTTGCGCGGCTTGATCCGCAGATTGAGCTCCAGTTCGCGATAGATTCGGTACACCCGCTTGTGATTCCAGCGGTAGCCTTTGACGTTGCGCAGATACAGGAAACACAGGCCAAAACCCCAGTTGCGCTGGTTGTGTGTGAGACGAAGGAGGTGGTCAGCGATCTCGGTATTTTCGCACGACAAGCGCGGCTGGTAGCGATAGCAAGTAATGCTGACGCAAAAGGCTAGGCATGCCAGCTTGATGCTGGCTTTGCCCGAACGAACCGCTTGCTGCGCCATCTCGCGTCGACGAGATGGCGTCACCACTTTTTTGCCATCGCCTCCTGAATGATCTCAGCCTTAAGTCGCTCTTCGGCATACATCTTCTTGAGACGACGGTTCTCGTCCTCAAGTTCGCGCAGCCGGGTCATCAGCGAGGCGTCCATACCCCCGAACTTGGCGCGCCACTTGTAGAAGGTTGCAGAGCTGATGCCATGCTCACGACACAGCTCCGGCGCAGGACTGCCGGCCTCGGCTTGCTTGAGTATGGCGATGATTTGGCTGTCTGAAAAACGGGATGTTTTCACGCAAAATTTCCTTGATCCGATTAGGAGAAAATTCTACTTATGGCGAGCACTTTTTTCAGGGGGGATTACCGGCAACCTTACTATTGGTGGCGTGTCTGCAATGGCTATACATGCGCAGCCACGGCGCGTACTTCGTGTATCCACTCAACGATACCTACCACTTTATTCTTAATCTGTTTTTTGCCTCGGCTTGGGGCTTAGAAAAAAGCTTCTCTTTTAACGCACCAATATGGTCGGTTTCCGTTGAAGTACTGCTCTATGCAGTGTTTTTTTGTATAGCTCGGCTGTTTCCTACGCGAGCGATATATGCGCTGCTACTCGCCATCGCTGGGTTGTATCTTCAAAGTTATTCCCCTCTCATAGGCCGAGGACTGTTCTCGTTTTATATGGGTGCATTGGTCTATTTTGCCTACCAGAAACTTCTAACTGGAGGGTTTATCTACAGGTGCGCAAAACCATTACTGCTGATCTGCTTATCGACTTGGCTGCTGACCTTGCTGGAGTTTGAGTTGGGCAGCCTGCAGGCTGTGTTGGACAAGCTCGGCACGGTGAGCGGCACCGGGCTGGATCGACTAAAAGCACTATGGGTCACGGGTCTACTACTGCCCGTAACAATTCTCAGCCTTGCTGTCAGTGAGACTGTTGGCAAGGGCTACTGGGAGAGAACCGCGTGGCTCGGCGAAATTAGCTACGCGTCCTATCTGCTGCATTTTCCATTGCAGCTGATTTTCTTCACGATATTTACTGAGTTACTACCCGATCGTGCCATTTTTTATAGCGCGACCTTGATGGTTGGTTATTTTGTAGTGTTGATTGGCAGCAGTTTGATTACACATCGTCACTTCGAACGACCACTACAGCAGCTGATTCGCCGACATAGTCTAAAAAGGCATGCAGTCTAAGAGGCTGTCCTTTGCCCATCATGACATGGTCTAACGAATGGTCCATTTTCGGCGTTGTCACTGGCCTCCAGCGCAGCCAATTTGCGCTTGGCGCGCTCGGAACCAAGGCGCCTCAGCGGCTCTTCAACATAGCGAAAGTTGAGCTCAGCTAGCAGGACGATCAGTACACCAGCGAACAACAGCAGGAATGGCACGACGGCGAGGGAGTACGCCTGACCTGATGCTTGCAAATACCGGGTAGCCGCCTCATGGGTGAATTTGAATACCGGCAGATGGATCAAGTAGATTCCATAGGATCTGGCGCCCAACCACTGCATGGGTTCGGTTAAGCCCTGGTAGCCGAACAGGTAGCCCTTACCGTAGGAGGCAAGCCACACCAGCGCAGCGGCGATCATTGCCAGCAAGCCCATGCTGATCGACCAGGCAAACAACTGCGCGGGCACCGCTACCAATAGATAAAGCAGCAGCAGCGTAGCCGCAAGAGCCAAGGGCTTGCGCAGTAAAAAGCGCGGTTCTAGCCGGAGATACCAGGCGCTGCGGGAGAGCATAAAGACCAAAATGCCCCAAGCAAAGCCGTCGATTCGAAACGATGCGAGGTATTGCGCGGTGAGGTCGCCGAATGGATTGCGTGCCAATGAGAACTGCACTGCAATAACCAGCAACAACGCCATGATGCGCGCACGCCGACCAGTAATCAGCAGCAGAAACAGCGGCAACAGTAGGTAAAACTGCTCTTCCAGCGACAGGCTCCAGTACACGTTGTTCGGCGCTAGCCAGCCGTACATGTGCGCGATGTTGGCGGTTAAGCTGAAAATGGCTAAGGCGCTTTTCAAATTCTGCTCGACATCCATAAAGACACCGGTGCGATTGAAAAAGATTGCGCAGACCAAGCCGATTACTACCCATAGCCAAGCAGACGGCAGCAGGCGGTATGCGCGGCGTAGCCAGAACGCGCGGGTGGCCGGCCAGAATTGCGCGCGCGTGCGGTAGCGGTCGAAGTAGTCGCAATAGCTCTTGGCGACGACATACCCAGAGATGCAGAAAAATAAATCGACCCCAACCCCGAAGCTTGCGTACTGAAACAGTGGCACCACGCGCTCGTAGATGAAGGGCGAAAGCATAATCACATGCGCAACCAGTACGAGGCAGATGGAAATCGCACGCAGTTGTTCGATTTCGCAGTTCTTGCCGTCATTGCGCATGAACTTGCTCCTTGGTTAGTCGGCTAATAGCGCAACCACTGTCCTGACTTTTGCGCGGGTAACCATCCCAGTCATACACCGACAGATATGCAGGAAACATCGCACTGTCGCACAAAACCCGGTAATCCAGGCTGCGGGCGGGGAAAACTTGCGTCACGCTGTGCGCAGACCCCGTCCAGCGTGCGCCGGAGCGGGCGAAGTCGGCGAAGAAGTACGGTTCAACGCCGGAATAGCCAAACGAAACAGTGGTGTTCGGCGGTAGGCCAGCAATGAAGGCGCGAACCTTGTCGATTTCACTTGCGGGCAGAAAGTTTCGGGAGAGCATCGACAGGCGCGGCTTGAGTGGGTCGAACTCCGCAGTACTACGGTTGCTGTAGAGGCCAAGCTGAGAAAACAACAGCAACCCGATAACTAAACAAACACCGCCAACCATTGGCCTCGCTACTGCGGCGCTGCTTGCCAGCACACCGAGCAACAGCAGCCAAAATCCGAAGTTGTAGGCGAAGTAATACCACATGTTGTGGCCGTTCAAGGTCATGGCAATAAAGGCCACGCCATACAGCGACAACAAGGCCTCGGCGCCTATGCGGCGATGCGCTATCAGCTGCAATCCGGGAATCAACAGCAGCAGGCCTAGTAGCGTCCAACCTTCACGGCCGCCCATTACCGGCGAACCCAGCTTGTAGGCAAACTGGAACTGCATGTCCTGCCAGAAGCCATCGATATGTTTGATCACAAACAAACCGTAACCGGCCAACGCCAGTGCGGCAATGACCAGTGCTAGCAACTCTCCCGGACCGATGCTGAGGGTTTCTCGGCGCAAAATTTTCCATAACACCAGTACGCCATAGGGCAACAGGAAGTACACCGCGTTGTAATGCACGGTCGCGCCGAGCAATACCAACGCCAGCCCTAGGGCATATTTGCCGCGTAGCGCCGCCAGCAGCGAGAGCAGAAAGATCAGCGTGTACAGCCCTTCCATTCGGGCAATGTTGGCAATTGCCAGCGAGTAGGGGGAGAGGAAGGCCAACAACATGAACGCCAGTGCCAGCATCTGCCGCCAGCCAGTAAGTGTGCTGCGAACGATAGCCAGGCCCACGCCGAAGCAGCCCAAATACAGCAGCGTGGAAACCCAGCGGGAGATGTCAAAGCTATAGCCGAAGACTTTGTATACCCCGGCGAGCAGCAGCATGTAGCCCGGCGGCATCCACATCACCACCCGCTCACTATTCAGCCCGTAGACGTAAAAACTACCGCTACGACTGAACTCAAAGGCCTGCGAAGTGAAGGCTGTTTCGTCATTCCACGGGATGGGGAATTCGAAACCCAAGCCAATACGAATGAAGAGCACCACTGCAATCACCAGCGCCGCGCAAGCCAACATCGGCCAATACAGCTTAGCGAACGCCAAACTGCGGCCTAGCCGAAAAATAGAAAGCATCGGGGTGATCCTTAGGAAGCGCTATGCAGGTTTGCGGGCAATAATTGCCTGGCTTTTGGGCATCGCTTCATCGAGCGCTTTTTTAATGCGAGGGCCATCAGGCATCGATAGCAGCATGTTCCAAGTGTGGGTCCAGCTATCTAGCAGCGGATGCCAAGGAGGCGAGAGATCCTGCTTGCAGGCCCAGAACATGAACCACCAAACCGACCAGTAAAAACCGTAATCGGCGCGGCGCTCGATAATCAGGCCGGCATCGACAATCAACTGTTCGAACTCCGCACGCTGATACACCCGTATGTGGTTCGGATGCTCGAAATAAGCGGCAGGGGCTAGCTTCTTCTGCACGCTCTCGCCGAGCGGGTCGGGCACGGTCAGCAGAAACTGCGCGCCCGGTTTAGCTACGCGCACCAGCTCACGCATGAACTGGGCGGGGTCTGCCACATGTTCGAGCACTTCCATGGCAATAATTTTATTGGCCCGCGCATCCGGCAGCGGGATCGGATTGGCATCGGTAACCAGCGGGATGACTCCCCGCGCCGGCGACTGTTTGAGCATCGCTTCGACCGCCGCGACTTTGTCGGCGTCGATGTCGGCGAAAATCACTTCGGCTCCACGCTCGGCGCAGAACTGGGCGAATGGGCCGTCGCCGCAGCCGATGTCCAATACAGTGTCTTGGGCATTGATCGGAAACCCCTCGAACAGCTCGCCGCTGTCACGGCGAAACCAGCCGCTTAAATAGGCATCGGTCAGCGTCGAGTTATCGGGTATCGCCGGTGGAGCTTCTGGCACCACGACCGGTAAAGGTGCCAGCTCGGCAGGTGTGGAGCGTATAAGCCGTTTTAATCGGTTCAGCATTCTGGCTTTCCTTGTTGTAGCTAATTCAATGGCTCGCCGGTAAACGGTCATGCCGGTTTGCGCGCAATAATTACTTGGCTTTTGGGCAGCAACTGATCGAGAGCCTGCTTCATCGGTGCCGCCTCGGGCATCTTGATCACCTGATGCCAAAGCTTGGCCCAGTCATTGAGGATCGGCGGGTACGGCGGTTGCACCACATCATGCGAGGTGCCTTGCAGCTCGCCGCCTGCTTGCTTGGCCACCGACCAGTAAAGAAACATCCAAAAGGTCCAGAAGAAGCCAAAGCTGTCGCGGCGGACAATGTCCAGACCGGCGTCGGTAACCAAGCGGCCAAACTCTTCACGCTCAAAAATATGAATGTGGTTGGGCCGTTCAAAATAGTATTCAGGCGCAAAGCCTTTTTGAATGTTTTCTCCAACTGGGTCCGGCACTGCCAACAAGTACAAGGCACCGGGCTGGCCGACGCGCACCAGTTCGCGCAGGAAGGCTGCTGGGTCTTCGACGTGTTCGAGCACCTCCATGGAGATCACCCGCGACATGCTGGCATCTGCCACCGGCAGCGGAATGCTGTCGGAAACAAAGCCCTCAAATTGGCGCGCTGGGGTCTGTGCTACTCGGGCTTTCAGTGACTCAATCTTCTCGGCGACCACATCAGTGAACACCACATGAGCGCCGCGATTGGCGCTAAACAAGGTGGCGCCACCCGCGCCGCAGCCAACATCCAACACTGAGTCAGCCGCGCTAATGGCAAAGCCTTTGAACAGCTCATTACTCTCGCTTTGATACCAGCCACTTTGCACCGCATCGACCAAGCCGCAGTCGCGCGAGTCAACAAAGTCGGGCTGGCGGGCGGTTTCTTGCCAGATTTCCTCGGTGCTGCGTGGGTCGTTTTGCATCCCGGCTAAACGCCGAAATAAATCAAATTGATTCATTGGCTAACGGCCTCATCAATGCTCAAGAACTGTCTTAGTTTCTGCGTAGCTACCGCCTGCGAGCAGTGCCCGCGCATGCGTTCAATGGCGGCAGCCGACATTTTTGCGTAGCGCGATGGGTCGTCTTGCGCGCACTGATAGGCCGCCCGGTAAGCCTCAACCAACGATGACCAGTCGATTTGGTGGCGCAGGGTGCGGTAGGCCAGACGCGGGTCGTGGGACCATGCGGTGGCGTCTAGCCAGCTATCGACAACAAATGCGACTTCGCTGTCGATGTAGTCGAGCATGGCCGAATGGCGCGGTGCCACCGCCGGTTTGCCGCAGGAGAGAAACTCCATCAACGGTAGGCATTGCCCCTCGCCGTGGGAGGCGTTGACCACAAAGGCGCTGGCGCGGATTAGGCTGTCGAATTCGGCCTTATCGAGAAAGCCTTGGAGTAACACTACGCGGCATTTGAATTTGGGCATCCGCGCCATGCACATCAGCATGTCGTTCAGCGCCGACTGGTATTCGTGGTGGCCCAACTTGAACACTAGGGTGGCATCGGCCGTGTCTTTAAAGGCGGCGCAAAAGGCTGTGAGCATATCGACCCAGTTTTTGCGGCCGTCGTAAGGGTTGAATAGCGAGGTAAACACCACGCCAGACAGTGCGAAGTTGCACTCGCTCAAGTGCCACTCGGGTGTCAGTGGTTTGACCCCCGACTTGGGCAGCGAGCTGGGTTCAACCTGATTGCGCGGTTCTAGGCGCTGCTCGCAGTCTTCAATCACCAGCTCTACGGTGGCGGGTAAGGGTGGTTGGACGGGCGCGGGGCCGGGCAAGCTGGGCAGGAGCTCGCGCAGCACGCGTAAATACCATTCGCCTAAATAGCGCCGGCTAATTTGCCGCCGTGATTGCTGGGGGGCGTTCGCTATCTCTGCTGAGTCTGCGGTGGCTTGGGTTTGGATTGGGTTGTCTGCAGGCTTAGGCGCTCTTGCTGCCGCGACTGCTTTGGCCACTGCATCTAGGCCCGGCATGTAGGGTTCGAGGGCTACATCATGGGTGTCGAGTACCACGCCTGAACGCACTTGAATGCGTATGCTCTTGTGCAGTGGTAATGCACCGGGTTGCTCACGCAGCGATTGGAATTTGTCCCACACCGGCGAGGGGATGGAAATGATCGGAAAGGCTTCGCCCAGTTCGGCCTTTACCGCTTGTACTGTGAGGTCTGAATGGCTAATTCCTTGACCGCATTGTTGCAGTACGTAGCGCCAGTCTTGGTTCAGTTCATCCAGCCAGTGCTCGTTCGGGATACTACTGAATTCCCAGGCGAACACCGGGATTGTCGGGCAGCGAAGGCCGAGCGGAGTCTTCTGTGGCGGCGAAAAAGACAGGAACAAACAGCTTTCACCTGCCGTACAAGCCGCCTCGTATAGCGGATCGACCTCTACCTCAGGATGCTCAATGACGAGCACATCGCCCAACTGCTGCAGCACCGGCAAGAAGTCGCGCAAGACAAAGTAGTAGCTGTACTCCGGCAAGCCCAGACTTGCCGCAATTTGCGCTGCTGTGACCTGCGAATAGACCAGAAACTTCATGCGCCCAACCCCCGTGCTGTGTCGCGGCTTTGCGGCACCGGGCCGACAGCCAAAACCTGCTGTAGGAATGCGTGGAGCGGCTCACTGACTTGAGCTACCGAGGCAAACGCCTGCATATGCTGGTAAGCATCTCTCGACATACCTTGGTAATGCGCAGGGTTAGTGCGCGCCACTTGGTAACTGCTGCGAAAGGCTTCCATTAGTGACTGCCAGTTGAGCCGATGCCGATGGGTAAACAGCATGCCGGTGGGGTCATGCGGCCAGCAAGTCGGCTCTGGCGAACACTTAAGCAGGAACGCCACTCGTTCGTTAAGGTAGTCCGCCATTGCGGTGTGGTTGGGGGCAATCACTGGCTTAGCGCTGGCCAAAAATTCCATCAGTGGCAAGCACAAGCCCTCACCGGACGATGCGTTTACGTAGTAACTGCTGGCCGAGATAAGCGCTTGGTATTGCTCGTCCTCAAGAAAACCGTGCAGCACCAAAACCCGGCAACGAAAGGGCGCCAACCGCGAGAGTAGGGTCATCAGCGCCACACGGTAGTGCTCAAGGTCGTGGTGGGTCATTTTCACAATCAAGGTGACATCGTCGGTATTTTTAAATGCCCAACAAAATGCGGTGACTAGATCGATCCAGTTTTTACGGCCGTCTGCGGGGTTAAGTACCGTGGTGTAAACCACGCCGCTGACGGTAACGTGGCGAGGCTCAGGGGGCTCGGGGAGCGGCTCATCGAGCAGCGGTACAATGGCTCTGGCAGACTCAGGTGCAAGGTTGATTTCCGTCCACCAACCTTTGAGCAGCGCCGCACTGAGATGCAAGGCTGCACGCAAACTCAAGCGAGGAACAAGCTCGCTCTTGACCGTCTGT
Source organism: Pseudomonadaceae bacterium (assembly GCA_019745275.1). Taxonomy (GTDB): domain Bacteria; phylum Pseudomonadota; class Gammaproteobacteria; order Pseudomonadales; family Pseudomonadaceae; genus Aquipseudomonas. The sequence goes on along the minus strand of JAIETJ010000065.1, from coordinate 12,818 downwards.
TCGGGGGCAGCAACAGGCTCGATAGCCTGTTCAACTGGTTCCGGTTTACGCACTAGTCCGTCGGCAGACAGCCCCAAGATAGGGCTGTCAATAACGATGCCGGCAAATGGGAATTGCCGCTCACCGAGTGCAATTGGCCAACCATCGGGCGCACCAAGTTTCGCGTAACGATCCCAGATCGGTGCGGGTAGGGGAATAACCGGGAAAAGTCCTTTCATGGCCTCATTAACCAACAAGGCGGCCTCCTTGCTGGTTGTGATAGCCCCACTGCTATTGGCAAACACATGGCGCCAATCGTTCTGCGGATTGCCGTCCCAAGCTACCGAGGGAAGGGTGTCGAACTCCCAAGCAAACAGGGTTACGGTGGGGCATTTAAGGTCGAGCGGGGTTTGATGTGGCGGGCTGACACTGATAAATACCACCGCCTCGCCCTGCGCGTGGTAACTAGCATACAGCGACTCAATTTCATCCCGACTCTGAACCTGAATGACTGTGCCAATACGCTCTAGCGCGGGGAGAAAATCCTTCATTAAAAAGAAGTAGCTGTATTCAGGTTTCCCCAGCGAGGCATGAATATCTGTTTGGCTAATTTTTGAACTTATTAGAATTATCATTGGCCCAGCTGCATAAGTCGAAAGGCTGGCGCTAAGCGCACAACAACAAAGTTATTCGGGGCATTGCCTGCCTTGCCGCAAGCACTCATCGCCTCTTCAGCGAAGCAGCATTCTACTGGTATACGTCGCAATAAAGACGCGGTGCTCGTATTTTTTGTCGAAAGTCCTCGCATATCGCGGGGTTTTTCATCTAGACGCTCGCACTATTGGTGTGCCTATGGTCGACTGGTACCAATATCCTTGGCAACCCTCGCAGTAGCTAGCCAGCAGCAACGTACTGGTTCGAAGCTCAAAGCTAGTAACTGCAATGCCATGCACAACAAGCCTACCGAGCAACCATTTGCCGCCAAGCCTCACTTGCAACACTAAACCGCTGGCCGGCGCACGCGGGCTTGGCTAACCTGTAAGTGAAACTGCACATGTAAGTGCAGGGTCATTTTATTTATCCGGGAGTTCACCATGTCCACACTTCGCTTACTCAGCGCTGCTGCGCTACTGACACTGGCCACCAGCGCTTCGGCGACCAGTTTTGTGATTACTACTGACTGGATTGTCGATGCGACTGGCTCGTCCTCGGATGCCACTTCGTCGTCGACCAAAGACGACAAGGTTATTCTCGCTGCTCGCGAAGACGCCGCCAGCTTCGTGGCCAGCCAAGGCGCGATCCGTGGCGCGCATCTGGAAGCCGCCTTGCAGCATATCCATCAGCAGCAACCGGGCCTGCAGGCCACTGATGCGCAGTTGGCCGAGGCGATTTTAGCTAACTGATTGCCCCTCTGGATTACGGGCAACCGCTTAAACAGCAGCGAGTAGTTGCTGTTTAGGCGTCTAATCCAGCTTACGCATTGGCACCGTACAGGCATTGCTAGGCCCATAGGCGGCAATCTTAAAATGTTTATCCGCCACACCCGGCGCTGGTCGCCACCTCTCGCTTAATCGCCCACTGCCTCCTGCATAACCCGCGCACATCGGCGATAATCACCGGCTGTTTTCGCCCATTGTTTAGCGTTGGAGTTTTGTATGCGTAGTTCGTTGTGTGTTGCCGCTGTGGTTATGAGTCTGTTTGCCGTTAACGCATCTGCACAAACCCTGAAAGCAACCAGCAATATGCTGTTGCGGGTGACCGATCGCAGCCTCGACTTTACCTCCGACACCACCACCTCGATTCGTGACTCGAAAGTGGTAGTGGACGCGCACGACGACGCCGCCAGTTTTGTTGCCAGCAATGGCGCGATTCGCGGTGCGCAATTGGAAGCCGCGTTCGTTGCGGTTCGAGCGCAGTGGCCGGCGGCCCGCGAGGTCTCCGATGCGCAATTAGCCGCGGCTATTCTCGCGCCGTGAAGGCCGTTGGCGTTTGCTTCTGGATCGCTCTGCTGGGGCTGATCAGCAATAGCGCACAGGCCGCATTGCAGCTCACGCTGGACGCCGCCGAACTCAGCTCCGGCGAGCGCCAAGCCAGCCAGTTGTTGATCGAGCAAGCGCTGGCCGCGCTGCCGCCGAGCTTTATCCAACGGTTGGATAAAACCATCACGCTGCAGTGGTCGGCGCAATTGCCTGCCGAGGTGTACGGCCGGGCCAACCAAGCCGGCAATCGGCTGGAGTTAAATGCACAGTTATTGCCCAAGTTGCTCGATGGCTCCGCGGCCAGCACCCAGACCAATCGCCCGCATGGCACTGTGCAGCAAGAGCTATTGGCCAGCGTGCTGCACGAACTGACGCACTTTTATGACCGTGCCCAACTCTGGTCGCCCGCCACCCAGCAATTGCTCAAGCGCTGCCGGCAACGCGCCGCCGCGCAAGGTTTAGTCGGCTTACCCAGCGAATGTCGCGGGCAAACGGCGCGGCGCTTTAGCCTAGCCGACGATCCTCGGCTGCTGGATTTGGCTGGCTGGCCGCAGTATGTCGGCCGCGACGGCCAGCGCGAGCAGCGCAATGCGCAGGTGGCGCGCAGCCCCGACAGCTACGAGTTGAGCAATCCGCGCGAGTTTGTCGCGGTCAATCTCGAATACTTTTTGCTCGACCCCAGCTACGCCTGCCGCCGCCCCGAGCTGTATGCCTATTGGCAAGCGCAGTTCGGCTGGGCACCAGCGAATAAGGCCACCTGCGCGGCAGAACTGGCCTACCTAAATGCCGGCAGCGACTTCGCCCGCCAACCGTTCGGCACGCTCGACCCGGCGCGGGTCTATGCGGTGGATTTTTTCCTCGCCGAGGGCAACAACAACTGGGTTAGTCGCTTCGGCCACAGCATGTTGCGCTTGGTGATTTGCGCCCCGGGGCGGCCGCGCGGGCCAGCTTGCCGGCTCGATCTAGACCAGCACTTGGTGCTCTCGTACCGCGCCTTTGTTGGCGATGTGCAGCTGTCCAGCTGGGACGGTTTAACCGGCGGCTATCCGTCGCGGTTGTTCGTGCTGCCACTGAGCCAAGTGATCGACGAATACACCAAGGTTGAACTGCGCAGCGTCGCCTCGGTGCCGCTCAAGCTCAGCCCCAGCGAGCAAGACGCATTCGTGCGGCATGCCCTGCAAATGCACTGGAGCTACGACGGCGATTACTTCTTTTTGTCCAATAACTGCGCCGTGGAAACGTTGAAATTACTGCGCAGCGGCACCGCCAAAGCGCCCCTCGACGACCTCGACAGCATCCTACCCAATGGCTTACTTGAGGTACTGAGCGCACGCGGACTGGCCGACACCTCGGTGCTCGACGACCCCAAGGAGGCGTTGCGTTTGGGCTATCGCTTCGACTCCTTCCGCGAGCGCTACCAAGCCATGTTCAACGTGCTGAAAGCCCAGCTACCAATCCCGCAAGAGGACGTAGAAGACTGGTTAGCCTTACCCGCCAGCCAACGCACGGCGTGGTTTGCCCAAGCCGATTTACGCACCAGCGCCGCCTTACTGATGCTCGAACAAGCGGCCATGCGCCAACAACTGTTGCTGGCCCAAGAGCAGATTAAACAACGCTACCTAAGTGACCGCAGCGCGCCCATCCACGAACCCGCCTTGGCGAGGGCAGGGCAGGCCTTGCAGCAATTGCTGGCCAATAGCGGCTTTCTCAGTCGCCCGGCTGAACTGCTCGGCAGCCGCGGTTATGGCCTGCCGCAAGCGGATGAATTGGCACATTTACAAGCCAGCAGTGCCGGCCGCCAACAAGAGCTACGCCGCCTCAGCGACGAACTAAGCCGCGAGGTGCGCACGTTGTTAGGGCCGACCCAGATGCTGGAAATCGCAACCGGCGAGGCCAACCTTAAGAGCCTCGGCACACACCTGCGCGAGCTGCACAAGGCCAGTGGTGGCTTACAACTGCCGTAGGTTGGATTAGCCGCCGGCGTAATCCGAGATTACGCAGCGAAGCGCAGCCGGCGGAGTTTGTCGCTCTTGGGCAATGCCGACTCGTCGCGAGCACATAGCCTTTTTACTCAAATAAGCCCAACTGCTCTGTGCTTGGCGCTGCGGCTGGCACTGTGGCTGCTCGGCTGGCCAAGCGCTGCGCCAGCCCGGCGGCGCGTTCGGCTTTAGTGTTGACCGCCTCGCTGATGCGTGGCGCCAGCGCCCAGATTTCGACCTTTTGCTTGGCGCGGGTGATGCCGGTGTAGAACAGGCTGCGGGTCAGCAGCGGGCCGCTGTGCTCGGGCAGCACCAGCAGCACCTCGGTAAATTCTGAGCCTTGGCTTTTGTGCACGGTCATGGCGAACGCCGTTTCGTGGCTGGGCAGGCGGGTGGTGCTAAACGAGCGGTGGCCGTCCTCGGTTTCGAACCACACCCGCAGGCCTTGTTCGCCCTGCAGGCAAATGCCGATATCGCCGTTAAACAGACCCAGTGCGTAGTCGTTGCTTTGCACCATCACCGCCCGGCCGGCGTACCAACGCTCACGCGCACCGAGCTTGAAACGACGCTGGTAACGCGCCTCCAAGGCTTGGTTTAAACCGGCTACGCCGTATTCACCTTCGCGCTGGGCGGTGAGCAGGCGGAACTGATTAAAGGCGGCAAAGGCGCTGCTCGGCTCGGCGTTTTGCGCCACATCTAGGTAGCCGGCGTAACCGTCTTCGATACGCTTGAGCAAGGCCTGCGGGGTTGGGGCGCTGTGCCAGTGCAGATCGCTGCGGTCTTCTTGCAGCAAACTCAGGGTGCCACGGGCATCGCCGGTGTTGATGCGCCGGGCCAGCTCGCCGATGCCGCTGTCGGCGGCGAAACGGTGGCTGTGGGTGAGCAACACCACCGCATCGGCCAACTGCGAATTGGGCGCTTCGACCGGCACGCGTTGCCCGGTGATGCGCTGCAAGTCGGCTGCCGCCTCCGCGTTAAAGCCGCGACCGGCGCACAGCTCGGCAAACACGGCACCGGCTTCCACGGCGCACAACTGGTCTTTATCGCCGAGCAAAATCAGCCGACCATTGGCGGGCAGGGCGTCGAGCAGTTTGGCCATCATGGCCAGATCGACCATCGAGGCTTCATCGACCACCAGCACATCCAACGCCAGCGGATTGGCCGCCGTGTGCCGCACCTGCGGACGGTCGCCGCGACTGCCGAGCAAGCGGTGCAGGGTGCTGGCCTGCTCGGGCAGCGCCGCCTTGATCGCGTCACTCACCGGCAGACTGGCTTTGGCGTTGCGAATCGCCTCGGCCATGCGCGTGGCGGCCTTACCGGTGGGCGCGGCCAAACCAATCGCCAGGCGCTCGCAACCCGGTTGCTCCAATAAGGCCGCCAGCAGCCGCACTACGGTGGTGGTTTTGCCGGTGCCGGGGCCGCCGGAAATCACTGCCACCCGGCGACGCACCGCTTGCGCGGCGGCCAAGCGTTGCCAGTCCGGCGCTTGCGCCGCGTTGCCGGCAAACAGTCGTTGCAGGCTGGCGCTTAACTGCGCTTCATCGACCTCGGGCTGATCGGCCGCCCGCTTAAGCAACTGCGCCGCCAACTGGCTTTCGTAGGCGTGATAACGGGCCAAGTACAAGCGCTCGCCATCCATAATCAAGGGCGCAAATGCGCCCGGCGCGCCGACCAACGTGCTCGCCAACAACTCGGTACGCCACTGCGCCAAAGGCGGCAGCGTATAGCCTTCGCCCCACGGCCGCTGGCCGGCCCAGCGACTCAGCACTAAGCAGACATCGCCATTATTGAGCAGCATGCAAGCCAAGGCGGCAGCGGCCAGCACCGCCTCGCTGGCCTGCGGGTCGAGGCGTTGCAGGCTGCCGAGCAGGGCGCGCTCGAGTGGGGCGAGGGGTAGATTAGCCAGGCTCATTTAGTGCCCCTCTGGCATGGATTGCAGGTGTGTACTCGTGGGTGTACTCGCGTAGGGTGTACTCGCCGAAGGCAGTACGCCTGTGCAGTACACCAGTGCAGTACGCCCGACATGTTTGTGCAGTACGCCATGGATTGATGCCGCGCCGCCAATGGCGGACTGTTCGCTTCGCTCCTGAGTCCGCCCTACGTCTGTCCTACGAGTTACATACACAAGCGTCATCACACGCCCTCCGCAAACAACTGATCCAAAGCATGTAATAAGGCGTCCGTAGGACGGGCGAAATACACGCCGGCATCCGGCATGCCGCGCAGGAACAGGTAGTAAGCGCCGCCCAATTGTTCATTACTAAAGTCGCTCAAACGCTGGCGCAAGAAACGCCGTAACGCGACCAGATAGATCAGGTATTGCAGGTAGTAATGTTCGCCCGCCAAGGCCTGCAGCAAGCGTTCGCCGCCGTAGTAGCTGGCATCCGGGCCGAGCCAGTTGGACTTGTAATCGAGGATGTACCAGCGTCCGGCATGCTCGAAGGTTAAGTCGATAAAGCCCTTGAGATAACCCTTGAGCGTATCGAACTCCAGCCGGCTGGCCGCCTCGCGCAATGGCTCGGCCAAGCCATGGGCTGGGTCGCTGAGGATCGCCCGCAGCCGCGCCACCTGCAACTCGCCGACTGGGAAGGTGAAGCCCAGTTCGGGCAAGCGCCGATTCGGGGTCAAGGCGGCCAAGCTCAGGCCAGCGCCGTCTAAATCGGTATCCAGCACGGCCTGCAAATGGCGCTGAGCAATCTCGCTCCACAGCGACGCATCGATGCCGTGATTAGTCAGCCCCGGCGCCACCAAATGGCTCAACGAACCTTTGCCGCGTGCCCAGTCTTCGAGAATCGCGTGCAGGCAAGTACCGGCTCGGGCGCCACGCGGAAAACCATAAAAACCGCTGCCCGGCTCGCTGGCATCCGGCAATTGCAGGCCATCGCGGTCCGCCGCTTCGGTGTGCATGCCGGCGGCCAAGCCGGAAAAACTCCCCACCCGCCAACGGCTGTACAGGCTACGGCTAAATTTTTGCAGCTGCGCCGGCGGTTGCGCACGTTGCTCACCACCGGCTTGCGCCTCGCGCAGCAACAACGGCTGACGGGCGATGCGGCCGGCACTGGCGGCGATCAGCTGATCGACCTCGGCCGCCAGCGCCGCGCCGGATTGCTCAAGCAAATAATTGCCCAGCTCACTCAGGGCATCCACGCCAGGCAGCTCGCGGCCGTGCAGCAGCCAGGCCAGCGCACTGCTGTGCAAGCCCTCGTCGGGCAGCAAACCACTGCTCTTGACGATTTTCGGCACCGCCACCGGCCCCCAGTGCAACCACAGACGATCACGCGCCCGGGTCAGGGCCACATAGGTGAGCCGCAGCTTCTCGGCGAACTGTTCGCGACGGGCGATCTGCAGCCGTGCATCCAGTTGCTCGCTGCCTAAATCCAGCAACGGCTGGCCGTCTTCGGCGTGGCAGCGAGCGCTGTCGGTGAACTTACCGAGCAGCTTGCCGTTCCATAAGAACGGGCAAAACACCAAGGGATATTCCAGCCCCTTACTGGTGTGGATGGTGACGATTTGCACCCGTTCGGCATCGCTCTCCAAGCGCAGCACGGCATCTTCACCGGCCCCTTCGCTGCTGCGCTGAGCATTCAACCAACTGAGCAGCGCCGCCAGCCCCGGCCGTTGCAGGCTCTCGGTTTGCAGCAGTTCGGCCAGATGCAGCAAGTTGGTCAGCCGCCGTTCGCCGTCGATGCTGGCCAGCAGGGTTTCGGCCACCGACTCTTGATCCAGCCACAGGCGAAAGGCGCGCATAAAACCATGCTGTTGCCAGAGTTGATGGTAGTCATCGGCCTTGTCGCGCTCGGCATCCCAGACCGCCACCTCGTCTAAACAACGGGCCAAATACGCCCCATCGTGACCGAGCAACCGAGTGGCCAAGGCATAGCGCAACACACCCTCGCGGCTCGGCTCGCAATAGGCGGCCAACACCGCCGCCAACTCGCCGGCCTCCTCGCACGCCCACACGCTGTCGCGGCCACGGCGCACGCTGGGCACGCCACGGGCCGCCAGTTCGCTGGCGATGCTGGCGGCCTCGCGGTGGCTGGCGACTAGCACGGCAATATCGCCACCTTTCAGCGCCGTGCGCGCATCTTGGTCGGCAAAATACGCCGTGCCTTGAGCGCTGGCGGCCAGCAAGGCGGCAATCCGCTGCGCACAATCGACCGCCGCCAACTGGTCGGCGCGGCCCTTGCTGAGCGGCTCATCACCGAGCCAAAGCAGACTCAGTGGGGCCGCGTCGGCCTCTTGCAAGCTCGGCAACACCAGTTGCGCGCGGGCCTTTTTGCCGGCGCTAACGGGTGGATAACTGAGGCCGTGTTCGGCAAACGGCTGCGGGCGGTCGAATAACAGATTGAGCGCACCGATCAGCTCGGGGCTGGAACGATAGTTAAATGGCAAGTCATAGCTGCGCTCGGCGGCGGCACGGGCTTGTTTGTAGGTGTTCAGGTCGGCGCCGCGAAAGCCATAAATGGCCTGCTTAGGGTCGCCGACAAAACACAGATCGCCGGTGCTACTGCGCGACTCACTGGCGGCATCAGCTTCCGAGTTTTCAGCGCCATCTTCCAGAGCATCGCGGCTAAAGCCGCTCCTACAGGTGCTCGCATCCACGCCAGTTTCGGGGCGCGGGTAGATATGGTCAAAAATCTGGTACTGCACCGGGTCGGTGTCTTGGAATTCGTCGATCAGCGCCAGCGGATAATGGCTGCGCAGGGTCGTGGCCAAGTCGATGCCGACCGGGCCGTGCAGGGCTTCGTTAAGGCGATTAAGCAGGTCGTCGAAGGCCAGCAAACGTTGCGCGGCTTTGCGCGCCGGCAGCTCGATATTCAGTTGATCGAGCAAACGTACTTGCAGGGCGATCAGGCGCTCGGCACCTTCCGGCAGGGCCAGTTCCAGCGCCGCCAGCAAGCCATCGAAAGCCCTGCTGATAGCGCTGCTCGGCGCCACTTGACCCTTCTTGGTGGCTTTCTCAAGGCTCGCACTACTGAGTTTGCTCAAGGCCTCCGGCGTCTCAAACAGCGCCGCCGGGTCGGCGAAGTAACTGTCCAGCTCGGCAGCCCACTGGTCAAATTTAGCCAGCTTATGGGTGCTCTGACTCAAGCCGCCGTGCGCCAGCAATTGCTCGATTAACTCCGCCCCGCCGCTGTGCCAAAGCTGCGCCGCCGGCTGCCATTGCGCGCTGGCGGCACTCAGTTGCGTGCTGCTGACTGGGCCACGCGGCTCGATGCGCAAATAGGGTTTACCCAGATGCTGACGCAAGCGCTGACGCAGCCACGCCGGAGTGATTTTTTGCTTAACCAGATAACAGGCCCACGCCGGATCGGCCTGCGCCAACTCATGCCGCCAGGCATCGCTGAGCAGGGCGTCGAGTACCTCGCGGTCGTCTTGGGTCAGCTCGCTGTCAAAGTCGCCGCCCGCCTCGAAGGTGGCATCTTGCAGGGCGCGCTGACAAAAGCCGTGAATGGTGAAAATCGCCGCTTCATCGAAACCATGCACCGCCAACAACAAACGCCGCTTGGCCTCGGCGCCCGGATGGCGCTGCTGCAACTCGGTGAGAAAACTATCGCTGCTCGGCGTGCCCTCATACACCGCGAGTAACTCGGCCAACTTGGCGCGAATCCGCTCACGCAGTTCGGCGGTGGCGGCGGTGGTGTAGGTAACCACCAGTATCTGGCTGACGTTAAGTTGCTGCTCCAACAACAGCCGCGCATACAGCGCGGTCAGGGTAAAAGTTTTGCCGGTGCCGGCGCTGGCTTCAATCAGCGAGCGGCCGCGAAAGGATGAGGTTTGCAGATCGAGACTCATGCTTGTGGCCCTTGGAAAATCGCGGAGTTCCTTTTCAGGCGCGCGCTAAACGTCAACGCGCAAGACCGCGCAGTTTTTCCAGCCATGTTGCGAAGTGAACACACTCACGCTCCATACAAGCCAGGGTGATGCGCTCGGCCGCCAACGGGCCATGACGAGTCTTGTGGTAATTGGGGGTAAGGATATTGTCTAGGCGCTTTGAAGGTTTGGTTTCGAAGCTGTTATTGATGTGTTCTGGCGTAGGAAAGGCGGCCCGCACCTCTTGCAGTTGCGCTAAATAGCGCGACCACTGAGGCTCGCTTCCGGCTAGAGCCGTGACGTCAGAAAATAACAAGCCTTCAAATTCGTAAGGCTGTATATGTGCAATAAAACGTTCCGGCCGGCATCCCACATGCGCCACTATCTCTGCATGCAACGCTGTTTGCAGCAGGGTGCAACGCAGATAAACGTCTTGTTGCTGCATGGCCTCTGCGTAAGCCGGAAAGTCGCCTTTAAGACCGTAAAGATCGAGCAAGGTCGTCAGGATCGCCTGCGGCTGCTGGCGCAAGGTATTGCGCGCATTGAACTTCAGCCTGTCCAGGCTGACATCACCACCCCGCGCATCACGAGAGGTTGCCAGCAGTTGCGGCTTTACGAAGATCGATAGATGCCGCAAGGCCGGGGCCACGACTCTCTTAATGAATTGCTCTTCGGTCTGCCCCTCAGCGAAGACAATCACCTCCACCATGCTCAAGGTCTCCCGCCAAGAATATTGCGCTTCCACAACTCGCCCATGGCGTACTCCTCCAACCAACCGCCCAACTCATCTTGGGTAAAGCGGCGGAATGTCGAAGCATCGTCCTGTTGATCAACAACAACCACATCTTCCGGGCTTAGCTCATTGATAAGCTCCACCGACTGGGTGGAGACAATCAACTGCCGGCTTTCGGCCACTTGCTTAAACATATCGGCCAACACCGCAATGGCGTAGGGGTGCAACCCCAACTCGGGCTCGTCGATCAATAGGGTGTCTGGGAGCAATTGCGTTGGCTGCAGCAATAGCGTGGCGAGACAGATAAAGCGCAGGGTGCCGTCCGAAAGCATGTTGGCTTTGAGCACGGTGTCTGGCTTGCCCTTTTGTGTCCACTCCAGCTCGACAAACTCGGCATCTGGACGCAGGACAAAATCGCGGAAATAGGGTGCAACCAGTTGAATGGTATGCACGATGGACTGGTAGTGTTCAGGATATTTCTTATGCAGCCTATGCAGATACGCCGCCAAGTTCGCCGCATCTATCTGCAAGCGCAGGTTATCTGACATCGCATGTCGCTGCTTTACCCGTGCCCGCTCGCCGGTGTCGTGAAAGTGGTAGACCCGCCAGTTGCCAACAGAGCGGCGCACATAGTTCGAATAAGAATCCTTGGCATTTTTCAGCTTTGCTTCGTCATGCCCAGCACCCAACATCGCACTGGCTGAAGTAGGGGTGTAAAAACCGCCAAACCAACTGACCTCGCTCTCGAAGATCAATCGATTATCGCTAGTTGGCACTAGGTCGAAACGGTAACCGTTGCGATCAAAATAAAACTCGGCATGCAATTTATCAGTGGTCTCACGACCAAAATGCAGCAGCGCATCAGGGCCTCCTTGGCGCTGTACATAGAGTTGCAACTGCTCTTCAAGCATCTCCGCCAACAGGCGAAACAGGTTGATAAAATTGCTCTTGCCTGCGCCGTTCGCACCGATCAATACATTGAGGTTGCGTAACTCAAAGTCACGCAACTCGCGGATCGATTTATAGCCGCTGATAGTGAGCGATTTAACCTTAGACATGCCATTTACCTCTGAACCCTACTGCCCATGATACGGCAAGCCCAGCAGCTATAACCACGTGACTATTAGCCTTCATCCCTGATCTTCCTCGCCCGCTTGCAAAGCCAACAGCGCCGGGCCAAGCAGTTGTTCGGCGAGGGCTTCGAAGGCCTCATCGAGTGGCTCACGGTCGCGAAAGGCGAGGGCGTACCAAGGGTCGTCGGATTCGGCGGCGAAGGTGCTGAAGTCGCTGCCTTGCCAGGCAAATTGAGCTTTTTCCCGGGCCGCTTCGAGTGGGTCTTTTTTGCTGCCTTTACTCGGCGTACACAAGGCTTTGGCGAAGGCCATGCTGCTGCGTGGGAGAAACCCCAACGCGGTGAAACGCGCCTGTTGATAGGCCGCCAGCCACGGCGCGAGCAATTCAGCTGCGTTGGCCAGCGGGCCTAGCTGCCAGTCGCCGTTGGGGCTCAGCAGCAGGCTGTCACGGGCGATGCCGTCGCTGTCGCTGAGGTTGAGCAATAGATGTCGCAGCCAGAAGCTGGGTAAATCCCAGGCACCGGGGGCGATTAGGCGCCAGTCGAACAGGCCGCAGTCGGTCACGCCATCCAACCAACCGAGTACGCGCACGCCGCCCAGTTGAATATCCACATGCAGCGGCTGCGCCGTTTGCGTCGGGCGGGCGGCCAACAACTTCGGCGCGAACGCCAGCAGCGGCCCGCGCACCTGACCCCATAAGGCATGGCCGACTTCACCACTGGGCAGCCAACCGGCGGCGCGGGCGATGCGCCGCTCGGTCTGCTCGCTCCAGCCTTGCTCGACTGCCTGCAACGCCAGTTTGCGCAAACCACTGCGGGCAGAGCCTTCGAGGGCAAAGGGCTCGTCGGCACCGATAAGCTGTTCGGTCTGGCCGATGCGCACGCCTAAACGCTGCTCTAACAGAAAGCGCGCGGGGTTTTTAAAGCATTGCAGCAGTTGCGCCGGCTCAATCGTCAGGCCCTCACTACTCGGTTCGGGCAAGGTGCCGATAAAGGCCACGGGGGTTAATTCAGCCGGAGCGGCCAAGCGTTGCGCGGCGCGAAACCATTGCGCGGAATAACTTTGCTTGGCACCGGCGGCATTAAAGTTATCCGGCGCAAACGGCTGTAATGGGTGCACGGTGCAAATGTGTTGGCTGACACTGCTCACGGCCGGCTTAGTTAGCAACGCTGAAGCAGACAACACGGCGGTTTGATCGACCACTTCGAGCAACTCGCTGAGCAATACCGAGGGCGGCAGATGCGCGTTGTTTTGCGGGTCG
>JAIETJ010000106.1 GCA_019745275.1 Pseudomonadaceae bacterium | reverse complement strand
CGCTTACCGGCGAGAAAACCCATGGTGCTATCCCTCGTGTTGTTTTCAGATTGTGGTCTTCAATAATCAGGCGGTTGTCGGTGGGGCCATAAAGGCCGCCTCCAGCAACTGCTGGGTGTATAGCTGTTGCGGCGCGGCAAAAATAGCGGCTGCCGAGCCTTGTTCGATAACCTGACCTTGTTTGATAACCAGTAGTTGGTGACTCAGCGCTCTTACTACCGCCAAATCATGGCTAATAAACAAATAGGTCAGGTTGTACTTACTCTGTAGCTTGCGCAGTAACTCGACCACTTGTCGTTGCACTGTGCGATCCAGCGCCGAAGTCGGCTCGTCCAGCAGTATCAGTTCAGGCTTTAGCACCAGTGCTCGGGCAATCGCGATGCGCTGACGTTGGCCGCCAGAAAACTCGTGCGGATAACGGTGACGCGTATCGGGGTCTAGACCGACCTCAAGCATGGCGGCAATGATCGCCTGCTGTTGTTCGGCCGCCGTGCCCATTTGATGGATCGCCAAACCCTCGCCAATAATCTCGCTCACCGACATGCGTGGGCTCAAGCTGCCGTAAGGGTCTTGAAAAACCACCTGCATTTGCCGGCGAAACGGTCGTACCGCTGTTTGTGACAAGCCTTGCAGCGCCTGCCCGCAATAACTAATGCGGCCTTGGCTATTCAGTAGGCGCAAAATCGCCAAACCTAAGGTTGATTTCCCCGAGCCGCTCTCACCAACAATGCCCAGTGTCTGGCCCTTTTCTAGTTTAAAACTCACCCCGTCGAGGGCTTTTACGTGATCCACGGTGCGCCTTAGCAGGCCTTGTTTAATCGGGAACCAGACGCGTAAATCTGCTACTTCGAGCTGGGTTGGCCCAGGCTCAGTGGCTACCGGCTCGCCACTTGGCTCGGCACCGAGCAGCTCTTGGGTGTACGGATGTTGCGGGGCGCGGAACAACTCGGCGCATTCAGCCTGTTCGACGACTCGACCGCCTTGCATGACACATACGCGATGGGCAATTCGCCGGACTAAATTCAAATCGTGACTGATCAGCAGCAGCGACATGCCTAAACGGGCCTGTAAATCCTTGAGTAACTGCAGGATTTTCAGCTGCACGGTGACGTCCAGCGCGGTGGTCGGCTCGTCGGCAATCAGTAACTCAGGCTCATTGGCCAGGGCCATGGCGATCATCACTCGCTGGCGTTGGCCGCCAGATAGTTCGTGCGGATAAGCCTTGAGCCGTTTAGTAGGTTCAGTGATGCCCACCAACTCCAGGAGTTCTAGGGTGCGGCGGCTGGCGGCTGGGCCGGTCAAACCTTTGTGTAAGCGCAGCACTTCGTTGATTTGTTTCTCGATGCTGTGCAGCGGGTTCAGCGAGGTCATCGGCTCTTGAAAGACCATGGCGATTTTATTGCCACGAATGCCGCGCAACTTGTCCTCGTCGAGTTTAAGAAGGTCAGCGCCGGCGTAGCTGATGCTGCCGGCCGGATGACGTGCCAGCGGGTAGGGCAACAGGCGCAAAATTGAGTGGGCGGTAACCGATTTTCCCGAACCGCTTTCGCCGACCAAGGCTAAGGTTTCGCCACGGCGAATATCGAAGCTCACGCCTTCAACCACGCGCAGCACCTTGCCGTCGCTGACAAACTCGACGGCCAGATCGCGTACGGCGATCAGTATCTCGTGGTTGACCGGCGCGGTATCACTAAGCTGCTCGCTCATTTTATTTCCTTGGATCAAATGCATCGCGGGCCGCTTCGCCGATAAATACCAGCAAACTCAACATTAAACCGAGCACCGCAAAGGCGCTGATGCCCAGCCATGGCGCTTGCAAGTTAGCTTTGGCTTGAGCCATCAACTCACCCAGTGAGGGCGCACCGGGTGGCAAACCAAAACCGAGAAAATCCAGCGCGGTCAGGGTGCCAATGGCGCCGGTGAGGATGAACGGCATAAAGGTCATGGTCGAGATCATCGCGTTGGGCAGAATGTGCCGGTACATGATCGGGCCATTACGCATGCCTAAGGCGCGGGCGGCGCGCACGTATTCCAGATTGCGGCCACGCAGGAATTCGGCGCGCACCACATCAACCAGGCTCATCCAAGAGAACAACAGCATGATGCCCAGCAGCCACCAGAAATTGGGCTGCACAAAGCTGGCCAAAATAATCAGCAGATACAGCACCGGGAGTCCCGACCATACCTCTAAGAAACGCTGGCCGAGTAAGTCCACCCAGCCGCCGTAGAAGCCCTGCAATGCGCCGGCAAATACGCCAATGATTGAACTGAGTAAGGTCAGTGTCAGGGCAAACAGCACCGTGATGCGAAAACCGTAGATCAGCCTTGCCAGCACATCGCGGCCTTGATCATCACTGCCCAACCAGTTGGCGGCAGAAGGCGGCGCGGGGGCGGGCACCTTGAGGTCGTAGTTAATGCTGTTGTAACTAAAAGGGATGATCGGCCAAAGCATCCAGCCGTCTTTAGCGCTGATCAGTTCGCGGATATAGGGGCTCTTGTAGTTGGCCTCCAGCGGGAACTCACCGCCGAACACGGTTTCCGGGTAGCGCTGAGCAAACGGGAAGTACCACTCGCCCTGATATTCGAGCAGCAAGGGCTTGTCATTGGCGATTAACTCGGCGCCCAAGCTTAGGGTGAACAGGCACGCAAATAACCAGAGCGACCACCAGCCACGCTTGTTGGCTTTAAACAGGGCGAAACGCCGCTTATTGATGGGGGACAGCGCCATCTCAATTCTCCCGACTACTGAAGTCGATACGCGGATCGACCAAGGTGTAGGTGATGTCGCTGATTAACTTCATGATTAGGCCGAACAACGAGAAGATAAATAAGGTGCCAAACACCACGGGGTAGTCGCGGTTGACGATCGATTCAAAGCCCAGCAAACCAAGGCCGTCGAGGGAGAAAATCACCTCCACCAACATCGAGCCGGTAAAGAAAATCCCCAGCACGGCGGCCGGTAAGCCAGCGATCACGATAAGCATGGCATTGCGAAAGATATGCCCGTACAGCACGCGGTGCTCGGTCAGACCTTTGGCCCGGGCGGTAATCACGTATTGTTTGTTGATCTCATCGAGAAAACTGTTTTTGGTCAGCAAGGTGAGGGTGGCGAAGTTGCCAATCACCAACGCAGTCACTGGCAGAACCAGGTGCCAAAAATAATCGCCGATCTTGCCCAGCATGCTCAGTTCGTCGAAGTTATTCGAGGTTAGCCCGCGCAGGGGGAACCAGTCCCAATAACTGCCGCCGGCAAACAACACGATCAGCAAAATAGCGAATAAAAACCCCGGAATCGCATAGCCGATGATGATCACCGAACTGGTCCAAATGTCGAAGTTGCTGTTGTGCCGTGTGGCTTTAGCGATACCCAGTGGGATAGAGATCAGGTAGGTGATTAACGCGCTCCATAGGCCCAGCGAGATCGACACCGGCAATTTCTCGAGAATTAAGTCGGTGACCTTGGCATCGCGGAAAAAGCTCTCGCCGAAATCCAACTGCAGATAATTCACCAGCATGATCCTGAAACGCTCGCTGGCCGGTTTGTCGAAGCCATACATACGCTCGATTTCGCTGATCAACTCAGGGTCGAGACCTTGTCCGCCTCGGTAGTTAGCGCCGCCCATGGTGACCTCAGAACCACCGCCCGAGACCCGTCCAGTGGCGCCGCCAGCGGCGGCATCGAAGCCTTCTAGTTTGGCGATCATTTGTTCTACTGGCCCGCCGGGCGCTGCTTGCACAATCAGAAAGTTGATCAGCAAGATGCCAAACAGGGTCGGAATAATCAGCAGTAGACGTCGCAGGATATACGCCAGCATGTTATTGCTCCGTGCTTGCAGGTGGCGTTGCGGGCTTGGTGCTTGGTTTGGCCCACCATGTGTGTAGGCCGATGTCATACAGCGGGGTGACTTTGGGGTGCTCGAAATGGTTCCAGTAAGCCACGCGCCAGGTTTTGATGTGCCAGTTAGGGATCACGTAAAAGCCCCACTGTAAGGCGCGGTCGAGGGCTTGGGTGTGGGTGATCAGGCTTTGCCGTGAATCGGCATTAATCACACCCTCAACCAAGCTATCGATGGCTGGGTCTTGCAGGCCAATATAGTTACGGCTGCCGGGTTTGTCGGCGCTGCTGGAGTGCCAGTACTCGCGCAATTCGTTGCCCGGCGAGCTGGACTGGGCGAAACCGCCGACGATCATGTCGTAGTCGCGCGAACGCAGGCGAGTGACGTACTGAGACACGTCTACTCGGCGAATCTCGACGGCAATGCCTAAGTCGGCCAGATTACGTTTGAAGGGCAGCAGTACCCGCTCGAAGTCAATTTGCGCCAGCAGAAACTCAAATTTTACCGGTGTGCCTTCGACGTCGACCATCTGGTCGTCGACGATTCGCCAGCCGGCCTCTTGCAGCAGTTGATAGGCGCGTCTTTGTTGCTCACGAATGATGCCGCTGGCATCGCTGCGTGGGGCGCTGAAAGCCTCGCTGAACACCCGAGGTTCGAGCTGGTTGCGCAGCGGCTCCAGCAGTTTTAATTCGTTAGCGCTGGGTAGACCACTGGCGGCCAAATCGGAATTTTCAAAATAACTCTGGGTGCGCGTATAGGCGCCGTTAAACAGTTGCTTGTTGCTCCACTCAAAGTCGAATAACAAACTCAGCGCCTCACGCACCCGACGGTCTTGGAAGATCGGTTTGCGCGTATTAAAGATAAAACCCTGCATACCAGTCGGGTTGTGGTTGATGATTTGTTCTTTGATCAGGCGACCGTCGTTTACTGCGTCGATGTTATAGGCCGTGGCCCAGTTTTTCGCGCTGATCTCTAAGCCGTAATCGAACTGCCCAGCCTTGAGTGCTTCCAAGCCCACACTGCCATCGCGGTAGTAGTCGATAACCAGATTGTCGAAGTTATAAAAGCCACGATTGACCGCTAGGTCTTTGCCCCACCAGTCTTTAACCCGCTCATAGCGGATGCTGCGGCCGGGTTCGAGCTTGCCGACCTTATAGGGGCCGCTGCCCAACGGAATATCGAGGTTGCCTTTGTTAAAGTCACGGTTGGCCCACCAGTGTTTGGGCAGCACCGACAACTGGCCCAAGATCAGTGGCAGTTCGCGGTTGTTGGCGTGTTTGAAGTCAAAACGTACCCGCAATGGGTCTTCGGCCGTGACCTTGGCCACATCTGAATAGTAAGCCTTGTACTGTGGCTCGCCATCTTTCATCAGGGTTTCAAAGCTAAACACCACGTCTTCGGCGGTCACGGCGTGGCCGTCACTGAAGCGCGCTTCGGGGCGCAGGTAAAAACGCACCCAGGTGTGGTCGGGGGCCACTTCAATTTTGCTGGCCAGCAGGCCGTACTCGGTGAAAGGTTCATCCATGCTGTGGCGCGTGAGGGTGTCGTAAATGATACCGATCCCATCGGCGGCCACGCCCTTACTGATAAACGGGTTAAGGCTGTCATAGCTGCCCAGCCCAGCCTGGCGAAAGGTACCGCCTTTGGGTGCATCCGGGTTTACATAATCGAAGTGTTGGAAGTTGGCCGGATATTTCGGCGGCTCGCCGTACAGGGTGACGGCATGTTGCCCGGCTGCTTGGGCCACGCTGCTGGTCAGTGCCAGCAATGCCACAAATCGCAAAATAGGACGGCTAAAAAAACCACTCATGGTCGTTGCTCCGAAGGCGTTAGCCACCAAGCGCGCAAGCCCAGGGTGTAGGGCGGCGCGGGGAAAAAACTAAAACGCTTGCGATAGGCAAGCCGGTGACTGTTGAGGTACCAATTGGGAATGCTGTAGTGCTGCCATAGCAAGACCCGATCGAGTGCACGGGCCGCGCTCACTTGCTCGTCGCGAGTGCGAGCGATGAGTAATTTGTCGATCAGTGCGTCAACCACCGGGTGCTGGATGCCCGCGTAGTTTTTGCCGCCTTTAGTGTTTATTTGGCTGGAATGAAAGTACAGGCGCTGCTCCAGTCCTGGGCTAAGGCTTTGTGGCAGGGTGCTGAGAATCATGTCGAAGTCATACTGGTCGAGACGTTGTTTGTACTGTGCCGGGTCGATGGTGCGCAGGTTGACCTGAATGCCGAGGCGAGCAAGGCTCTCTGCGTAGGGCTGAAAGATCCGCTCAAGATTAGGGTTAACCAGCAAAATTTCAAAACGTAGCGGCTGGCCACGGCTATTGACCAGCTGTTGCCCTACCAGGTTCCAACCGGCGGCTTTAAATAGGCTGAGTGCCTCACGTAAGGATTGCCGCGGGATGCCTTCGCCTGAGGTTTGCGGCAGGCTAAAGGGCGTTGTAAATAAAGCCTTGGGTAATTGCTGGCGATAGGGTGCCAGCAGCAGCCACTCATGCCCCTCAGGTAGGCCCGTGGCGGCAAAGTCGCTGTTGGGGTAGTAGCTCGGGGCGCGCAGATAGGCGTTGTTGAATAATGTGCGATTGGTCCATTCAAAATCAAACAACAAACCGAGCGCTTGGCGCACCTTGCGCTGGGCAAAGATCGGCCGGCGCTGGTTCATCATTAAGGCTTGGGTTTGTGCCGGGATTTGATGAGGTATTTCGGCGCGGATAATCTCGCCACGTGCAACTGCCGGAAACTGATAGCCGTTGGCCCAGTTTTTCGCTTGGTGCTCGATATAGAAGTCGAACTCGCCGGCTTTGAACGCCTCAAAAGCGACATTGCTGTCACGATAAAACTCGACCTCGACGCGCTCGAAGTTGTATTTGCCGCGATTGACCGGCAAGTTTTTCCCCCACCAGTTTTTCACGTGAGTAAACACCAAACGGCGGCCGGGGGTTACTTGGCTAATCCGATAAGGACCGCTGCCCAGTGGTGGTTCAAAGGTGGTGGCGGTGAAATCGCGGTCTTTCCAGTAGTGCTGAGGCAAAATTGGCAGTTCGCCGAGGCGTAAAATCAGCAGGGGATTGTTGGCTTGCTTAAACACAAAGCGAATGCGCTTACGGTCGAGAATATCGACCCGTTTGACCTCTTGCAGATTGGTCCGGTACTGCGGGTGCCCTTGCTTAATCAGGAGGCGATAAGAAAAGGCCACGTCATAGGCGGTGATGGGTACGCCATCATGAAATACCGCTTCTGGACGCAGGTTAAACACCACCCAGCTGCGGTCTTCGCTGTATTCCACTGATTGGGCAATTAGGCCATAACTGGACGATGGCTCATCGCCGGACGGGTCGTATTGCCCAGTGCCAACCATTAACGGTTCATTGAACTCAGTAATGCCGTATTGCAAAAACCCCGGCGTTGCCACTGGGCTTGTGCCTTTAAAGGTGTAAGGGTTAAGGGTGTCGAAGGTGCCGGAGGCCATTAGACGCACGCTGCCACCTTTGCGCGCATCCGGGTTAACCCAGTCAAAATGGCTAAAGCTGGCCGGGTATTTAAGTTCGCCGAACTGTGCGTAGCCATGGCTTTGGCTGATGGCCGCGTGCGCTGCGCCGCCGAACAATAGCGTCAGCAGCAGGCCACTAAACAAACGCAGGATATTGCGCGCGAACATAGCCACTGGGCGGCTAAACAGGCCATCGCGTGTGAACCTGAGGGGCGATAATAGGCGAGGGCGCATTCGGCGCAAGAGACGATCCATAGCAGGCTGTTGAACTACTCGAAGCTTACAGTAACAGCTTGTATCGACAGGAAAAAGACTGGCTGTTTGGCTGGCGGTGCCATCACTTTGACATACACTTAATTAAAATCGTCGAGGACGCCGCTGTGGAATCGCAATGTTATGGCTTGCAAGCATGGCTTGAGCGTTTAAACGACTCAGACTTGCCGGCGTTGGCCGCCGTGGTAGTCGAGTTGCAGCGCATGGCGGAAAACGACAGCGCTTCGGTGCAGCAATTGGCTGATGTGCTGCTGCGAGATGCCTCCCTGACCGCCAAGGTCCTGCGCGTGGCTAATAGTGCCTATTACAACCCGGCCAAAGAAGACATCCGCACCATCACTCGAGCCATAGTGCTGACTGGCTTTGAGAGTATTCGCCTGATTAGTCTGTCGGTCAGTTTGATTGATGGCTTGCTCAGCCGGGCGCCGCGTTACCAGTTACCTGAGTTGCTCGCACGCTCCTTCCATGCCGCTGTGCAGGCGCGCAATATTGCCGGTTTTCTGCTTTCGAAAAATCAAGAGGAAGTGTTTATCGCCGCCCTGCTGCAGCACATGGGCGAGCTGGCTTTTTGGGGCTGCGGCGGGGCTAAAGCCGATGAGTTGGGCGATCTATTAGCCGAACCGGATATGGACGCCGCGACGGCGGTGCAGCAGGTGTTGGGCACTAGTTTTAACCAGCTTACCCACGGTTTAATTAAAAGTTGGAATCTAGGCCCACTGGCGGTTTTCGCCCATGAGCCGGGTACGGCTAAGTCTGCGGTCGCGCAAGCGGTGCATCTTGGCGTGCGCATTAGTGAGGTGGCGTTAGATGGCTGGGACTCGCCGCAGATGGACGAGCTAGTTCAGCAGTTTGCTGTGCTTACCGGCATTTCAGCGGAAGACGCCATGCAGCAGGTGCTGGCCAGCGCCGAAGAAACAGTCAAAGTGGCCGCCACCTTTGGCGCCAGCAAACTCTGTCAGCTAATTCCCAATACCGACCCTGAACAGATCCAAATTCAGCGTGAGCAGCGCAAAGCCCGTTTGCTGCAAGCCAATATGCTGATCATGCAGCAGGCCTTGCAGGATCTGGCGTTGATGATTTCTGCCCGCGCCGATGTTGGGCTGATTCTCGACACCTTGCTCAAGGGCCTGCATCAAGGCGCTGGGCTGGAACGGGTGATGCTGGCGGTGCTGGCCGATGAACAGACCCGTTTTAAGGTAAAGCGGGCCGTGGGTGAGGGCACGCAGGCGTGGTTAAGCGATTTTCAATTGCCGGTTGATCCGCGTGGCGAGCCGCATATCTTCAGTTATGTGCTGCGTAATAAAGAGGCGCTGTGGATGGGCGTGCCGGCCAGTTACAGCTTGAATGATTTGGTTTCATTGCCGATGCGCCAAAGCCTTGGTGCGGGCATGTTTTTTATCGCCCCGTTGCTGGCCGGTAAACGCGAGATTGGTGTGCTTTACGCCGATTGCCGGTTGTCCGGGCGGGCCCTTAAACATGAGCAATTTGTGGCCTTTAAGCGGTTCACCGAGTTGACTGGGCGCTGCTTGGAGGCGCTCAGTGCGCGCAAGTAATTACTTGTCGGTATACAGGGTCAGAGTCTGACCTAGCTTGAGGGCGTGAGTGGTGCTGGGGTTCCAGTTTTGCAGTTGCTGTAAATCAACTTTAAAGCGCTTAGCAATCTGATACAGCGAATCGCCTTGTTGTACCTTGTAATAGGTGACTTGCTGACGCGCTGCGGTTTTTTTCGCGCCATTAGCTTTGGCTGTTGGGCTGCTTTTAGCCGTGTTGCTGCTGGCGTTTTTGGCGGCGGCGGGCTTATTGCTTTGGTTATTTTTTAGCGTTACTTGGGTTGGGCTTTGCGTCGCTTGCAAGGTTAATACTTGGCCAAGTTTTAAGTGATTGCCCGATAACTTGTTCCAGCGCTTGAGGTCACTAATTTTAACTTTCTGTTGTTTGGCAATGCTGTCGAGACTGTCGCCCTTGCGCACTATATAACGACGCGCGGTTAGCTTTTTAGACGTTACCAACGTGGCTGCTGGTGGTTCGACTTGTGGGGTAAAAGTTTGTCCGGGTTGCACAGCAATGCTCAATACTTGCCCGGTTTTAAGATGATTGCTGGCGAGCTTGTTAAGGTCTTTGATGCTGGCGCTGGAGGTTTTGTAGCGGTTGGCAATGCTCGCGAGGCTGTCGCCCTTGCGCACCTTGTGCTCACGCCAGTCCAACTGTTGCTGCGGTTTCATTAGTAGCAAGTTGGCGGCGAGGATCTCGGCTTTATCACTGGGCACCAGCACATGTTGCGGGCCATCAATGGTCACGCCTTTTTTGAAGGCCGGGTTGAGTTGGATAATTTCGGCTTCTTCAACATTAGCCATTTCAGCCACGCTGGATAACTGCAAGCGTTGGTTAAATTCTACGGCTTCAAAGTACGGTTGGTTGGCGATCGGGTTGAGGTCGATGCCGTAGGCTTCAGGGCTGCTGATAACTTGCGACAAGGCCAATAACTTAGGCACGTAGTCTTGGGTTTCTTTTGGCAGCGGCAGGTTCCAATAGTCGATCGGCAAACCAAGTTTTTGGTTGCGCTGAATCGCTCGGCTCACGGTACCTTCACCCGCGTTATAGGCGGCCAGTGCCAGCAGCCAGTCACCGTTAAACATGTCGTGCAGGCGAGTCAGGTAACTCATGGCCGCGTTGGTCGAGGCGGTAATGTCGCGACGCCCGTCATACCAGTTGGTTTGGCGCAGATTAAAGGAGCGTCCGGTGGCGGGCATAAATTGCCAGATTCCGGCGGCGTTCGCGGGGGAATAGGCCAATGGGTTATAGGCACTTTCAATGATCGGCAGCAGCGCCAGTTCCATGGGCATGTTGCGCTCATCGAGCTGCTCAATGACGTAGTGGATATAGGGGCTGGCGCGCTGGCTTGAGCGTTCAACTGAAACGGGGTTACTGGCAAACCAAAGGCGTTGGCGCTCGATACGCGGGTTGATACCAATTTCGTCTTGTAACTGATAACCGCTGCGAATCCGCTGCCAAGCATCGCTTGGCTCTTGCGGTTTGGCCGTTTCGTTCCAGTTAACCGGATGTTCACGAGCGGCGCGTTCACGGTCTATTTGGCTGGTGTCTGGTTGCTGGCTGGGAGCTTGGCAGCCGGCCAAGAGGGCAGCAAGACACAGCAATAGTGTTGGTCCGCCGCGTGCGAATGCCTGGATGTCGATGATGTTACGAGTCGATCTAGGCATTAGCAGGGGGAAGTTCCGTGCGAAAAGTGTGGCGATTCTAGAAACCCTCAGGGGAGGGGTCAAGTTATCAGCCGTGGCGCCGGCTTGTCTTGGATCACTAAAATTGGTTCTTCCATGCTCGTAGGCTGGTAAATACCGCCTCAGCGCTGAGATGTTGGCAATTTGCCCGTCGATCGATTTGCTCTTTTACGCAGGCGTGCTGGGCGCGCAAAAACGGATTGCTGTCCAGCTCTAGGGCCAAAGTTGAAGGCAGGGTAATGCGGCCCTGGAGCCTAAGTTGTTGCACTTCCGCGAGACGCTGCTGAATAACTGTGTTGTGCGGTTCTACCGCGTGGGCAAACTGCAAATTGCTTAGGGTGTATTCGTGGGTGCAGTAAATCAGGGTGTTACCGGGTAGCTGGGCCAAGCGCTGCAGTGAGTGATACATCTGCGCGGGAGTACCTTCAAACACCCGTCCGCAGCCGCCTGCAAACAAGGTGTCGCCGGAAAACAACAGGGGTTGGCTGGCTGCGTGGTAATAAACGATGTGGCCAAGGGTATGCCCCGGCACGCCAATCACTTGTAGGCTTAGCCCGAGTACCTCGATGCAATCGCCGTCACCCAGAGGGTGGTCGCGTCCGGGAATATTCTCTGTGGCCGGGCCGTGCACGCGCGCACCAGTCTGGGCTTTAAGTTGCAGCACACCAGCGACATGATCGGGGTGATGGTGGGTGATTAAAATGTCGCTTAATTGCCAGCCAGGATGGGCGGCGAGCCAGGCCAGCACCGGCGCCGCATCACCTGGATCAACCACTGCGCAGCGCTGGCTCTGTGGCTCTTGCAGCAGCCACAGATAATTGTCGGTAAAGGCTGGCAGGGCATCGATTAGGATCATGACAGGGTTCGCTAAGCTCAGATTAATAGCGCATCTTAGGCCTATAGCAAGGCGCGGGCTATGCTTTCGAGGCAGCTCATGCGTGGAGGAGAACCTATGGACGAGCAAGCGTTTGCCCAAGCCGATGTGGCTTGGTTGCATTTACAGGGTCAGGCGCGAGAATGGTTGGCCGGGCCGCTAGGACAACTGTTGTTGGCCGATCAGCAGCGTTTGCTAGAGGCTGAGCTGGCGCGTTTTTTTGGTGGTTACTTAGTCCATTACGGGCCTGAGATTGCGACCTTGCCAAATGCTCCGCAGATCCAGCGGCGGGTGCGCTTGGGGGCACCGTTTGCAGGCATAGACGTGGCGTGTGAGGAGCATGCCTGGCCGCTTAGCGAGCATGCTGCCGACGTTGTCGTGTTGCAGCACGGCTTGGATTTTAGTCTGTCTGCGCACGCCTTATTGCGCGAGGCAGCGCGCAGCGTAAGGCCTGGCGGGCACATAGTGATCGTTGGGATTAATCCGTGGAGCAGTTGGGGGCTGCGCCGTTTAGTCGCCCGCGATGGCTTGCGCCAAGCCCGTTGCATCGCTCCTGCGCGGGTCACGGACTGGTTGCGCTTGTTGGGCTTTGCGCTGGAGAAACGCCGCTTCGGGTGCTATCGTCCGCCGCTTTGTGCGGCCAGCTGGCAAACGCGCTTAGCCGCGCTTGAGCGTTTTAGTGGCAGCGGACAACTCCCGGTTGGCGGCTTTTATGTGTTGGTCGCGCGTAAGCTGGTGGTTGGCCTGCGCCCGTTACGTCAGCCGCAACGGGCTGCGATGGGTAAACTGCTGCCGATGCCAGTGGCCAAGGTCAGCCGGCGCGACGCTGAGCCATAACTATTTAACTTCGCCGAGATGTAAAAATTAACATGAGTGAGCAGGTCGAAATTTTCACTGACGGAGCCTGCAAAGGTAATCCCGGTCCCGGCGGCTGGGGGGCTTTGATGATCTTCAAGGGCGTAGAAAAAGAGTTGTGGGGCGGCGAGGCGGCCACCACCAATAACCGTATGGAGTTAATGGCGGCTATCTGCGCCTTGGCCGAACTCAAACGTGAGTGCCAGGTTCGCTTGGTGACCGACTCGCAATACGTCATGCAGGGCATTCAAGAGTGGATGCCTAGCTGGAAGAAGCGCGGCTGGAAGACTGCCGCAAAGCAACCGGTGAAAAATGTCGATTTGTGGCAGCGTCTTGATGAGCAGGTACAGCGTCATCAAATCACTTGGCAGTGGGTGCGCGGGCACACCGGGCATCCCGGCAACGAGCGGGCTGACCAACTGGCCAATCGTGGCGTTGCTGAGCTGAAGCTGGGTTAAAACTGAGTTGGCTAACCGTGGCGTTACCGAACTGAAATTGGCTTAACTGAATCGGCCTTAGTCGGGCAGGAATACTTATGCGTAGCGTCGTTCTCGATACCGAAACCACCGGCATGCCGGTCACCGATGGCCATCGAATCATTGAAATTGGCTGTGTTGAGTTACAGGGCCGCAAGCCCACCGGCCGGCACTTTCATGTGTATCTGCAGCCCGATCGCGACATTGATGAGGGCGCCATCGCGGTGCACGGGATTACCGCCGAGTATTTAGCCGGTAAGCCGCGCTTTCGCGAAGTGGCTGATGAGTTTTTCGAATTCGTTAAGGGCGCGCAGTTAATTATTCATAACGCCGCGTTCGACTTGGGCTTTATCAACAACGAGTTTGCCTTGCTCGGTCAGCAAGACCGTAGTGATCTCAGCGAGCACTGTACGGTGCTGGATACCTTGATGCTGGCGCGCGGTCGCCATCCGGGCCAGCGCAACAGCCTCGATGCTCTGTGTAAGCGCTATGGCGTGGATAACTCCGGTCGCGACTTGCACGGCGCCTTGTTAGATGCCGAGATTCTCGCCGACGTGTATCTGGCCATGACGGGCGGGCAAACCAGCTTGCTGTTAGCCGGTAATGCCACCGATGGCGAGGACAGCGGTAGCGCTCAACAAGCCAGTGAGATTCGTCGTTTGCCGGCCACGCGCCAACTAACCCAAGTGATTCGCGCCAGTGATGCCGAGATGGCCGAGCATGCCGTGCGTTTGGCGATCATTGCCAAATCAGCTGGCGCGCCTGCACTGTGGACGCAGCTCGAGACCCCTGAAGGCGAAGCTTAAGCGGCGCAGAGTTATCGCCGCGCGACCTTTTCGTACAGTCTGACGCTGGTGGGGTTTCGCCGTTTCTGGCCAGCCTCTAACCTGAGACGATAGGCAGCATCTGACTGCCCGCCTCAGGACGCCACAATGTATAAAGACTTAAAATTCCCCGTCCTTATTGTGCACCGCGACATCAAGGCCGATACCGTTGCCGGTGACCGCGTGCGCGCTATCGCCCGTGAGCTGGAGCAAGAGGGCTTTAGTATTCTTTCCAGCGCCACCTCGGCTGAGGGGCGCATCGTGGCCTCCACTCACCACGGCCTAGCCTGTATTTTATTGGCCGCCGAGGGCGCTGGGGAAAATCGGCATTTGCTGGCCGATATGGTTGAGTTGATCCGCGTCGCCCGTTTACGTGCCCCGCACTTGCCGATTTTTGCTTTGGGCGAGCAGGTCACCATCGAGAACGCGCCGGCCGAAGCGATGGCCGACCTCAATCAGCTACGCGGCATTTTATATCTATACGAAGACACGGTGCCGTTTTTAGCCCGCCAAGTGGCGCGGGCGGCGCGTAACTATCTGGAGTGTCTTTTGCCGCCGTTTTTCAAGGCGCTGGTGCGGCACACCTCAGAGTCGAATTATTCGTGGCATACCCCAGGCCATGGCGGCGGGGTGGCGTATCGCAAGAGTCCGGTCGGGCAGGCGTTTCATCAGTTTTTTGGCGAAAACACCCTGCGCTCCGATCTCTCGGTGTCAGTGCCGGAGCTTGGTTCGCTACTGGATCACACCGGACCTTTGGCCGAAGCTGAAGCACGGGCGGCGCGTAACTTTGGCGCTGATCACACCTTCTTCGTGATTAACGGCACCTCAACGGCGAATAAAATCGTTTGGCACTCGATGGTCGCCCGCGATGACTTGGTGCTGGTGGACCGCAATTGCCACAAATCGATTTTGCACTCGATCATCATGACCGGTGCCATTCCGCTATACCTGTGCCCGACGCGCAATGAACTGGGCATTATCGGGCCGATTCCCTTGTCGGAATTTAGCCGTGAGGCGATCCAAGCCAAGATTGATGCCAGTCCGTTGGCACGCGGGCGCGAACCTAAGGTTAAGTTGGCGGTTATTACCAACTCGACCTACGACGGCCTCTGTTACAACGCCGAGCTGATCAAACAAACCTTGGCCGGCAGCGTCGAGGTGCTGCATTTTGATGAGGCTTGGTATGCCCACGCGGCGTTCCACGAGTTTTACGCGGGGCGCTTTGGCATGGGCACCACCCGTGAAGCTGATGCGCCGTTGGTGTTTACCACCCACTCGACGCACAAAATGCTTGCGGCCTTCAGCCAAGCTTCGATGATTCATGTGCAGGACGGCGGCGCGCGTCAGCTCGATCGCGAGCGTTTTAATGACGCCTTTATGATGCATATTTCCACCTCGCCGCAGTACAGCATCATCGCCTCCTTGGATGTGGCCTCGGCCATGATGGAGGGGCCGGCAGGGCGCTCGTTGATTCAGGAAACCTTCGATGAGGCGCAAAGCTTTCGCCGCGCGCTGGCCAATCTCAGTCAGCATCTGCAAGCGGATGATTGGTGGTTCAGTATTTGGCAGCCAGCCATTCCGAATGGAGTTGATGTGCCCGCAACCAGCGACTGGTTGCTCACTCCGGGTGCCGAGTGGCATGGTTTTGGCGACGTGGCCGATGATTATGTGTTGCTTGATCCGATCAAAATCACCCTGGTCACTCCCGGTTTAACGGCGGGTGGTGCGCTGAGTGACTGTGGCATTCCGGCTGCTGTGGTGAGTAAATTTCTCTGGGAGCGCGGCTTGGTGGTGGAAAAGACCGGCCTGTATTCCTTTTTGGTGTTGTTCTCCATGGGCATTACCAAGGGCAAGTGGAGCACGCTGCTAACCGAACTACTTGAGTTCAAACGTAGTTACGACGCCAATGCCGCGCTGCTGGATGTTTTGCCGTCTATCGCCAGCGCCGGCTCTGGCCGTTACAGCGGCATGGGGCTGCGCGATCTGTGTGACCAATTACACAGTTGTTATCGGGAGAACGCCACTGCTAAGGCACTCAAGCATATGTACACGGTGCTACCCGAAATCGCCCTGAAACCTTCCGACGCCTATGACAAGTTAGTTCGTCGCGAAATCGAGGCGGTGCCGGTGGCGCAACTCGAGGGGCGGATCGCGGCGGTGATGCTGGTGCCTTATCCGCCGGGTATTCCACTGATCATGCCTGGCGAGCGCTTCACACAGGCGACACGCTCGATCATCGATTACCTTGAGTTTGCCAAGACCTTTGATCGCAGTTTTCCAGGCTTTGACTCGGATGTTCACGGTTTGCAGCATACCGACATGGGCGCCGGGCGTTGTTATAGCGTGGACTGTATTAAGGAGTGATTAGGTCTCGCTGCGTAGGTTGCAGGAACGGCGCCGAACTGTGCAGGATCAATGAGTTAAGGCTAGTATTGAAAAAACAACTTGAAGTGTAAGTGCGTGGCCTAGATCACAGTGGCCAGCATCGACATTTAGCCCATGCTTGTTATAGTTAAACGATTGTTTCGCTAACAAGATCTATGCGCGTTTGCGTTTTCTTTGCTGAGGTAGCCTGCTGTGTTCGACTACAAAGCCTTCTTGGGTGACTGTGCGGCAAAAGTTATTTTGCCGCATGCTTGCGCTGCCGTTACCAGCCCTACGCAAACGTTCCGTCATGCACTCACCGTAACCTTGCAAACTTCGCGTGTTGGCCCACAGGTGCAACAGCCTTTCGCGCGGGAGGCGCTTTAACTTATGGTAACTGGCGTGACGTCCCTAAGCATGGTGCGCGATGAGTTGTTTGCCACCATCGATGAAGCAGAGCTGAGTCTTGAGCAGTTCATTGCCGAACGTGAGAACGGTAGCTTGTTGCAGCAGGCGGTAGAAAACCTGCATCAAGTGCGTGGCACGCTGAAACTGATTGAGTTGGCGGGTGCTGAAATGCTCGCCCAAGAAATCCTGCAACAGGCCACCGATATTCCAGCAGGGGCCGGCGAGGAACGCGATGTTCAACTCTCGGCGCTCAGCAATGCCTTACATGTATTACGTCGCTATTTAGAAATTATTGATGCGCATCGGCACGAGGTGCCGGAAATTCTATTACCGGCGATTAATGAATTACGTCTCGCTGGCGGACAAGCGACATTGCCGGAGAGCTTCTTCTTTAGTGTGCGCTTAGACCATTCACGACCGCAGAGTAATCCACCGGCACATGGATTTGATCCATTAAGTGTCGAGGTCAAGCGTCTGCGGCACATGTACCAAATTGGCTTGCTGGGCTTTTTGCGTGAAGAGCAGCCCGCCGGCAGCTTGAAATTGATGCTGCGCGCCATGGCGCGGCTAGACAGTTTACTGGCCAATGATGAACGTGGGCGCTTGTGCTGGATTGCCGCCGCGGCGTTGGAGGCGCAAGTTGACGGTCAGTTATTGTCGCGCAGAACCCGTAAAATGCTGTTCTCGCGCATCGACCGTGAGTTGAAACAGCTGCTCCTGAACAGCCATTACGAAGCCCCCCGTAACCTACTTAAAGAATTACTGTATTTGGTGGTGCTGGCAGACAGCCGTGGTCAGCGCGCGACACAAGTGCGCGAACTGTTTAGTTTGCAACCCTTACCCTTTACCGATCATTTGTTGGAAGAGTCTTATCAGCGTTTGGCCGGCCCCGGTCAGGCGGTTATGCGCTCGCTGTCTACGGCGATTCGCGATGAATTGAGTAGCTTAAAAGATCAGCTTGACCTGATTGAGCGCGGCACTGTCAGCGCCGAGGGTTTGAGTCTGCTGTACAGCCTGCTCGGTAAAGTCTCAAAAACTCTTGGCATGATTGGTTTGACCTCAGCCGGTAATGCGCTGCACGTGCAATTGCCGCTGGTGGCCGGCTGGATCGACCATGCGCCGATCGAACATGAGCAGTTAATAAAACTTGCCGATGCCGTGCTGTATGTTGAAAGCATGGTTGCGAGTCTTGATCGTGATACGCGTTATAACAATCGCCAGGTCACCGCCGACTTGGGGGATGAAACTACCTCATTTGCCCTGCATCAGCTTAATGAGGCGCGCATTGTGGTGATTGATGAAGCGCTCGGCGGATTAGCCTTGGCCAAGCGCTCGATCACGGCGTACCTCGAATCAAACGGTGAAAAGCTCAACTTGGCTAACGTGCCATTTAGCCTGCAGGCGGTTCGCGGTGGTTTGTGGTTTCTCGATCAGCCGCGCGCCGCTTTACTGGTGGGCGCATGTGCTGAGTACATCGAAAAACATATGCTCGAATCGGCGACGATGCCCTCAGAACAAATGCTCGAAACCTTAGCCGATGCCCTCACGAGTTTGGAGTACTACCTTGAGGGCGGTGCCGTGCTGCGACCGGAAACCAGCCCGAGCGTGCTCGATCTAGCAGCTGAAAGTGTGCGGGCCTTAGGTATGTCGGTGGCGTTGTAATGCCGCAGCGTTGGCAATCCGCGCTGCTCGACAATAGCGCGCCGGGAGGCTGGGTGCTGGTGCATTGCCAGCAGCATTTCTTGGCTGACGCTAACGGGGTGTTATTCCCGCGTGAGTGGTTTAAGCGCCAAGACGTGATGGTTTTGGCCGAGCACGGCTTAGGCCTATTTGCCGGAGAGTCGGTGTATTTGCTGGAGTTGCAGTGCCCTGCCGAGATAGCCGGTTGCAACTGGCAGGGCTTGCGTCAATTGATGCTGCAAGGCGACGCCGGCACTTTCAAAATGCTTGGCTATGCCAGTCAGATTGCAACCTGGGCGCGCCAGCATCGTTTCTGTGGCAGTTGTGCAGCGCCAATGCAGCCGTTAGCGGGTGAGCGGGCGATGCATTGCCCGGCGTGCGCCATCCAGCACTACCCACGGCTGTCGCCGAGCATGATTGTGCTGGTTACCCGCGGTGATGAGATATTACTGGCGCGCTCACCGCGGTTTAATCCGGGCGTGTACAGCACCTTGGCAGGCTTTGTTGAGGCCGGCGAGTCGGTTGAGCAATGTGTCGCTCGGGAGGTGTTTGAGGAAGTCGGCCTTAAGGTTGCCAATCTCGAATACTTGGGCAGCCAAGGCTGGCCGTTTCCGCACTCCTTAATGTTGGGTTTTCATGCCGAGTACAGTTCGGGTGAGATAGTCATGCAGGCCGATGAAATTGAAGATGCCCGCTGGTTTGCGCTCGACGATTTACCACTGCTACCGCCAACTAACTCGATTTCTCGTTACTTGATTGAACTGTATCTCGCACGCCGCTCAGGCTTATCCGAGCCAGTGCTGGAAAACTAGGCGAGCGGTTAAAGCCAGAACCATTAAAA
This sequence comes from Pseudomonadaceae bacterium, assembly GCA_019745275.1. GTDB lineage: Bacteria > Pseudomonadota > Gammaproteobacteria > Pseudomonadales > Pseudomonadaceae > Aquipseudomonas. The sequence continues at coordinate 10,038 of JAIETJ010000106.1, read as the reverse complement.
TAAATACCGGGCGGATAAAGCGGTTACCGCCCTTAATGGCCGTGCGTGCGCCCAGCAAGGCCCCCGCCATGAGTGCCAAGCCCATGCCAATCCCGAGTAGCCAAGCCACTTGGCCACTGACGATAAATACACTCAGGGCTGCGGCATTACTGACAAAATTCATGCTTCGCGCAACACCGCTGGCGCGCAGCAGATCAAGCGGATACAGCAGTAAGCTACTGACCGTCCAGAACGCCCCGGTACCCGGCCCGGCCACGCCATCGTAAAAACCCAAGGCCAAGCCTTGAGGCCACTGGCGCTTTTTGTGGATGCGGGCTTGCAGGCTAGGCGTTGTGGCACGCGGTTTATCAAGCAGGAGATACACGCCGCAAGCAAACACTATGATTGGCAACATTTTTTCTAACCAAGCTGCGGGTAACCAATGCGCCAATGTGGCACCTAGGAGCGCGCCGATCGCGGTTGCCAGTAAAGCATTGCGCCATTCGCGTGGCTGGAACAACTTACGTCTGTAGAAGGTTAGGCTCGCTGTGGCCGAGCCAAAGGTTGCGCAGAGTTTGTTAGTGCCCAGCACTAAATGTGGCGGCAAACCTGCTGTGAGTAGCGCTGGGATGGTTAGCAAGCCACCGCCACCGGCGATGGCGTCGATGAACCCAGCAGTGAATGCCACCCCAACCAACAGGGCTAGGGTGAGCGGATCTTGGCTTAACTCGGCAAGCAACAACATGAAAACGCGACCTATGTAGGTTTGTGCAGTATTGCCCTTGGCCGGCTGCACAGTAGTTGCGCATAATGCCGGCTTATTCGATTACAAGGAATTCAAGCTATGCAGTATGACGGCCTAGCGTTGGGTGTGGCGCTCTTGGCGTTACTGGCACTGCTAATTGCAGCGCGGATTTTGTTTAATCCCTCGTGGTTCAGTGGTTTTTTGCGCGGTTGCTGCGGTTTGGCTTTTGTTGCCATAGCCGGTTTTATTCTATTACTGGCCGATGATTTGCGCAGTTATCAGCCGCTGATAGCAGATGCGCCGTTAGTCACTGTGAGTTTTCAGGCGCAAGGCCAGCAGAGCTATCAGGTCAGCTTGCAAGAAGGTGCTGTCGAACGGGTGTTCACCCTGGAGGGTGATCTATGGCAGTTGGATGCGCGCTTGTTGCAGTGGAAAGGCTTGGCCGGCTTGATAGGCTTACAGACCGGCTACCGCCTAGAAAAACTCTCGGGGCGCTTTTTGGCCATAGAACAGCAGGACAAAGCCCTACACACTGAGGCGATCTTAGCGCAAAGCCCCTATGGCGTTGACCTGTGGCGCTGGCTGCGGACCGGGCCGCATGATTTGTTTTTGCTGAATGCGCAAGCCCGGCGCGTAACCTATTTGCCGATGGCCGATCAGGCGGTGTACTCGGTCACCCTAACGCCTACTGGGCTGTTAGCGCAGCCGTTGAATCAGGTTGCGACTCAAGCGCTAAAAGACTGGCAATAAATTGTCGTGCATAAAAAAGGCAGCCCGAGGCTGCCTTTTTTGTTTGGCTGGCTTACGAGAGAAAGCCACCGTCGACGTTCAGCGACACCCCTGTGGTGTAGCTGGAAGCGGCGCTGGCCAGATACAGCACGGCGCCGGCCATTTCACTTGGGTCGGCCACGCGCTTGAGCGGAATACGCTGTAGGGCTATTTTCAGGATGCTGTCGTTTTGGGTCAGCGCCGAGGCAAACTTAGTGTCGGTTAGGCCGGGGAGTAGGGCGTTACAGCGGATATTGAACTGTGCGCACTCCTTGGCAAACACTTTGGTCATGCTGATCACGGCCGCTTTTGATACAGAGTAAATGCCTTGAAATTCACCGGGGGTGACGCCGTTGATCGAGGCCACGTTGATAATGCTGCCGCCGCCGCTTTCGCGCATCAGCTTGCCGCCTTCAATCGACATAAAGTAATAACCGCGAATATTCACGTCGACGGTTTTCTGAAACGCCGAGAGGTCGGTGTCCAGTACATTACAAAACTGTGGGTTGGTCGCGGCGTTGTTAACCAAGATGTCCAAGCGACCAAACTGCTGACGAATCTGGGCAAATACGCTTTGGATTTGCTCCATTTCGCCAATGTGGCAAGCGATCGCGGTGGACTTACCACCTTCAGCAATAATCGCGTCAGCCACTGCCTGGCAGCCGTCGATCCGGCGGCTCGAGACGATCACGTGGGCACCTTGCTGGGCGAGGAGCTTGGCGATCGACTCGCCAATCCCACGGCTGGCACCGGAAACGAAAGCAATTTTGCCATCAAGGTCGAACAAGTTAGTTTTGGACATGTGCAGCTCCCGGTTGAGTGGACCTAATGCGCGAGGTCTTACAGGCGTGACTGTTGGATGACTTGCAAGCTCATCTGCTCGAGTAGTTTGTTCATCTGAATGAACTGCGCGAAGCGTTGGTCTTTGGTTTGGCCATGAAAGAAGCGGTAGTAAATCTGCTGGACGATGCCGGCTAAGCGAAACAGGCCATAGGTATAGTAAAAATCGATACAGTCGATGCTGATGCCTGCGCGCTCGGCGTAGTAGTCGGCAAACTCTTGGCGAGTGAGCATGCCGGGGGCGTTGCTCGGCTGGCGACGCATCAACTGCACAGGCGCCGGGTCGCTGGCTTCAATCCAATAGGCCAAGCTGTTGCCCAGGTCCATTAACGGATCGCCAAGGGTGGTGAGTTCCCAGTCCAGCACGCCGATGATTTGCTGCGGATTATTCGGGTCGAGAATCACGTTATCGAAGCGGTAGTCGTTGTGCACGATGCTGGAGCGTGGATGGTCAGCGGGCATCTTGGCATTCAGCCAGGCCTTAACTTCGCTCCATAGCGGCGCATCAGGGGTCAGGGCTTTTTCGTAGCGCTCGCTCCAGCCACTGATTTGCCGTTGCACATAGCCTTGCGGTTTACCTAAATCGCCCAAGCCGCAGGCGTTGTAGTCCACCTGATGCAGTTCCACTAGCTTGTCGATAAAGCTCTTACACAGTTGCCTGGTTTGGTTGGCATCAAAATTTAATTCACTGGGTAGATCGGCCCGCAAGATAATGCCGTTAACCCGCTGCATCACGTAAAACTCAGCGCCAATCACCGACTCGTCGGTGCAGTGCACATAGGCTTTGGGGCAGTAAGGAAAGCCATCATTCAGTTGGTTAAGGATGCGGTATTCGCGGCCCATGTCATGCGCCGACTTGGCTTTATGACCAAAGGGCGGGCGACGCAGCACCAACTCTTGCTCGGGATATTGCAGCAGATAAGTCAGGTTGGATGCGCCGCCCGGAAACTGGCTGATCTGTGGTGCGCCAGTCAGGCCTGGGATGTGCGCCTTGAGATAAGTGTCGATAATCCCCGCGTCGAGTTCTTCGCCGTCACGGATGCGGGTGGATTGGTCAGTAAGCGCCATGCTTATCCCTTCTGCTTATGATGGGTGGCTAAGATTATTGGTTAATCTAATGCTGCTAGGGCGGGTGAACAAGCGGTGGCGGGCTTTATTGGCGAGCGTGTTGCTGCGCAATTAGCCAGCTGGATTAGCCTTTGAGCGTTTTTTAGACGAAAAAAAACCGGAACCCTAAGGTTCCGGTTGGTTCTGGCAAGTTACCGCCAGAAACTTAAACTGGGAACAGTTCGCCCAGTTTCATCGCCAGCATCATGTCGCCTTCAGCGCGCAGTTTGCCGCCCATGAACGCTTGCATGCCGTCGGTTTCGCCGGTGGTGATGCCGCTCAGAGTTTCGGTGCTCATGATCAGGGTAACGTTGGCAGCAGCCGACTCACCTTGGCTCATTTCGCAAGCGCCGTCTTTAACGGTCAGAAAGAAGTTTTCGCCGTCTTCGATGTTGAAGCCGAAAACCAGGTCCAGGCCAGCAGCAGCGGCAGAGTTGAACTTGGATTGCATGGTTTGGGCGATATCAGCAACTGAGGTCATGATCGTATCCTTAGGATTTAGGTTTTTTAGCAACCTTGCGGGTCACGGTGAAAAGAAGTTCATCGGAAGGTGATGAGCTCCGGTGCCTTCAATAGCTGTAAGTGCAACTGGCTATTGAAGGAAGCTAGGGCAACCTCGTTGGCGCGAAACTTCAAGCGACTCAGCGAAGTATTAACAATTTGCCAGTTCAGTTCGAAGGCCTTGTCGGCCGGTATTCCGGTAATCAAACGCAGCAGCGCGGTAATGGTGCCGCCGGAGGTGAAGACGGCGATGTTATCCGTGCTTTGCGCTTGTGTCAGTAAGCGTTGTAGGCCTGCGGCGACGTTTTGCACATAATCGGCCCAGCTAACTAAGCCGCTCACCGGATAGTCGTCACTGGTCCAGCGTTGAATAATTTGTGCGAACAGGCGTTGAAACTCAGCCGGTTGCTGGGCGCTGTTGCGCATCACCTGCAACGCTTGTGGCTCTTGCGGCAGTAAGGCCGGCAGCAAGCTCCGGATCACGGCTTCGGCATCAAACTCATTAAAGGCGGTGTCGGTTTCAATTTCCGGTACTGCTAGGCCGGCGGCGCGAAATTGCCCGAGGGCCAACTTGGCGGTGTCTTGTTGGCGGCGTAAGTCGCCACTCAGGCAACGATCGAGGCGAATATCCAGTTCACGCAAATGCTCTCCCACTATTTCGGCCTGGCGCAACCCTATGGGCGATAGCACATCGTAGTCGTCGGCACCGAATGAGGCTTGGCCATGTCGAATGAGGTAAATGCTGCCCACGTTTTACTGCCGCCCGCCGGGTGATAAGAGCACCGAGATTATGGGGATAGAAACAGCCTGTCAACGGAAAACATACGCTTGTTTGAATTGCTAATTTAGACACTTGGAGATTCGTTTGCGGCTGGCCGCTAGGCGGGCGCGCCGGTATGCTGAAGGCTTGCTGGCATGCCGATACATGTGGCGCTCTAGATAAAATCAAAGGAGAGATGTGTGGAGTTTTTGTTTGAATATGCAGGTTTTTTGGCCCGTACCCTGACCGTGGTGGTCGCTGTGGTTCTTGTGCTGGTGGTTATTGCGGCGCTGCGTGGTAAGGGTCGGCATGCCGGCAGCGGGCATTTACAGGTGCAAAAACTCAATGATTTTTACCGGGTGCTGCGTGAGCGGCTGGAGCATGCGGTACTCGACAAGCAAGCCTTGAAAGATTTGCGTAAGCTTGAAAGCAAGCAGGCCAAACTTAAACAGCGCGCCGGTGATAAAAAAACGCGGGTATTTGTGCTCGACTTTGATGGCGATATCAAAGCCTCGGCCACCGAGCATTTGCGCCATGAAATTACCGCGTTGCTGGCTATTGCTACGCCTGAAGATGAAGTGGTGCTGCGCCTAGAGAGCGGCGGTGGCATGGTGCACAGTTATGGCTTGGCTTCATCGCAGTTGGCCCGGATTCGCCAAGCGGGCGTGCCTTTGACGGTGTGTGTCGACAAGGTGGCGGCCAGCGGCGGCTATATGATGGCCTGCATCGGCGAGAAAATTCTCAGTGCGCCCTTTGCCATTCTTGGCTCCATCGGCGTAGTGGCGCAGTTGCCTAATGTGCATCGCTTGCTGAAAAAGCATGAGATCGATTTTGAGGTGCTGACTGCCGGCACCTATAAGCGCACCCTGACGGTGTTTGGTGAAAATACCGACAAAGGTCGCGAGAAGTTTCAGGAAGACTTAGAAACCACCCATACTTTATTTAAAGGGTTTGTCTCGCGTTACCGGCCGCAGTTGGTGATGGATGAAATTGCTACCGGTGAAGTCTGGTTGGGGCTGGCAGCCTTGGACAATAAGCTGGTGGATGAGTTGAAAACCAGCGATGAATACCTCGGTGAACGTGCCCGCGAGGCAGAGTTGTTCCATTTGCATTACGCACAGAAGAAGAGCTTGCAAGAGCGTTTTGGCATGGCCGCCAGTGTGGCTATCGATCGAGTGCTATTAAATTGGTGGAGCCGCCTCAGCCAGCAGCGCTTTTGGCAATAATCGCGCCTCGGGTGTATGGCAGTCACTCAGTAAACAAGGAGTACAACATGACTCAGTTTCAGGCGTTGCTGGTTAGCGAACAGACCGATGGCAGCTTTGCGCCACACGTAGTGACCCGAGAAATCGCCGAGCTCCCCGAAGGTGAGGTGTTGATTCGTGTGCAGTATTCATCCTTAAACTATAAGGATGCGCTCTCGGCCAGTGGTAACCGCGGGGTGACTAAACAGTATCCGCATACCCCGGGTATTGACGCGGCGGGGATTGTCGAAGCCTCCAGCGTCAGCGAGTTTGTTGTCGGCGATGAGGTGCTAGTCACCGGCTACGATTTAGGCATGAATACCTCGGGCGGTTTTGCCCAGTACATCCGCGTGCCAGCCGCGTGGCTGCTCAAGCGGCCGCAGGGTTTATCGCTGCGCGAATCGATGTTGTTGGGTACGGCGGGGCTAACCGCCGCGCTCTGTGTGGCCAAGTTAGAGCAGGCGGGGCTGACCCCCGATGCTGGTCCGGTACTGGTCACCGGCGCTACCGGCGGGGTCGGCAGCATTGCCGTGGCGTTGCTGGCCAGCCTTGGTTACCAAGTGGCAGCCGCGACCGGCAAGCCTGAACAGGCCGAATTTCTCCAGCGCCTAGGCGCCAGCCAAGTGGTCAGCCGCAGCAGTTTAGAGCAGGGCACCGATAAGTCGCTGCTTAAACCGCAGTGGGCGGCGGCGGTGGATACGGTGGGCGGGGATATTTTGTTTAATGTGGTCAAGGCGCTGCAGTACGGCGGCAGTGTGGCCTGTTGCGGGCTCACGGCGGGCGTGGCGTTTAACGCCAATGTGCTGCCGTTTATCTTGCGCGGGGTCAACGTGCTCGGGGTCGATTCGGTTGAGTTACCGTTGGTGGTCAAGGCGTCGATGTGGGACAAGCTGTCGTTGCAGTGGAAACTTGGCAATCTTGAAGCCTTGGCCCACGAGGTGACATTGGCGCAGTTGCCGGCCGCTATTGAACAGATGTTGGCGGCTCAAGCGGCTGGCCGGGTGCTGGTTAAACTCGACTGATTGCTGATTAACACGCAAAAAAGCCCTGAAAATCAGGGCTTTTTTGCATCTGCAGACTGGTGTTGCTGGAGCGTTAAACCCGGCGACGAAACAGCGGTAGCGGCTGGTCGCTTGAGGCTTGGTAGACGTGGGTATAGTCGGCAAAGGCTTTTAATGCATCTTCGACATCCATGTCGGCGCGCAAGGCGAAGGCATCGAAGCCGCAACGCTTAAGGGCAAATAGCTGGTCGCGCAGCACATCGCCAATCGCTCGCACTTCACCTTGGTAGCCGTAGCGTTGACGCAACAGGCAGGCGGTGGAGGAGTGACGACCATCGGTGAAGCTGGGGAAGTTCAGGGCGATGACTTGAAAGTTGCTCAAGTCAGCCTCGATTTCTTCGATCTCTTCACCGGCTTCCAGCCACACGCCTAAACCGCCATCGCGGGCTTTCAGGGCATTTGAATGCTCAACCCAGAGCGCCAGCGGGACAATAATGTCGTCGCAGTTGGAGATGCCGTCGAGCGTCGCGTCCTTAGGCAGCAGGTGCCAAGTCTCGTCGATGATCTGGCCGCTTTTAATGATTCGCTGCATATACGCGCTCCTTGAACAGATCGATACCGATGCGTCGATAGGTATCGAGAAAGCTTTCTTCTGGGTTGCGCTGCTCGACGTAGACCTTAATGATCTTGTCGATCACATCGGCCATGTCTTCTTCGGCGAACGATGGCCCAAGGATTTTTGCCAAGCTGGCGTCACGCCCAGAGCTGCCGCCCAGAGACACCTGGTAGAACTCTTGGCCTTTTTTGTCGACGCCGAGAATGCCGATATGGCCCACGTGGTGGTGACCGCAAGCGTTCATGCAGCCGGAGATATTCAGCTCCAACTCGCCAATGTCGAACAGGTAGTCCAAGTCATCAAAACGGCGCTGAATGGCTTCGGCGACTGGGATCGACTTCGCGTTGGCCAGCGAGCAGAAATCGCCGCCTGGGCAGCAAATCAGATCAGTCAGCAGGCCGACGTTCGGCGTGGCAAAACCCAATTCACGCAACTCACCCCAGAGGGTAAACAGCTGCGCTTGCTGGATGTCGGCCAGGATGATGTTTTGGTTGTGGCTGTTACGCACTTCACCAAAGCTATAGCGGTCGGCCAAATCGGCAATCGCATCCAGTTGCTTGTCGGTGACATCGCCCGGTGCTGTGCCGGTTGGCTTGAGTGACAGGGTCACAGCCATGTAGCCCGGTTTCTTGTGAGCAAAGGTGTTGCGCTGACGCCAGCGGGCAAAGCCTGGGTGCTCGGCGTCCAAGGCGCTAAGGGCGGCGGCTTGATCGTCGAGTTGCAGATACGCAGGTTCAACGAAATACTGCGCCACGCGCTGAACTTCGGTGTTGTCCAAGGTGGTTGGGCCGTCTTTGATGTGCGCCCATTCGGCGTTAACCCGCTCGGCGAACACCTCGGGGGTCAGGGCCTTAACCAGAATCTTGATCCGTGCCTTGTACTTGTTGTCGCGCCGACCATAGCGGTTGTACACGCGCAAGATGGCGTCGAGGTAGCTCAGCAGGTGCTGCCACGGCAGGAATTCATTGATAAAGCTGCCGACGATAGGCGTGCGGCCCAAGCCGCCGCCGACCGACACGCGAAAGCCCAGTTCACCTGCGGCGTTGTGTACCGCTTCTAGGCCGATGTCGTGCACTTCAATGGCGGCGCGGTCGCTGACCGAGCCATTGACGGCGATCTTGAACTTGCGCGGCAGGTGCGAGAACTCAGGGTGAAAGGTCGACCACTGGCGGATGATCTCGCACCAAGGGCGCGGATCGATCAGCTCATCTTTGGCCACACCGGCAAACTGGTCGGTGGTGGTGTTACGAATGCAGTTGCCGCTGGTTTGAATCGCGTGCATCTGCACCGTGGCCAACTCGGCCAGAATGGCCGGCACGTCTTCCAGCTCTGGCCAGTTGAACTGAACGTTCTGGCGGGTGCTGATGTGCGCGTAGCCCTTGTCGTAGTCGCGGGCGATCTTGGCCAACATGCGTACCTGCACCGAGCTGAGCAGGCCGTAAGGCACGGCAACTCGCAACATCGGCGCAAAACGCTGAATATAAAGACCGTTCTGCAGGCGCAGTGGGCGGAAATCTTCGCCTGACAGCTCGCCGCTTAAGAAACGGCGGGTTTGATCGGCGAACTGCTTAACGCGGTCCTCAACGATCTGTTGGTCGTACTGGTCGTATACGTACATGAAATGTCCTGTTTTCAGGCTGCTACAGCGGATCTGCGCGCACGGCCGCGCACTCCCTAAATTGGAGCGGGGGGCACGATACCAGCTCAGGGTTATGCGCAAAAGTGATGTTTTCTTATATAGGCAGAACTTTGCGTGCTATCAGGCACCCTCGACCTTGGCGCGGCAACGCGGCGCGTGCGCTTTGCCCAGCCGCGGCTAAAGCCACGCAGCGTGTATATAGACCTTGAGCAAGCGCAGCGGGTGGTCTTAACTGCAAGGGTCGCCGGAGCTCTTGGCGCGCATATTGACAATAAAAATCATATCGAGGGAAAGGCTATGACTGATCATTCTGAGTCTGATAATCGCGATAGCGTGGTCGATGCCCGGGCCATTTTTGTGCTGATTTTACTGGTGGTTGCAACGGCGGTGTATTGGGTGAGTCATCAGTAGCCAGCAATATAAGGGTTCTGCTTAACAGGCTGCCTGCTGGCAATCCGCAGGCTTAGAGGGCGGTTATTATCGCTTTTACGGCTCAAACGCTGACGCACACATAGCCATTCCCCGCGTAATCAACGCCGCCCCTGGTGAGTCACAGGGGCGGCGTTGTGCATATTTCAGGCAAAAAAGCGCTACCATATGCGGGTGGTTGCATATGGCCACTAGCGTGCTTTGCGCTACAACTGGTACGAGTGCTGAAAAGTGAATGGCGTTGTTCGCTGGATCGTTGTGGTTTATTGCCTGTTTGCCGGCCTAGGTGCCAATGCGGCGACGGTGGTGTTTCTCAATCCGGGTAAATCTACTGAGGTTTATTGGCTGAGCTATACGCAGTTTATGCAGGCGGCCGCGGATGATCTGGGTATCGAGTTGCAGGTGTTGT
>JAIETJ010000061.1 GCA_019745275.1 Pseudomonadaceae bacterium | reverse complement strand
GCACCGGCCACTACGACCGCGCGTGATGGTCTCGGTCCGCTGTTCAATACCAACGCCTGCCAGAACTGCCATATCAAGGACGGTCGCGGCCATCCGCCAGCGCCCAACGCCAGCAGCGCCACTTCAATGCTGGTGCGCCTGTCGATTACCCCAAGCGCTAACGATGCGGCCATCCTCAAACGTCAAGGAATAGTTCCGGAGCCCGTGTATGGGGGCCAATTACAAGACATGGCGATTCCCGGCGTACCGGCAGAGGGCAAACTGCGGATTGACTACCAACTGCTGCAACTGCAGTTTGCCGATGGCACACCGATTGAACTGCGCCAGCCGCAGCTCAACATCAGCCAGCTAGGCTACGGCCCAATGCACCCAAACACCCAGCTGTCGGCGCGGGTCGCTCCACCGATGATCGGTTTAGGTCTACTGGAGGCCATTAGCGAGGGGGATATTCTGGCCAACGCCGACCCTGACGACCGCAATGGCGACGGGATTTCCGGCAAGGCTAACTGGGTCTGGGACGACGCCTTGACTAAAACCGTGCTCGGCCGCTTTGGCTGGAAGGCCGGACAACCCAGCCTCAACCAACAAAACGCCCACGCTTTTGCCGGCGACATGGGCCTGACCAGCACGCTACGGCCCTTCGATGACTGCACCCCCAGCCAAACAGCCTGTCGCAGCGCGATCATTGGCGGCACACCCGAGGTAAGCGACTACATTCTCGGCCAAGTGTTGTTTTACACCCGCAACCTCGGCGTACCCGCCAGGCGTCAGGTTGATAACCCGCAGGTACTGGCGGGCAAGGCCTTGTTCCACCAAGCTGGCTGCAGCAGTTGCCACACGCCGCGCTTCACCACGGCAGCCGATGCGGCAGAACCGGAGCTGGCCAATCAGTTAGTTCGCCCCTACAGCGACCTGTTATTGCATGACATGGGCGAGGGTTTGGCTGACAATCGCGCAGAATTTCAAGCCACTGGCCGTGAATGGCGTACCCCACCCTTGTGGGGCATTGGCTTAACTGAAACGGTTAACGGTCACAGCCAGTTTTTGCACGATGGTCGCGCCCGCAATCTACTCGAGGCGATTGTTTGGCACGCCGGCGAAGCCGAAGCGGCCAAGCACGCCGTGCTGCAATTTGATCTGACGCAACGCACCGCCTTATTGGCCTTTTTACAGTCGCTATAGTTTAGAAAACTGCCCGGAGCTCGCCATTTTGCGCACGCCTATTACCGCCGTACTCTTAGCCTTGACCCTTAGCGCCTGCAGCCCAAGTGATCCACTGCAACAAACCAGCAGCGCCTTGGCCAGTGGCGTGTTACTGCCGGCCTACAGCCATTGGTTGAGCAGCAATCAACAACTGGCCAACTCCAGCCAAAGCTTTTGCGCCGGCAGCAGCGATCTGGCCACCATGCGCCAGAGCTGGCTAAACGCGCAAAGCGCGTGGAGCGCCTTACAACCAATGCTAGTCGGCCCCCTGAGCGAAGGTAACCGCGCCTGGCAGATCCAGTTTTGGCCCGACAAAAAGAACTTAGTCGCCCGTCAGGTCGAGAGTTTGCTGCACACTAACCCCGCCCCCACACCGGCCGACCTCGACCAAGCCAGCGTGGTGGTACAAGGCCTAAGCGCCAGTGAGTACCTGCTGTTTGATGCCGCTATCGACCTCAACCAAGCAGCGCAAAAAACTCGCTACTGCCCACTGCTAATCGCCATAGGCGCACACCAGCAGGCACTGGCCAGCGACATTCTCAGCCAATGGCAAAGCAGCGATGGCATGCTCGGGCAACTGCAGAGCTTCCCTAACACCCGCTACGCCGACAGCCAAGAAGCCATTACCGATGTGCTGCGCACTCAAGTAACCGGCCTTGAGGGTATGAAGAAAAAACTCGGCACCCCGCTGGGCCGGCAAAGCAAAGGCCAACCGCAGCCCTTTCAGGCCGAAGCCTGGCGCAGCAATGCCAGCTTGGGCAATCTCAGCGCCACGCTCAACGGTGCCGAACAACTCTGGTTGGGCAGCCACACCGACGGCCTGCGTAACCTGCTCGGCAGCCAGCACGCAGAGCTGGCCCAGCGCATTGACAACGCCTACCAAGACAGCCGCAAACAACTGGCCGCACAACAGCAAACGCTCAGCCAACTGCTCAGCAACGACGCCGGCCGCCAGCAACTCAATGCGCTATACGACAGTTTGAATACCCTGCACCGTCTGCATGAAACCGAACTGGCCAAAGCCCTTGGCATTCAGTTGGGCTTTAACGCCAACGATGGCGATTGAGACAGACGCACATGCAACGACGCCATTTTCTCGGCCTTAGCCTCGCCACCCTCACCAGCGTCGCCGCCTTTAGTGGCTGGACGCTCAGCCGGCATAACCCGCAGCCCTTGCTGCTGTCGGCACGCAACGATGCCGAGGGCCGCCACTTGGCGGTAGGTTATCGGCTGGATGGCAGCCAGGCCTTCAGCACCCAAGTCAGCGAGCGCTGCCATGACGTGGTGGCCCATCCATACTTGCCGCTGGCGTTGTTTGTCGGACGCCGGCCTAGCCGGCAAAGCTATTTAATCGATTGCCGCGATGGTCGTTTAGTGCAAACCCTGCACTCGCCCGCTGATCGGCATTTTTATGGCCATGCGGTGTTTCATCACAGTGGCGAGTGGCTGTACAGCAGCGAAAACGACACCCTCGACCCCGGCCGTGGCGTGCTCGGCGTGTATCGGCTGGTCGAGGGGCAACTACAGCGCCAGCCCGAACTCAGTACCCACGGCATAGGCCCGCATCAGTTGCTCTGGCTGCCCGACGGTGAAACCTTGGTGGTGGCCAATGGCGGTATCCGCACCGAAGCCGACAGCCGCGAGGCGCTCAACCTCGACGCCATGGAGTCGAGCTTGGTGCTGATGCGCCGTGACGGCACATTGTTGAGCAAAGAGCAGTTGCCGGCGCAGATGAACAGTATTCGCCACCTAGCCGTAGCCCGCGACGGCACCATTGTCAGTGGTCAACAATATCAAGGTGAACCCAGCGATAGCGTTGCGCTGCTGGCAATAAAACGCCCCGGCCAGTCGCTGCAAGCCTTCCCGCTGGGCGAGGTGCAGCGCCAAGCCATGCAGCAATACTGCGCCAGCGTGGCGATTCACGACGAACTGCGCCTGCTCGCGCTGACCGCCCCACGCGGTAACCGGCTGTTTATCTGGGACTTAGACAGCGCCGCCGTGCGCCTCGACATAGCCCTGCCTGATTGCGCCGGAGTGGGCAGCGTGGCCGAAGGCTTTGTGGTTAGCTCTGGCACCGGCCGCTGTCGCCTCTACGACTGCCGAGGCGCGCAAGTGCTAACGCACGCCCTGCAACTGCCCGCCGGTCTGTGGGACAACCACCTGCGTCTGGCATAAATAAATAATGCCCGCCTCAAGTTAGCTTTTCTCAAGCCGACCTATACTCTCAACAGCCCTAGGTTCCGGCACGCTCAAGTGCCGAACGGCTGACCGCATTAGCACTGAATGAGAGGCTGCTACCATGTTCCTAAAACGCTCGCTACGCGCACAACTGCTGGCACTGCTGGGCGGCAGCTTGCTGCTGGTTTTACTGATTGCACTGTCGTGTTTTAACTCCCTGGGCAATAGCCTGCAGGCCTACCAAAGCTTACTGCATGGCCCGCTTGACGCCTCGCTGCTAGTCGATGAAAGCAACGTCGAATTTAAAATCCAAGTTCAAGAGTGGAAAAACCTGCTGATTCGCGGACAAGATCCCGCCGCCTTCGACAAGCACTGGAGTGCGTTTGAAAGCCAAGAGCGCAAGGTGCAAGAGCTACTGGGCAAACTGATCAAAAAAATCGACTTTGATAAGTCGCTGCAAAGCCAAGTTGAGCGCCTGCGTAGCGAACATCAAAGCCTTGGCAGCGCTTACCGTAAAGGCCGTGATGCCTTCGTGGCGGCCAGCAATGACCCTAAGACCGGCGATGTCGCGGTTAAAGGCATAGACCGCGCCACCAGCGAACAAATGACCGCCCTCAGCACCCAACTGCATACCCTCGCCCTCGACCAGGCCAAAACCATCAACGCGAGCGCCGACAGCACCATTCTGTACGGCACCGTGATCATGCTGATTTCAGTCGTGGTTATCAGTGTGGTCAGTCTGGGCCTGCTCAACAGTGTCGTGCTGGAACCGATCAACCGCCTACTCGCGCACCTTGAGCAACTCAGTCGCGGCCGCATTGGCCAGCGCCTACACAACCAGCGCGAAGACGAAATCGGCCGCCTGACCAATGCCGCCAACCTGCTACGCGACTTCCTCGCCGAAGCCAGCCACGAACTGCAACACAGCACCCAAGAGCTGGACAATGCCAGCGGCAACCTGAACGACATTTCCAACCTGATGACCCATGGCGTGCGCGAGCAGTTCGACCGCACTGACCAAGTGGCCACCGCCATGCAAGAGATGTCCGCCACCGCCCAAGAAGTTGCCCGCCACGCCGTAGAGGCCGCGCATGCTGCCGATGACGCCGACAGCTCGGCACGTCAGAGCGACGGCGTGATGCAGTCGACCATCATCACCATTACCGGCATTCGCACCGAAATTGCCAACACCGCTGAGGTGATTCGCACCCTTGAGGCCGACAGCGGACGCATCGGCAAGGTGCTGGAAGTGATCCGTGGGATTGCTGAGCAAACCAACCTGTTGGCCCTTAACGCCGCCATCGAAGCCGCTCGCGCCGGTGATGCCGGGCGCGGTTTTGCTGTGGTGGCCGATGAGGTGCGCAACTTAGCGAAGAAAACCGCCGACTCCACCGCCGAAATCAATCAAATCATCAGCACCGTACAAACCGGCGCGATCAATGCAGTACGGGCGATTGAAAGCGGGCAAAACCGCAGTGAAGAAGGCGTGGAGCAAGTCACCCAGGCCGGCGCTATGCTGCAACGCATCACCGGCGCGGTTGAAGCAATCCGCGACATGAACCGGCAAATAGCCACCGCCGCCGAGGAGCAAACCGCCGTGGCCGAGGATATCTCGCAGAACCTCACCGAGATCACCGCCATTGCCAATGCTAACCAAGAGAACGTCGAACGCACCCAAGCCGCCAGCAACAACTTGGCCGACCTCTCCAGCCAGCTAGGCAAAGTCAGCCAACGCCTGCAAGCCTAAGCCGTATGCTTCGTCACCCGCACGGGGTGGCGAAGCTGCTTAGTGCATTCAACTTTCTGTCACGCAGAGGTCAATAACGGCGCCGTCACGCAGCCATTAAGCTGACAAAAAAGACAGTTTGTTGCCAAAAAGCGCCATCGCAATCTTTTGTAAAGCGGCGTTTTTGACTCGCCCGGCACCCTAGCGTTAAGGTGCAAGGCTCGCTGCTTGCAGCCATCCAACGAACCAAGGATTAGGACTATGTTGCGCCGTCGCCTGCTGATTATGCTAACCCTGGTCATCCTTGCAGTACTCGCCCTCGCGGCGGTCAAGTTTGCCTCTATTTATCAGCAGATTCAGCAGTTCAGCGCGCCGCCGCCACCGATAGCCGTAAGCGCCACAACCGCCGCCGAGCAACCGTGGCAAAGCCGCCTGCCGGCCATCGGTAGCCTAAGAGCCGTTCAAGGTATCGATCTAACCGTCGAGGCCGCTGGCACCGTTAAAGCCTTGGAGTTCCGCTCCGGTGAGCGAGTCAGCCTTAATCAGCCACTGTTGCAGTTAGACAGCGCGGTCGAACAGGCCAGCTTGGCCACCGAGCAAGCCGAACTGGCCCTCGCCAAAGTCGAGCATGAGCGCGGTAAAAGTCTGCTGGAACGACAATCGCTGTCCAAAAGTGAATACGACCGTTTAACCGCCAAACTGCAAAAATCCATCACCCGGGTCACTCAACTAAACGCCTTGCTGGAGCGCAAGCGCATAGTCGCGCCGTTCGCTGGCACCATCGGCATTCGCCAAGTCGACATTGGTGACTACGTCACCTCGGGCACGCCAGTGGCGACCCTGCAAGACCTGTCGAAACTCTATGTCGACTTCTTCCTGCCGGAGCAAAATGTGCCGCAATTGGCCCTCGGCCAACAGGTGCGCATCAACGTGGCCGCTTATCCAGGCGAGGTGTTTAACGCCGAGATCGTCGCCATCAACCCGAAAGTCGAGATCAGCACCCGCAATGTACAAGTGCGCGCCCTGCTCGCCAACCCAGATAGCAAATTGCTGCCTGGCATGTTTGCCAACCTGCAAGTGCTGCTCGCCGACAAGACCAAGCAAGTGGTAGTGCCGGAAACCGCGCTGACCTTCACCCTGTATGGCAACAGCCTGTACGTAGTCACGAGCAAAGAGCAGCCAGCGGCGGCTAACCCATGCACCTCCACGGCTGGCCAACTGTTGTGCTGGCTAGGCTTAGCCAAAGCCCCTGCCGCCGAGATACCGCAATCTGCACTGGTGGTTGAGCGGCGTTTTGTCAGCACCGGCGAACGTCGCGATGGTCTGGTTATCATCGCTAAAGGCCTGCGCGCCGGTGAACAGATCGTTACTTCCGGCCAGCTCAAGCTGGATAACGGCAGCAGCGTTAGCTTGATCGCTGACAGCGCCCTGACTATGCCCGCGCCTGCCACGGCCGCCGCCAACTGATTCGGCCCCTGCGCCAAGGAACCTTTAGCATGGCTTTTACCGATCCGTTTATCCGTCGCCCGGTATTGGCTACGGTGGTCAGCTTGCTGATCATTTTGCTCGGCCTGCAGGCCTTCAATAAACTCACCATCCGCCAATACCCGCAGATGGAAAACGCCCTGATCACGGTCACCACTGCCTATCCAGGGGCGAATGCCGAGACTATTCAGGGCTATATCACCCAACCGCTGCAACAAAGTTTGGCCAGCGCCGAAGGCATCGACTACATGACCTCGGTGAGCCGCCAGAACGTGTCGATCATCTCGATTTATGCGCGCATCGGCGCCGACAGCGACCGCATGTTTACCGAACTCTTGGCCAAAGCCAGCGAGGTTAAAAACCAGCTACCAAAAAATGCCGAAGACCCGGTGTTAAGCAAAGAAGCCGCCGATTCTTCGGCGCTGATGTATGTCAGCTTTTATAGCGACGAGCTGAGTAACCCACAGATTACCGACTACCTCTCGCGGGTAATTCAACCCAAACTGGCCACGTTGCCCGGCATGGCCGAGGCCGAGATCCTTGGCAACCAAGTGTTTGCCATGCGCCTGTGGCTCGACCCGGTAAAACTCGCTGCCTTTGGCCTGACTGCCAATGACGTCAGCGAGGCGGTGCGTAAATACAACTTTCTCTCTGCGGCTGGCGAAACTAAAGGCCAATATGTAGTCACCAGTATCAACGCCGAAACCGAGCTAAAAACCCCCGAGGCCTTCGCCGCCATACCTCTGAAAACCTTGGGCGATCGCCGGGTGCTGATCAGCGACGTGGCGCGGGTAGAAATGGGCGCGGAGAACTACGACTCGATCAGTTCCTTCGACGGCATTCCTTCGGTGTATATCGGCATCAAGGCCACGCCCAGCGCCAACCCGCTGGACGTGATCAAAGAAGTGCGTAAGGTCATGCCGCAGCTAACCGAGCAACTGCCACCGAACCTGAAAGTGGCCATCGCCTACGATGCTACTCAATTTATTCAGGCGTCTATCGACGAGGTGATCAAAACCCTCTTTGAAGCGGTGTTGATCGTCATCGTAGTGGTGTTCTTATTTTTAGGCGCCTTCCGTTCGGTGCTGATCCCGGTCATCACCATCCCGCTGTCGATGATCGGCGTGCTGTTTTTTATGCAACTGATGGGCTACTCGATCAACCTGCTGACCCTGCTGGCGATGGTGCTGGCGATTGGCTTGGTGGTCGACGATGCGATAGTCGTGGTGGAGAACATTCACCGGCATATCGAAGAGGGCAAAACCCCGTTTGACGCCGCCATCGAAGGCGCCCGTGAAATTGCCGTACCGGTGGTCACCATGACCATCACCTTGGCAGCGGTGTACGCACCCATTGGTTTTCTCGACGGCTTAACCGGTGCGCTGTTTAAAGAGTTCGCCTTAACCTTGGCCGGCGCGGTGGTGATTTCCGGCATCGTCGCCCTGACCCTGTCGCCGATGATGTGTTCGGTATTGCTGCGCCACGAAGAAAATCCATCGGGCTTCGCCCATCGCCTCGACCAAATTTTCGAGCGCTTAAAACAACGCTATCAACGCGCCCTGCACACCACGCTGGATACCCGCCCGGTGGTGCTGACCTTTGCCGCCATAGTGCTATGCCTGATTCCATTGCTGCTGATGTTTAGCGAAAAAGAACTGGCCCCCGATGAAGATCAAGGCATCGTGTTTTTGATCGCCACCGCGCCACAACCGACCAACCTCAACTACCTAAATGCCTACACCGAGCAGTTCGTCAAAATCTTCAAGGAGTTCCCGGAGTACTACTCATCGTTCCAGATTAACGGCTTCAACGGCGTGCAGTCGGGCATTGGCGGCTTCTTGCTCAAGCCTTGGGATGAGCGCAGCCGCACGCAAATGGAGATTTTGCCCGAGGTACAACAACGCTTAGCGCAGATTCCCGGCCTGCAGATTTTCGGCTTCAACCTACCCGCGCTACCCGGCACCGGCGAAGGCCTGCCGTTCCAATTTGTGATCAACACGCCCAACGATTACCAGTCGCTGCTGCAAGTCACCGAGCGGATCAAAAAACGCGCACAAGAGTCCGGTAAATTCGCCTTTCTCGACGTTGACCTGGCCTTCGACAAACCCGAAGTAGTGGTCGAGATTGACCGCGAGAAAGCCGCGCAAATGGGCGTATCCATGGAGGATCTGGGCGGCACCTTGGCGACCTTACTCGGTGAGGGCGAGATCAATCGTTTCACCATCGACGGCCGTAGCTACAAGGTGATAGCCCAGGTCGAGCGTGCCTACCGGGACAATCCCGAATGGCTGAACAGCTATTACGTGAAAAACCTCGACGGCCAGATGCTGCCACTGTCGACCCTGATCAAAGTACACGACCGCGCCCGGCCCACTCAGCTGAATCAATTCCAGCAGCTCAACTCGGCGATCATCCAAGGCTTCCCAATCGTCAGCATGGGTGAGGCGATCGACACTGTGCGGCAAATCGCCAGCGAAGAAGCGCCTCCCGGCTACGCCTTCGACTATGCCGGCGCCGCACGCCAATATGTGCAAGAAGGCAGTGCGCTGTACCTGACTTTCGCCATCGCCCTCGCCTTGATTTTCTTGGTGCTGGCGGCGCAGTTTGAGAGCTTCCGCGATCCACTGGTGATCATGGTAACCGTGCCACTGTCGATCTGCGGAGCGCTGATACCGCTGTTCTTGGGTTTCTCCAGCATGAACATCTACACCCAAGTCGGGCTGGTGACGCTGATTGGCCTGATTACCAAGCACGGTATTTTAATCGTCGAATTCGCCAATCAACTGCGCCACGAAAAAGGCTTAAATCGCCGCGAGGCCATCGAAGAAGCTGCCGCCATCCGCCTGCGGCCGGTACTAATGACCACTGCGGCCATGGTCTTCGGTATGTTGCCACTGATTCTGGCCAGCGGCGCCGGCGCGGTCAGCCGCTTCGACATCGGCTTGGTGATTGCCACCGGCATGTCGGTGGGAACGCTCTTTACCCTGTTTGTACTGCCGTGCGTGTACAGCCTGCTGGCCAAACCGGACCCAAGCCCAGCAGCGCCAAAGCTAATACAGCCCCATTAAAGCTCAACCGTAAAGACTAACAAGCCCCGACTCCGGGGCTTGTTAGTCTTTACGGGTTAGGCAATCACATCACAAACCGCTGAAACGACGCCCAAACGCCGCTTCGTAGCCCTGCATAAACGCTTGCCACTGGGTAACAGTCCAAGCGCTATGGCGCTTGATCTGCTGAATGTCATGGATTGCCGCACGTTTGGCGGTGAAGCTTTGGCGACTTTTTTCTAAGTCGAGCAAGGCAATTTCGATCTGCTCCCCCTGCACACGGACAAATACGTGCTTCATCCGAAGACAGCCATGTTGCCAGCGCCCTAAGTTAAACCGCGCCAAGCACGCGCCAACTTCCTGCAACACGCGCAAATGCAAAGGTTCGCCCCAGCTCAACTCCTGCTTAGCCGCATAGCAATCTTCTAGGCTGCTAAAGCCATCGAGCGCCTCAGTAATCAATAGCGCCTGCCAAACACCTTCAACCTTACGGCACTCGGCGTACACCAACTTCGGCACTATGACATTTAGGGCCGCGCAGGCGAGCAGCACTTTGCGCTCACGCATGGCCGTGGGGTAACCGAATGGGTGCAACAGTGGCCGATAAATATGTCCAACCTGCTGTTTGCGATACAGCAATTGGCCGTTAGCGCCCAAGACCCGCTTCACCCCGCTTTCACCACCACGGCGAATATTGGGCGGCTCAACCCACTCACCAGGCAAGGCCAACCATTGGTCAAAAGCTTGCGCACTAGGCAGTTTTAGCAACGCATTTACATCAGCAGGCATCGAGCAATTCCTGTGTAGGGTAATTTAAGTGGCCTAGCCGCCTGCAGGACATAACACTGTCCTACTGCGCGAAAACCATTAGTGCGTGTGTAAATTTACTTGAAAGCGACAGCCGCTCGGCGGCATGGAAGAGAGTGTTACTTGCCAGCCTTGACTCAGGCAAATCCGTCGCACCAGCGACAAGCCCAACCCGAGGCCATCGCCACGCGCACTAGCGCCACGCACGAAGGGCTCAAAAATATTTTCTTGTTCAGCCTCTGCGATCCCAACTCCGCTGTCTTCAACCGCAAAACCTTGCGCATACAGACGCAGGGTGATGTGCCCGCTTTGCGTGTAATGCCAAGCATTACGCAACAGATTCCCCAACACCGAGTGCAGCATTATCGCATTGTAAGTATGCGTGCTGGTCTCGCCAGGCTGATAGATAAACTGCAAACCTTTACTTTCAATTGGCTCACGCCATTGCTGCACGAGTTCATCAGCGATACGCGCAAGGCTGTGCTGGGTTGACAGGGCGGAGTCCTGCTCTGGTTCGCGAGCCAACAATAAAAACGCCTGCACCAACTCGCGCATACCTTGGGTGGCGCGCTCAATGCGCAGCACCTGTGCTTTACCGCGCGCATCCAAACTAGGGTTTTCTAGGAGTAACTCACAGGAGCTGGCCAGCACCATTAAAGGTGTGCGCAACTCGTGGCTCACATCGCTGGTAAACAACTGCTCGCGCTCAAGTGCGAGGCGTAACAAGCCTAGGGTATCGTCAAAGGCGGCGGCCAACTGACCGACTTCGTCATCGGCGTAATCCGGCGCCAATGGCGGAGCCAATGTCAGTAGTTGATCGCGATGGCGCACTTGTTGCGCTAAACGTACGACTGGCTCGATGACTTTACGCGCCAGTAGCCAACCGAGCAGCATGGCGGCAGCAATACTGACCAAGAAGCCCACCAGTACCACCGAATACAAAGCCTGTTCACGGTTTTCAAAATCGCTCTGATCTTGCAACAGCACATACTGCCGGCCAGCCACGACTCGCGCATAGGCATGGTAGGAATATTTACCGTGGTAAGCCTCCTGAAAACCTTCAGGTAAATTTTGCAAATACGCCGGTAAGCTAAATTTGCCGGCGCCACCGGAAAAATAAAACAGCTGCCCCGGCTCTGGTTTATGCCGCCAGTCGTCCATATTGGTCATCAAGAGCATGCGGTCTAAATCGCCGCGCAACGCTCCCGATACCAAGCGCTCTTCCATAATGTGTACGGCTTGCACAATCCCGTAGCTGAATGCGCCACCAACCAGTAACGTCATCAACACAAAGGCAATCACAATGCGTTGAGACAGGCCCTGCTTAAACTCCATCAGCAATCTCCACCAAGCGATAGCCAAGGCCATGGACAGTATGCAAAAGCGCATGACTAAATGGCTTGTCGATTACTTGGCGTAGCTGATGAATATGGCTGCGCAAGCTGTCGCTATCGGGGCAGTTATCGCCCCATAGTGCCTCCTCCAGCACTTCGCGGCGCAGCACATGCGGACTTCGCTGCATTAACACCGCCAAGATTTTTAGCCCCACCGGATTGAGCTTGAGTAAGCGACCGGCACGGCTAACCTCAAGCGTATCTAAGTCATAAGTCAAATCGCCGACCTGCAAACAGCGCTGCGCACTACCCTGAGTGCGACGCAGCACCGCCTCGATGCGTGCAACTAACTCCGACATGGCAAAGGGCTTAACCAAGTAGTCGTCGGCGCCGCTGCGAAAGCCCTGCAAACGGTCATCTAACTGATCGCGCGCGGTCAGCATAATCACCGGAGTTGTTCGCCGAGCATCTTCGCGCAAGCGCTTACACAGGCTGTAGCCGTCGATGCCAGGCAACATTACATCCAGCACAAGCAAGTCGTAGTGCTCAGTGGCCGCCAAATGCAAACCCGACAAGCCATCTTGAGCGCAATCGACGCTATAGCCCTTGAGCTCTAGAAAATCGGCCAAATTGGCCAAGATGTCGCGATTATCTTCTACCAACAAAATGCGCATTGACGCTCCGTATTTAGCTCTAAATGGGCACCGCAAGCTTGCACCGAATAACTTAAGACGAACTTAACTGCGCGCTAACCAACAGTGTTAACCGGCGGGGCTGCGCTAGGCAAATAACAACCTGCTTTGACAGTTTTTTCACCTACGCCTCACATCGGCTAAACAGCCCGGCGAACAAAATGCTCAACAGACGCAACTAAAGTCGCCTGCGTAGACCAATGCTCTCACCCGGTTACTGGACGACAGACCACACCGCTTGCGCCAAGCCGGCGCGCTTTCATACCACGGACCTCTATGCTAACCCGACCCACAACGCTGTATTCGCGCCCAATAAGAACAATACCCAGCCTCGCTTTACCGCTGGCATTAGGCCTACTGTTACTGCTATTTCCGCCAACCACCCTGGACTTTGCAATTAGTCATTTATTTTATAGCCCTGAGCTTGGTTTTGCCGGCAAACACAGTTTTTGGCTCGAAGACATTATGCACGAGCGCGCCAAGCAGGCGGTTATAACCATAATGGTCTTTGCCCTACTTGGCTTAATCATTAGTTTTGTTTACCCACCTTGGAAAAAACTACAACTGGCGCTGGGTTATTTAGTCTTAGCGGTAAGTATTTGCACCGCCATCATCACCCCGCTGAAAGTTGTGACCGGCGTGCACTGCCCATGGGATCTGAGCGAATTTGGCGGCAAAGAAACTTACTCACCGCTATTGAGCAGTCGCGAGCCAACCAGCCACCCTGGTAAATGCTGGCCCGCTGGACATTCCAGCAGTGGCTTTAGCTTTTTTGCGGTGTACTTTTTACTGCGCGACCGGCGTCCTCGGTTAGCTAAAGCGGCCTTAGTATTTGCCTTCACACTGGGCACAGCACTCTCGCTAGGACGCATCATGCAAGGCGCACACTTTCTATCTCACAGCCTTTGGACGGCCCTGTTCGACTGGCTGATTGCCCTAGGTTGTTATCACTTGCTGCTGTACCGCCCCGCTCCTAAGCGCTCAGCCAGCGCCAACGCAGCGAATCGGCTTAACGTGCCGGACTAAATTGCACCCACAAAAAAGCCCCGGCAAATGCCGGGGCTTTCGGTTTAACTGGCTGTGAGGCTGGCCGAGTTAAATTACATCATGCCGCCCATACCACCCATGCCGCCCATGTCTGGCATGCCGCCAGCGGATGGCTTGTCTTCAACGATTTCAGCAATCATCGCCTCAGTGGTGATCATCAAGCTGGCGATCGAAGCGGCGGCCTGCAGAGCAGAGCGCGTCACTTTAGCCGGGTCAAGAATACCCATTTCGATCATGTCGCCGTACTCGCCGGTGGCAGCGTTGTAACCGTAGTTACCGGAACCCTGCTTAACCTTGTCGACCACTACGCTTGGCTCGTCGCCACAGTTGGCAACGATCTGACGCAGCGGCGCTTCAACAGCACGACGCAACAGCGCGATACCAACGTTCTGATCAGCGTTATCGCCTTTCAGGCCTTCGATGGCTTGCAGAGCACGTACCAGTGCTACGCCGCCGCCAGGTACCACGCCTTCTTCAACGGCTGCACGGGTTGCGTGCAGGGCGTCTTCAACGCGGGCTTTCTTCTCTTTCATTTCTACTTCGGAACCAGCGCCAACCTTAATAACAGCAACACCGCCAGCCAACTTGGCCAGACGCTCTTGCAGTTTTTCTTTGTCGTAGTCGGACGAGGTGTCTTCAACTTGCTTACGGATCTGTGCAACGCGGCTTTCGATATCAGCTTGAACGCCAGCGCCGTCGATGATGGTGCTGTTTTCTTTGCTGAGGATCACGCGTTTAGCGTTACCCAGGTGCTCCAGAGTGGCGCTCTCTAGGCTCAGGCCGATCTCTTCGGAGATCACAGTACCGCCAGTCAGCACGGCGATGTCTTGCAGCATGGCCTTGCGACGGTCGCCAAAGCCTGGGGCTTTAACGGCGGCGACTTTAACGATGCCGCGCATGTTGTTAACTACCAGGGTCGCCAAGGCTTCGCCTTCAACGTCTTCGGCAACGATCAGCAATGGACGACCGGCTTTAGCCACGGCTTCCAGCACTGGCAACATTTCGCGAATGTTGGAGATCTTCTTGTCGACCAACAGAATCAGCGGGCCGTCCAGCTCAGCCACCATGGTGTCTGGCTTGTTGATGAAGTACGGCGACAGGTAGCCACGGTCGAACTGCATGCCTTCAACCACCGACAATTCGTTTTCCAGGCCTGTGCCTTCTTCAACGGTGATGACGCCTTCTTTGCCGACTTTTTCCATCGCTTCGGCAATGATGTCGCCAATCGAGCTGTCGGAGTTGGCCGAGATGGTACCAACCTGAGCGATTGCCTTAGTGTCAGCGCATGGCTTGGACTGAGCTTTCAGCTGAGCAACGATGGCGATAGTCGCCTTGTCGATGCCGCGCTTCAGGTCCATTGGGTTCATGCCAGCAGCGACGGCTTTCAGGCCTTCGTTAACGATCGACTGAGCCAATACAGTGGCGGTGGTGGTGCCGTCGCCAGCGTCATCGTTAGCGCGCGAAGCCACGTCTTTTACCAGCTGAGCGCCCATGTTTTCGAAACGGTCTTTCAGTTCGATTTCTTTGGCAACCGACACACCGTCTTTGGTGATGGTTGGCGCGCCGTAGCTCTTCTCGATGATCACGTTACGGCCCTTAGGCCCTAGGGTGGCTTTTACTGCGTCAGCCAAAACGTTAACACCAGCGAGCATTTTCTTACGGGCGGAATCGCCAAACTTAACTTCTTTTGCAGCCATGATGGTTATGCCTCAATTCGTTTCGTGGAACACAATTCGGAGTGATGTTGGGCTGGATTAGCCAGCCACAATCAACTGCAATTATTAGCCTTCAACAACGGCCAAAATTTCGCTTTCGCCCATTACCAACAGCTCTTCGCCGTCGATTTTAATGGCGTTGCTGCCGGAGTACGGGCCAAACACCACTTTGTCGCCAACCTTAACGGCCAGAGCGCGCACTTCACCGTTGTCCAGCACTTTGCCAGTACCAACAGCCAGGATTTCACCACGGTTCGGCTTTTCAGCGGCAGAACCTGGCAGAACGATGCCACCAGCGGTTTTCGATTCTTCTTCGCTACGACGGATTACGACGCGGTCATGCAGAGGACGAAGCTTCATTGACGATGATCTCCTAAAGTAAGGCCCAAGTAAGGCCCAAGTAATGCGGTTTAAAGAGGCCAAGCAGATGCTGGCGGATTACTGCATCCGGCGGTGCCGGTTGCGTACAGCCAAGCTGCACGCAGAAGACTGATGTGTCGTTAACAACACAAACCTTGCGGTGTTAACTACATAAGGGCTGAGTCACGAAATTCAAGGCAGCCGCGGAAAATTCTTTACGAGTCACGATGTTCGAACTCACCTTCGATCACGTTCGGCTGACTCGCCCCCGAGCGCGCTTGCAGGTCATCGGCAAAGGCCCGCTGACGCACGGCCTTTTGCTCTGCGCGGCGCAACTCCACGCTTACTAACGCCCGACGCACGAACGGCAACAAGCAGAATAATGCCAATACATCACTGATAAACCCGGGCAGGAACAGCAAACCACCGCCGAGCGCCAGCAACATACCTTCAAGCATCTCCCGCTCGGGCATCTCGCCACGCGCTAACCGCGCACGCACGCCGAGCGCCACGGTCAGGCCAGCTATGCGCAGCACCAGGCTACCCAACACCACGCCAGCGATAATTAACAGCAATGCCGGGAAAAACCCAAGCAGCGCCTGAACCTTGGTAAAAACGTAGAGTTCAAGCACCGGGAACAGCAGAAAAACCAGTAAAAAAACGCGCATCAAGACAAATCCCTAAACGGAAGAACTCTTCCAATAGCTAATAGATGACGGCAGCCACTCGGCTTTTCAAGCCTGCACAGCCCCGCCGGTCGGCCAAGTGTCGGCCTGCGCCAACGCCACCAAGGCCTGACGCACCTCAAGCGCACTGCCGCAAGGCTGCGGGAAAGCCAGCCAATCAATCACCGCGCCGATACGCAGATGAAAACCCTCGCCGTCCAACCCGACCAACTGTGCCGCCGGCTCAGTCGGCAAACCATTTAAGGCGACGTAATGGGCGATGGCCTTGGCGTGATCGGCGTTCATGTGTTCAAGCATCTGCTGCTCTGCAGTACCAGCAAAGGGATTAGCCCGCGCCACATCATCGAGCCAGTGAATTGCGCCGAAACCGCCGATATAACGCCAACGCACTGGCTCTAGCCGCCAAAAGTCAAAATCATGGGCCTGATGATAGTTGTGCGCATTGGGAAAATAGCGGTAATAACGCGCGGCCGCTGCGGCGATTTCCACCTCATCAACCAACTGCTGGGCCTCAGCCAACAGGGTTAAACGCCCCGCCGCTTGCACATCCACCGCGCCGCGCTCACCGACCAGCAGCGAGCATTTGGACTGCTGCTGCAAATTGTGGGTGTGCTGGGCAATCCGGCTGATTAACAACAATGGCCGGCCCTGATCATCGAGGCAATACGGCACCACTGATCCGAATGGAAAGCCCGGCATCGCTTTTGAGTGGGTAGAAAGCACTGCTTGGTATTCCTTGAGCAGCAATTCTCGGGCATTCTTTGTCGTCTTAACGCTCAACTTGTGACTCCTCGTACAGAATTCGTCATAAACGGACAGGTTCTCAGCACTTCGGTTCTGCGGCGCCAACGGGGCAACCAGCTTTAACCATTGGGGAATAACCTATGCAACTACAAGATAAAGTCATCATCATCACCGGCGGCTGCCAGGGTTTGGGCCGCGCGATGGCCGAGTACTTGGCCGGCAAAGGCGTCAAACTGGCCCTGGTCGACCTCAACCAAGAGAAGCTCGACGAAGCCGTAGCTGCCTGCAAGGCCGCTGGCGTTGAAGCCCGCGCGTACCTGTGCAACGTCGCCAACGAAGAGCAAGTGACCCATATGGTCGCACAGGTGGCGGCCGATTTTGGCGCTATCAACGGTTTGGTGAACAACGCCGGGATTCTGCGCGACGGTCTGACCATTAAGGTCAAGGACGGCGAGATGACCAAACTCAGCCTAGCCCAGTGGCAAGCGGTGATCGACGTTAACCTGACCGGCGTGTTCCTGTGCACCCGCGAAGTAGCGGCGAAGATGATTGAACTGAAGAACGAGGGCGCAATCGTTAATATCTCCTCGATCTCACGCGCCGGCAACATCGGCCAAGCCAACTACTCAGCGGCCAAAGCCGGGGTAGCCGCCGACACCGTGGTCTGGGCCAAAGAACTGGCGCGCTACGGCATTCGTGTCGCTGGCGTAGCACCAGGTTTCATCGAAACTGAAATGGTCGCCAGCATGAAGCCGGAAGCCTTAGAGCGCATGTGCTCGGGCATCCCACTCAAGCGCATGGGCAAACCAGCCGAAATCGCCCACTCGGTAGCTTACATCCTGGAGAACGACTACTACACCGGTCGTATCCTCGAGCTAGACGGCGGCCTGCGCCTGTAATCAGCGGCTCGCCAGCACTAAGCAAAAAGCCCCGTTCTCAGCTTGAGAGCGGGGCTTTTTTATGACTGGCGACCTAGCCGCTTAAATTTACCAGCCAACACCGAAGCCGAGCATATATTGGCGCTCAGCCGACGTTTGGCCCAGACCACGGGTTTGATTAAGCTCGTAAAGCAAGGATATACGCGCCCACTCATTGACCCGATAGCGCAAGCCCGCCTCACCTTCGAATACGTAGTCGACCTGATCAATCAGCGGCAGCGCGACCTGCCCAGTGCTGTATAGCTCAACCCGGGTACCGGCCAATAAGCGCTTGTAATCCCACTCCAAACTACCGGCATCGAAGCTGCTATTACCCGGTTTATGAGCCTGCGCATTAGCGTGCAGCTTAAAACGCTGATACTGACCGATCAGTTCAAAACGCCCCAACTCATCATCCCAAAAACGATAACCTGGCCCAACACCAAGCGATTTTTGCCGATCAATTGATGCGAATTCATCGTGCTGCTGATAAAGACTGCTGCGCACAAACCATTGCTCGCTAATGAAGCGATCGAGATCGTACTCCAGCAACCAATTCTGCTTAACTTTATCGGCATTTTTAGTCTCTTGTTCAAACTCACTCTTGAGCACATGCCGCCAAGCATCATGGCTAATACGGGTATCGCCTTTTAGCTTGAACTCATCGGTTTGATTTTCATCGCGCTCAAACTCAAGCCTTGCATCCACGTTACCTTCCCAGACGAAATCTCTAATCAATCGACGCGGCGGCACCAACTGGCTGATTTCGCTCAGCGTCACGGTTTGTTTCTGCCCATTTAAGACCTGCACCTGGCCAGGCGCCGCTGCTTCCAAGCGCTGGCTATGCTGCCCCTCAAACCCCGAACGCTTAACCAGTAGTGGCTGCTCAGACGTGAGGGTGTTGATATCCTTCCAGTCGATCAGCACGCGACCGGCGTACTTGGTTTTTAACGCCAACTTGCCGCCATCCAGCACAATAATCTCACCCGTCAGGCGGTCGCCATTATTCAGCCACACCGTATCGGCCGACGCCGGCAACGCCAAAAAACCCACAAGAAAAATCAATAAGGTACGCGGTAACATGGTCAACCAAGGGTCTGCGAAAGATAAAAGCGGCGCGCAGCATGCCTGCACAGCACACGCATCGGCAAGCGCAACTGCCCGGCGGGAAGCGCTGTACCTGAGTTTGGCGCAGGTTCCCAGCGGTCACGTGGTTAGCTACGGACAACTAGCCGCCATCGCTGGGCTCGGTAACGCGGCGCGCTGGGTAGGCCGCACGCTCAGCCAACTACCTGAAGGTTCAAGCCTGCCGTGGCATCGGGTGGTGAAGGCAGGTGGGCATCTAAGCTTGGTGCAAGGCACGCCAAGCGGTGACGAGCAACGGCAACGCCTGCGCGCCGAGGGCATCAACCTGACTAACGATAGGCTGGATATGCGCCGCCACGGCTGGCGCCCATAGCTGTACAGCAGGTAAAGTGCGGGCCTTGATTGCAACCCTCGGCAGCCGTTAGCGCCCGCCCGTATACCGCAGGCTCTTTTTATGCCCGAGCATAGTTCGCTCACCCCGCCCAATAAAAGCTGGCGCGCGGCCCTCGCCGCTTACGCCACGCCCGCCTCGCTAGCTTTACTGTTGCTGGGCTTTGCCGCGGGCCTGCCGTACATGCTGGTGTTCTCGACCCTTTCGGTGTGGTTGCGAGAAGCAGGTGTCGCCCGTGAGACCATTGGTTTCGCCAGCTTAATTGGCTTGGCTTATGCCTTTAAGTGGGTCTGGTCGCCGCTGCTCGACCAGTGGCGCCTGCCGCTGCTCGGTCGCCTCGGCCGCCGTCGTTCATGGTTGGTGCTCTCGCAAACCTTGGTGGCGCTGGGCTTAGTGGCCATGGCTTTTTGCGATCCGCAACTGCACTTAACCAGTTTGATTGCACTGGCCGTGGTGGTGGCCTTCGCCTCGGCCACCCAAGATATTGCGGTAGACGCCTACCGCCTAGAAATTGCCGACGACAGCCAGCAAGCGGCGCTGGCCGCCAGCTACATGGCCGGCTATCGAGTCGCCGCATTGCTGGCCACTGCTGGCGCGCTGTACTTTGCCGATTGGTTTGGCGCTTCCAGCTTGCACTACCAACACGGCGCCTGGGCCAGCACTTATATGCTGTTTGCCATGTTGATGTTGCCGGGGTTAATCACAACTTTATGGATGCGCGAGCCACCACTGCTGCTGCGCACTCAGCAAGCAGCAGAGCGTTATGGCCTGAGCCACCAACTGGCCTCGGTGCTGGTGTTGATTGTGCTGCTGATTTCCGTCCCGGCGATGTTCACCCAGTTTTATCAGACCGACTTTGCCAGCGTGATCCACGGTGAGCAAAGCCTGTTTGAACTGCTGCGCGACGATCGCGCATTACTGCGCGCCTTGCTGTACAGCACCCTCACCGCTCTGTGCCTCTCGGCCATGGGCCGGCGCGGTTTAGCACCGGTACTCACGCCGGTTAACGACTTTATCGTGCGCTATCGCTGGCAAGCTTTTTTGCTGCTGGGATTGGTCGCCACCTATCGCATGTCCGACACAGTGATGGGCGTGATGGCCAACGTGTTCTATATCGACCAAGGTTTTACCAAGGAGCAAATTGCCAGCGTCAGTAAGATTTTCGGCTTATTTATGACCCTGTTCGGCGCCGGTTTAGGCGGCATATTAATAGTGCGTTTCGGCATCATGCCGATTCTGTTTATCGGCGGCGTTACCTCAGCGGCGACCAACTTACTGTTTATGTTGCTGGCCGACATGGGCGCCAACTTGAACATGCTAATACTCAGCATCTCCTGCGACAATTTCAGCTCAGGGCTCGCCACCGCCGCGTTTGTCGCCTACCTGTCGAGCCTAACCAACCTTAAATTCTCCGCCACCCAATATGCGTTGCTCAGTTCATTGATGCTGTTATTACCAAGACTGATAGGCGGCTACTCGGGGGTGATGGTGGAGAAATTTGGCTATGGCGAGTTCTTCTTAATCACCGCCCTACTCGGCGTGCCAACTTTGTTTTTAGTCGCCCTGCAGTGGCGCAAGCAAGTGACCCAGAGCGCGAGCAATAGCGACGCATAAAAAAGGCCGACTAAAAGTCGGCCTTAGGCACCAGCACTATGCATAAAGCGCGTGCTTAGTCGCGAAAATTATTGAACTGCAACGGCATGCTGAAGTCTTTGGCGCGCAATGCGGCCATGGCTTCTTGCAGATCATCGCGCTTCTTGCCAGTAACGCGCACCTGCTCGCCCTGAATGGCGGCCTGCACTTTTAGTTTACTGTCTTTGATGTGCGCGACGATCTTCTTGGCTAACTCTTTATCGATACCTTCACGCAACGTAGCTTCTTGCTTCACGCTTTTACCAGACGGGAAAGCGTCCTTGTACTCCAAGCACTGCACGTCAATTTTGCGTTTAATCAGTGCTTGCTCAAGGATGGGCTTCAATTGTTCGAGAATGAAATCGGCATCCCCACTCAGATGAATCACCAAGTCTTTGAGTTCAAAACTGCCTTTGCCACGCAAATCAAAGCGCCGTTCCAGCTCTTTACTGGCATTATCGAGCGCATTAGTGACTTCGTGCTTATCCAGTTCGGACACCACGTCAAACGATGGCATAGATTTTCTCCTGAAAATGCAGGCGCCCGCTAAAGGTGCCAGATAGAAGGCGCGACCGACGTCACGGACGGGCGGCTCGCGGCTTGACGATGTAATCGAGAAATCATTATAACTGTTCACACCAACATAGACCGGCTCCGCGCCGGCGTTTATTGCCCCTTTTGTGAGCCGCCTCAATGCCCAACCCGCACCTCAGCATTCTGGTGGTCGACGACACCAAGTTTTCCAGCGCTATTATCGGCCGCGCACTAAAAATTGCCGGCTATCTCGATGTCCGCTTTGCCAGCAGTGCCCTCGAGGCCCTGACCCTTCAAGAGCAACGTCCCGCCAGCGTATTATTAGCCGACTGGATGATGCCGGAAATTGACGGATTAGAGCTAACCAGCCGAATTCGCCAGCTGGATGAAATGACCCACCATTACACCTACGTTATTTTGCTCACCGGCCGCGAGGGTGAAAACGTACTGGGCGAAGCCTTTGAAAGCGGCGTGGATGACTTCATCAACAAAGCGGCCATGCACGAACAGTTAGTACCCCGGGTATTTGCTGCGGACCGTCTGTGCAACACCCTGCAGCGCCTGCTGCAAGAGAACCACCTACTAACGCAAAACGTCGCCAGCCTCGAGCAACGCAACCTGATCGACCCGCTGACGGGCCTGGGCAACACCCGCTTGCTGCAACAGCGCCTGAGCGACAGCCTGCGCCAACTCGAGTCACGCGGCGGCGCCCTGTGCTATCTGTTGATCGGCCTGCAGGAAGCCACCCAACTGCGTGCGCAGTATGGCAATGACTTTCACAGTGAACTGCTTCACGGCGTCGCCCGTCGTTTGCAGCAACACGTGCGCCCGCTAGACGTTCTGACTCGCCTCGATGACAGCCACTTCGGCTTAATCGCCCTGCTGGACAACATTCAAGAGTGCGTGCCGGGCAGTTTTAAGCGCCTACATGAGGGTTTAAACCTAAAAGCGTTTAAAACCAGCGAAGGTTTTATCAGCCTTAAAGCCGGAATTAGCTTGGTAGGGCTGGATGTCAACGCATTGCCACTGACCCCGCAAGACTTGATCGACAAAGCCGTCGAACTACTGCCAGAAGCCTATGCCAGCGGTCGCATTAATACGACGCGTCTGGCGCACGCCCACTAATCGATGAGCACCGCGTTATCCGTGCGATGCTCCCGGCATGGCGTATTAAGCCTATGACGTGGCACATACTGGGCGCAGGCAGTTTAGGCACTTTATGGGCAGTGCGCTTAGCCCGCGCCGGCGTTCCAGTGCAACTGATTGTGCGCGACCAAAGCCGCTTGGAGGCCTACCAGCGGGCCGGCGGCTTGACCCTAAGCGAGCATGGGCAGGATTATTTTCAGCCCATTCAGGCGCAAACCATCAACGCCGAACAACCGATTCAGCGCCTCTTACTGGCGTGTAAAGCCTATGACGCACTGGATGCCATTCGCGCATTAATGCCGCGCCTAAACGCCAGCAGCGAAGTGGTTTTGCTGCAAAACGGCCTTGGCAGCCAGCAGCAAGTGGCCGAGCTACTGGCGCCAATCCGCTGCATCTTTGCCAGCAGCACTGAGGGTGCATTCAGGCAGAGTGATTTTCGGGTGGTGTTTGCCGGGGCCGGCCACACCTGGCTGGGCGACCCGCATAACCCCATGCCGCCAGCCTGGCTTAGCGAGCTGACCAGCGCCGGCATTGAGCATAATTGGACGTCTGAAATTCTCGGCAAACTTTGGCGCAAGCTGGCCATCAATTGCGCGATTAACCCGCTGACCGTGCTGCACAATTGTCGTAATGGTGAGCTGCGCGACCAAGCCAGCGCAGTCAGTCAACTGTGCCGCGAGCTAACAGAGCTGCTCAACGCTTGCGGGCAAGCGTCTGCGGCCAGCGAACTGCAGCGCGACGTGCTGCACATCATCGACGCCACAGCGGCCAACTACTCGTCCATGCAGCAAGACGTAAGCCGCCAGCAACGCACTGAAGTCAGCTACCTACTGGGCTATGCCTGTGCTGAGGCCAACCGCCGGCAGTTGCAGCTGCCGCACTTACAGGCCCTACAAGCACGCCTAATCGCGCATCTGCAGGCCTGTGGATTGCCGACCACCTAGGCCCGCGCTACCCTGCCCACACCGCGCATAATAGCGCCGCCACTCCAGTCTCCTCAGCCAAGGACGCCTCCACCGCCATGTCCAAGCGCCTGACCCTTGCCAATCTCAGCATTGGGCAAAAAATGCTCGCCGCGCTATTGGGGCTGCTGGCCGCCGTATTGCTGGTGGTCAATGTGGTGTTTGTCAGCGCCGCGTACTGGATTGCCCAGCAAAGCATCGACCCGCAAGCACTGCACAGCATCGGTCGACTCCTCACTAACCCGGCGATCAGCCAGCCCGCGCTGGCCTCCGAAGCCAGCGCCAAAGCACTACTGGACAGCTTGAGTGACCTTGCGCCACTGCGCGCCGCCGCGCTGTACAGCGCAGACGGCCAGCGACTGGCGGTCGTTGAGCAGGGCCAGGCGCTGCAACTGCCCGAGCAATTTGCCCAAGTGCCGCGCTGGCGGCGTAGTTATGACGGCGCCTTGCACCTAGTAGAACTGGCGCAAACCAGCGGCACTGCAGGGCATCTGTTGCTGGTCGGCGAGCAACAACTGTCTGCGGCGTTCTATCAAGGCACAGTGACCGCCAGCTTGCTGATCTTGGCTTTAAGCCTGCTGCTCTGGCTGGTGGTGGCGCGACAAGTGCGTGCGCTGGTGACCAAGCCGATCCGCCGCTTAGAAGTGCTCTCGCGGCAAGTCACCAACCAAGAAAACTACAGTCTGCGCGCGCGCCCCGGCAATAACGATGAACTGGGCAGTTTGGCGGAAGCCTTCAACACCATGCTAACCCGAATTCAGGCCCGTGAAGACGAACTCAAACGCGCCCGCGACGACGCGCAAACCGCCAGCGATGAAGCGCAACTGCTGACCAAGCAAACCCGCCACTCCAACCGCAAATTGGAGATGGAAGTGCAGGTGCGCAATAAGATCGAAAAGAAGCTGACCGGCTTTCAAAATTACCTGAACAGCATCATCAACTCGATGCCCTCGGGGTTAATTGCCCTCGATGAGCAACTGTATGTAACCCAGTGGAATCAGGAAGCCAGCCGGCTGTCTGGCACGCCCCTAAACAAAGCCCTTAACCAACCCATCTTTCTCGCCTTTCCCTCGCTAAAACCCTATTTAGAGCAACTCAAACACACCAGCGAGCGCCATACGATTGAGAAAATCGAGCGTGTTACCTGGTTTAAAGATGAGCAACCGCAGCACTTTGCCCTGACCTTTTATCCATTGGTGGGCAGCAGTGGCCGTGGCGTGGTGATCAGGATCGACGACATCGGTCAGCGCTTAGCGATGGAAGAGTTGATGGTGCAGTCGGAGAAAATGCTTTCGGTCGGTGGCTTGGCGGCCGGCATGGCGCATGAGATTAACAACCCACTGGGGGCGATTTTGCATAACGTGCAAAATATCCGCCGCCGGCTTTCCAATGAGCTGGCCAAGAACCTCGTCCAGGCGGCCAACAGCGGCGTCGAACTGGCGGCCGTGAATGACTATCTAGAGCGTCGTGAAATCCCACAATTGCTCGACGGCATTCAACAGGCGGGAGCGCGGGCGGCAAAAATCGTCAGCCATATGCTTAGTTTTAGCCGCCTGAGTAGCCGCGAACTGAACGCCTGCCAATTGCCGCAACTGATCAATCAAGCCTTGGACATTGCCGGTAACGACTTTGACCTGACCGAGGGCTTTGACTTCAAAGGCCTGGAGATTCAGCGCGAATTTGACCCGCAACTGGGCAGCGTACCGGCCACCGCTAACGAACTGGAGCAGGTGCTGTTAAACCTACTAAAAAACGCCGCCCAAGCCATTCACCAGCGTCCAGCAGGACAAGCGCCGGGGCGGATTATTTTGCGCTGCAAGCTCAGCCCGCCGTGGGCTGAGATTCAAGTTGAAGACAATGGCGTAGGCATGCCGGAAGCGGTGCGCAAGCGGATCTTCGAGCCATTTTTCACCACCAAAGAAATTGGCCAAGGCACCGGCCTTGGCCTGTCGGTGGCCTATTTCATCATCACCAACAACCACAAAGGCCAGATGGAGGTGCACTCCAAGCTCGGCCAAGGCAGCTGCTTTAGCGTGCGCCTGCCTCTGCAACTACTGGTTGACCAGCAAGGAGTTTGAACATGGGTTTTCGCCTATCAAAAATTTACACCCGCACCGGCGATGGCGGTGAAACCGGCTTGGCCGATGGCCGCCGAGTGGGCAAAGATCACCCACGTATCGAGGCCATGGGCGAGGTAGATAGCCTCAACAGCCAACTCGGTTTGCTACTGGCCGAACTCGCCGAGCTAGAAGCGATGTGGCCGGGTTTGAGCGAACTGATCGAGGTGCTCGCGCCCTGCCAGCATCGGTTGTTTGATCTGGGCGGCGAGCTGGCCATGCCGGAATACCAAGCACTGAACCAAACGGAAATATCCCGCTTAGAAGCCGCCATCGATCTATGGAATGAAGAGTTAGGCCCACTGGAAAACTTTATCCTGCCCGGCGGCTCGCGCTTGGTGGCCCAAGCACATCTGTGCCGCAGCTTAGCGCGCAGCGCCGAACGCCGCTGCCAACATCTGAGTGCATTGGAGCCACTGGAGGGCGCAGGTTTGGCCTATTTGAATCGTTTGTCAGATTTACTCTTTGTTGCCGCGCGACTGATCGGCCGCCGGCAAAACATTAAGGAAATACTCTGGCAGGCGGCCAGCAAACCGAACGCGTAAACGCTCGATTTAATTCAGACCGCTGGCCAAAAAGCGCGAATCCCAGCCACACCTTGCGCACCCGCCTGCCACGCCTGCTCACAGTCCTGCGGCCCCATGCCACCCAAGAGAAACACCGGCAGATTGCACGTATCCAGCAACTCACGGGTTAACGCCCAACCCAACGGCGTGGCATGCGGATGGGTCTGGGTCGGCTGCACCGGCGACAGGGTGACAAAGTCCACGCCCATTTGCGCCGCTAGGGCCAATTCCTCGGCATTGTGGCAAGAAGCGGCCAGCCATCGCTCACGGGGAAACGGCCGGCCTTTGGCGGCGTATTGGCGCAATTGCTTGGCCGACAACTGCCAGCCAGCCGCCGGAAAGTCGCCCAGCCACTCCAGCGGTCCCTTGAGCATCAACTGCGCCTTGCCGGCACACAGACCCACGGCATCCACCGCCAAGTCGCGGTACTGTGGGTCGTAGCCATTCGGCGCGCGGAGCTGGATCAAACCGATGCCACTGGCCACCGCGGCCTGGATGCCTTGCAGCAGCGCCTTGGGTTCCAGACCATCGGGGCTGATTAAATACTGCGAGGGCAGGCGCGCCGCCTGCACGATCGGCGCATTGGCTGCTGGGAACGCATAGTCCGGCAATTGCCGCGGCGCCACCCATGCTAGCGGCTGGCCCTCGGCGCCATGCGGCACCCCGGTAAAGGCGCTGACCAGCCAGACATCCAGCATCACGTGTTTGTCGGGGTAATCGTGCTGAACCTTGATCAGTGGGCGAGCGCTGGTGACACTAATACCCAACTCCTCGCGCAACTCACGACGCAATGCCGCCAACACCGTTTCACCAGCTTCAAGCTTGCCGCCGGGGAACTCCCAGAGCCCGCCTTGGTGCTGCTGATCGGCGCGCCGCGCCAGCAAAATGCGCCCATCGGCGCCTTGGATTACCGCTGCAGC
This sequence comes from Pseudomonadaceae bacterium, assembly GCA_019745275.1. Lineage (GTDB taxonomy): Bacteria > Pseudomonadota > Gammaproteobacteria > Pseudomonadales > Pseudomonadaceae > Aquipseudomonas. The sequence continues at coordinate 2,607 of JAIETJ010000061.1, read as the reverse complement.
CACATGTACTCGTTGCACCGCCTGCACTCCTCACATTCACCGTTATTAACGCACTGGGGACGCCGCAGCGTCCCCAGTGGTTTCATAGCTACACCCACAAACGCAGGCAAACACCGCGATTATTAGGAGCGGTATTCGGCGTTAATCCGCACATATTCGTGGGACAGGTCGGTGGTCCAAATGGTCTCGCTGCAGTCGCCACGACCCAGCTCAATGCGAATCGAAATTTCCGCCTCGGCCATCACCGCCGCGCCCTGCTCCTCGGTGTAACTGACCGAACGCGCGCCACGGCTGGCGATGCACACATCGCCCAAAAACACATCGATTTTGGCCACGTCCAAATGCTCCACTCCGGCGCGACCTACTGCAGCCAAAATACGCCCCCAGTTCGGATCGCTGGCAAACAGCGCGGTCTTGATCAGCGGCGAATGCGCCACCGTGTAGCCAACGTCCAGACACTCTTGATGAGTGCCACCGCCGTTAACCACCACGGTGACGAACTTGGTCGCGCCCTCGCCGTCACGTACTATGGCTTGCGCCACCTCCATGCAGACCTCGAACACCGCTTGCTTGAGCGCGGCGAACAAAGGGCCGCGCGTCTCGGTAACTTCCGGCAAGTCGGCCTTACCGGTGGCGATCAACATGCAGCAATCGTTGGTCGAGGTATCGCCGTCGATGGTGATGCGGTTGAAGGATTTGTTGGCCGCATCGCTGAGCAGGTCTTGCAGCACGGCCGGAGCGACCTTGGCGTCGGTGGCAATGTAACCGAGCATGGTCGCCATGTTCGGTCGAATCATTCCCGCGCCCTTGGAGATACCGGTCACGGTGATGGTCACGCCGTCATGGACAAACTGCCGGCTCGCGCCCTTGGGCAAGGTGTCGGTGGTCATGATGCCGGTGGCCGCCTCGGCCCAATGCTGCTCAGACAAATCGGCCAAGGCCGCCGGCAAGGCGGCGATGATTTTCTCAACCGGCAGCGGCTCACCAATCACCCCGGTGGAGAACGGCAAAATCGCTTGCTCATCAACCCCAGTCAATTGCGCCAAGGCGGCGCAGGTTTGCCCAGCGGCGACTAAACCCGGCTGACCGGTACCCGCATTGGCATTACCGGTATTGGTCAACAGATAACGCGATTCACCCTTGACCCGCTGGCGGGCAAGAATCACCGGTGCAGCGCAAAACGCATTGAGGGTAAATACCCCGGCCACACTGGAGCCTTCAGCGCAGCGCATGACCACCACATCTTTACGCCCTTCGCGTTTGATACCCGCCGAGGCAATGCCCAGTTCAAAACCAGCCACCGGATGCAAAATAGGAAGCGGACCAAGACCAACAGCCATGCGATGAACTCCGTATCGTTATCAGTAAACCGCGCCGAGCAGCTTAGCTCGACGACACTTAAGTGAAAACGCCGCGAGCGGCAAAGCCGGTCGCGGCGCAGATAAACAGCTGTGCCTTAGCTAATTTGACCATGGCAGTGCTTATATTTTTTCCCAGAACCACAAGGGCAAGGCTCGTTACGACCGATTTTCGGCTCGTTACGCACCTGCACTTGAGCGCTAGCAGTTTCATCTTGCTCGGCCGATTCTGGCTCTTCTAAGCCCGGCGCGGCGGCATGTACAAACTGCATGCGCTTGGCCATTTCTTCGGCCTCGCGGCGGGCACGCGCCTCTTCTTCGGCTGGATCATCTTGGCGCACTTGAACATGCGACAGAACTCGAATCGCATCCCGTTTGATCGAGCTCAACAACTCAGTAAACAAGGTGAAGGACTCGCGCTTGTATTCTTGCTTCGGATTCTTCTGCGCATAGCCACGCAGGTGAATGCCGTGGCGCAGGTGGTCCATGGTCTGCAGGTGATCTTTCCACAGGTCATCAAGGACCCGCAGTAAGATTTGCTTCTCAAAGCTGCGCAGCGCTTCTGGGCTGGCTTGCTGCTCTTTCTCTTGATAAGCCGCCAACAACTGTTGGTTGATTTTCTCGCGCAGCGGCTCTTCGTAGAGTTTTTCGTCCTCGTCCAGCCATTGCTGGATCGGCAAACGCAAGCCGTAGTCGCTGTACAGTTCCTGCTCGAGAGCAGGGATATTCCACTGTTCAGGCAAGGACTGCGGTGGAATGTGCCCAGTCATGGTGGCGTCGAGCACTTCTTGGCGGAAATCGGCAATCGTCTCGCCAATATCATCGGCAGCCAGCAAGCTGTTACGCATGTGGTAGATCACTTTACGCTGCTCGTTGGCAACGTCATCGAACTCCAGCAATTGCTTGCGGATGTCGAAGTTACGCCCTTCAACCTTACGCTGCGCTTTTTCGATGGCGTTGGTCACCATACGGTGCTCAATCGCTTCACCGGCCTGCATGCCCAAGGCTTTCATAAAGCCCTTAACTCGATCGGAGGCAAAGATGCGCATCAAGCTGTCTTCCAACGACAGGTAGAAACGGCTCGAACCCGGGTCGCCTTGACGACCAGCGCGACCGCGCAACTGGTTGTCGATACGCCGCGACTCATGCCGCTCAGAGGCAATTACATGCAAGCCGCCGGCCGCAATAACCTGCTGATGGCGCTGCTGCCAATCACTCTTGATCTGGGCGATTTGCTCCGGCGTAGCAT
>JAIETJ010000024.1 GCA_019745275.1 Pseudomonadaceae bacterium | reverse complement strand
GACCAGCCGCTGCTGCATCACTTGAAACACCCCGTGAAACAGCGGCTCGGGAAAGTGCTGCCCCCAAGGTCCGGCATGGCGCAGCGCTTTGGCCAGATCAAGGTGAAACTCCTCAATGCTGAGGGTACCGTCCGACAACAGGCGGCCAGTCAGGTCATCTTCATTGAGCTGGCGACGCACCTCGGCATCGAAGGCCGCGGCAAAGGCGCCGTAATGCGCCTGTGGCAGCGACAAACCAGCGGCCATCGCATGGCCACCGAATTTGCTGATCAGCCCCGGATGTTTGGCCGCCACGGCGTCCAGCGCATCGCGAATATGCAGGCCCGGCACCGAGCGCGCCGAGCCTTTCAGTAAACCGTCGCCAGCGTCGGCAAAGGCAATCGCCGGGCGGTGGTAACGTTCTTTCAGCCGTGAGGCCAAGATGCCGATCACGCCTTGGTGCCAGTCCGGCTCAAACAAGCAAAGGCCAAACGGCATGTCGGCCAGCGGCAAATCTTTCAGCTGCGCCAGCGCCTCGCGCTGCATGCCTTGCTCGATAGTCTTGCGGTCTTTGTTCAGCTCATCCAGTTGCACGGCCATCTCACGGGCCAGCGTTTGGTCTTCGCAGAGCAGGCATTCAATCCCTAAGCTCATGTCGTCCAAGCGCCCGGCCGCGTTCAACCGTGGGCCGAGGATAAAGCCCAAGTCGGTCGAGTTAATTCGCTGATAATCGCGCCCCGCCACTTCCAGCACCGCACGCAAACCGGCGCGTGCGCGGCCGGCGCGAATCCGGGCGATGCCTTGATGGACCAAAATGCGGTTATTGGCATCCAACGGCACCACGTCGGCGACGCTGCCCAGCGCCACTAAATCCAGCAACTCGGCCAAATTCGGCTCAGCGATAGCACGCTCGGCAAACCAGTTGCGCTCACGCAACGTGGCGCGCAGCGCCAGCAGTACGTAGAACATCACGCCGACGCCGGCCAAGGCTTTGCTGGGAAACTCACAACCCGGTTGATTGGGATTGACGATGGCATCGGCGGCCGGCAGTTCTGGGCCCGGCAAGTGGTGATCGGTGACCAGCACAGTCAAGCCGGCAGCCTTGGCGGCGGCCACGCCCTCGACACTGGAGATGCCGTTGTCCACCGTCAGCAGCAAATCCGGCTGGCGCTGCAAGGCCACCGCGACAATCTCCGGGGTCAGGCCGTAACCGTATTCAAAACGATTGGGCACCAGATAATCGACATGCGCGGCGCCGAGCATGCGCAAACCGAGCACCCCTACCGCACTGGCGGTTGCGCCGTCGGCATCGAAGTCGCCGACGATCAAAATCCGCTGCCCCTGCGCTAACGCCGTCACCAGCAAACTGACCGCCGTATCTATGCCTTTAAGCTGCTGGAACGGAATCAGCCGCGCTAAGCCCTTATCCAACTCCGCCGCCGATTGCACGCCACGGGCGGCATACAAGCGCGTCAGCAACGGCGGTAAATCGCCTAAGCAAGGTAAAACAGCGGGCAGTGGGCGGGGTTCGATGCGCATGGGGGATTTTATCGTGTAGGGCGGGTGCAACCCGCCGGAATCAAAACGTGGCGGGGTCACCCGCCCTACGGCCTTTAAATAATCAAAACCTGTTAACAACGCGTCGTGAGCGCAGGTTAAGCAAGGCAAAAGTTGGCGAGGAAGCGGATTTTACGGGTTGTAAATGAGCATTCCGAGCCAACTTTTAACGCCGCATAACCCAGCGCAACAGCGTTGAAACAGGTTTCAGCGTTCGCCGACCAGCCACTCCAGCGGCACTTCATGCTGGCCACGCTCGTCGGTAACGAACAACTCGCCGTCGCTGATCATCACGCTCCAGCTCAGCGAGCGCGGCATGTTCAGGGCCAGCGCGGCCAAGGCTTCTTGGTCAACCGCCACCACGTTAAGGTTTTTCAGTGTGCGCACCGAATCGAGCATCTTGGTTTGCCACACGCGCAAGCTGCCGTAAGCCACCAAACTGAATTTCTCGGTGCGCCGCGAGCACCAGGTCATGCGGTCGCTGTCTGGCTGGCCGACTTCGATCCAGTGCAGCACGCGGTCATCTAGGCTTTTTTCCCACAAGGCTGGCTCGTCAACATCGGACAAACCCCGACCAAAGGCCAACTGCTCGTCGTAGAACAGGCAATAGGCAATCAACCGCGCAGCCAAGCGCTCTTCGGTTTCCGAAGGATGTTTGGCCACGGTAAAGCGCAACGTTTGATAAACGCTGCGATCAATGTCGGTGAGGTTCAGATCGATTTTGTAGGTGGTGGACGGCTGGGCCATGGGCGGGCTTCTTGAATAATGAGCATGGGGTAACGGCAAGCCGGCAAGTCTACCCGATGCGACGCGCCTGAGTTAGAGTCGCGCGCACTAGCTGATGTGTGGAGCCACTGATGAACATTGCCCAGCAACCCCTCGCCGGCCTAAAGGTCATGGAACTCGGCACCCTGATTGCCGGGCCGTTTGCCGCCCGCATTTGCGCCGAATTCGGCGCCCAGGTGATCAAGGTCGAGTCGCCCAGCGGCGGCGATCCGCTGCGCAAGTGGCGCAAGCTGTATGAAGGCACATCCTTGTGGTGGTTCGTGCAGGCGCGCAACAAGCAGTCGCTAACGCTGAATCTCAAGCACCCGGATGCCATCGCCATCCTCAAGCAACTACTGAGCGAAACCGACATCCTGATCGAGAACTTTCGTCCCGGGGTGTTGGAGAAACTCGGCCTCGGCTGGGATGTACTGCATGCGCTGAATCCAAAACTGGTAATGGTGCGGCTGTCTGGTTTCGGTCAAACCGGCCCACTGAAAGACCAGCCGGGTTTCGGCGCGGTCGGCGAGTCGATGGGTGGCCTGCGCTATATCACCGGTTTCGAAGACCGCCCGCCGGTACGCACCGGCATCTCTATTGGTGATTCGATTGCTGCGCTCTGGGGCGTGATTGGTGCGCTGATGGCGCTACGCCATTGCGAAGTGAATGGCGGCCAAGGCCAGGTGGTCGATGTAGCCCTGTATGAGGCCGTGTTTGCCATGATGGAAAGCATGGTGCCGGAGTTCGACGTATTCGGTTTTATCCGCGAGCGCAGCGGCAACATCATGCCCGGCATCACCCCCTCCTCGATCCACACCAGTTTGGACGGCAAGCATGTGCAGATCGGCGCCAATGGCGATGCGATTTTCCAGCGTTTTATGCGCGCAATCCAACGTGACGATTTAGCCGAAGACCCGGCCTTGGCCGACAACGCCGGCCGCGATGCCCGTCGTGATGAGCTGTATGGGGTGATCGACCGCTGGGCCAGCAGCTTACCGCTGGAGACACTGCTCACGACCTTAAACACCGCCGAAGTGCCGGCCAGCCGCATTTACTCAGCGGCCGACATGCTCAGCGACCCGCAGTTCCTCGCTCGCGAGATGTTCCTCTCGGCCAAGTTACCGGGCGGCAAGCCCTTCAAGATGCCCGGCATTGTGCCCAAGCTGTCAGAGACACCTGGCGCGGTTAACTCGGTGGGGCCAGAACTCGGCGAACACAACAGCCAAGTGCTGGCAGCGTTGGGTTACAGCAGTGAACAGATCACTGCTTTGCGACGTGACGGGGCAATTTAAGGAGTCTGAACTCAACCGGCGTGCTTATAGATGCACGCCGTATTTAGCATAAATCCTTTCAATCTCCCCGCTATTTTTTAGCTGCAAAATCGCCTCATCCAGCTTAGGCAACCAAGCTTCCAGTTTAGGGTTGACGCGCATACTCACATCATAGTGATTAAATTCATCACCCACTTCAAACAAGCGATACTCAGGCATTTTCAAAAAGTTATATTGCGCAACAGCTTTACTTATCAAAATTTGATCAAAGCGTTTCGCCCACAACATTTTTAATAACTGATTTTCATTCAAAGCATCGCGCCGATCGATTCGTCCGCCGTCAATCAATAGTTGCAAGTCTGGATAGCTATAGCCGCGCACCATACCAACGGACTTACCCCTGAGATCTTCAGGCTTTTTAACTGGGAAAGCCTTACCTGGAGCAAACACCATCACGTCAACAACCCTGCCAAACGGCACGGAAAAAAGCCCCGGAATTTTCTGATCTTTTACCCAACCAGGATAGACCCCTGGCTCAATGTCGAGCCTAGCTTGATTAAACATCAAGCCAACTCGCGGATAAGGGTAATAACTAACATTAAATGTATCGTCAGTTAGCTTACTAATTGCATTAAAAATATCCTGATAAATACCCGACCGGTCTTCTTCAATCATCATCGGTGGATAATTATAAAAACCAACTTCGAACGAGGTCGCAAAAACCTCCTGCGGCAGACTGAGCTGCCACAATGCAATTAGACTGCAAACCTTGCTTTTCCACCGCATCACGCGCCCCTCCGATTCATTTCAGACTAGCCGACAGCAACAAGCTGTCACGCTCAGGCTACGAACTTCAGACTAGTGGATTCGCAGCAAAGCCAGACAGGAAGCTAATAGGCAACAGCTGCTAAGTTAGCTTAATCTCCATTGATGCTGTTCTAAGGCAACTGGTGCGGCGTATTGCGCTTAAGCATTACCAGAAACGGGCCTGATGACTACCTCCCGGTAAATAAGGACTTCACCCATGGATAAATCCCACAGCAATAGCCTACGCAGGGGGCTGGCAGGCTTATTGATGAGCTTCAGCGGCACATTCACGGCCGCACAACCGCTAGTCGAATCGCCGGCGCCGCTGCAATTTGTCGAGCAAACCGACTGGGCGCCCTTCACGCCCAACACTCAAGGGCAGACGCAGCAGGGCTTGGCCTACGAGTTACTGCAGCTGATTTTTAGTCAGTTCGAGCGCACTGCGCAGCTCGATTTACTGCCATTGGCGCAAGTACTGCAACGCGCCAAGGCAGGTCAGGCCGACGGCATAAGCGTCACCTATCTCGATGAGCGACGGATTGGCTACTTGGCGTACTCCGAACCGCTGCTACTCAAACGCGCCTTTGTCTATTACAACCCCAACAACCCAGTACCCGCTGGGCTGCTGGATTGGGATTCGGAGAAAAACATGCACTTAGGCGTCGTCAAGAATCGTCGCTACGGCCCGCTGTTTGCGCAGCAACGCACCCAGCTACCTATGGCCCTAGTCGAGGTCGACCGCCTAGAACAACTGTTCAAGTTCACCGCCGACGGCACTATCGACGGCTTTCTCGCTTACGAACTAAACGCCGACAGCCTGCTCAGCCAACCCAGCTACGTAGGTAAGATCAGCCGCATGCCAAAGCCCTACTATGAGGACGCCTATTACCTCGCCGTCGGCCGCCACTCGGCAGGCATGGCGCTGCTGCCGCAAATCGATAAAGCCATTGGCCAACTGCGTGAAAGCGGGCAATTGGCACAACTGCTCAAGCGCTACGGCGCAACTGACTAAACAATCATCTGGATTAAGCCAAGGAACCTGCCCATGTCGTCATTCACCGTCCGCGCCTTGCTCACCGCCAGCCTACTCAGCGGCCTACTGGCCGGCCCGCTCCTGGCGCAAGAGCTAACTGGCACGTTAAAGAACATCGCTGCCAGCAAAACCATTTTGATTGGCCACCAAATGCAATCAATCCCATTCTCCTTTGCCGAGAATGACGGCCAGCCCTTGGGCTACAGCATCGACCTGTGCAAGCAGGTGGTTGCGTCAATCCAGCAGCAACTGCAATTGCCCAAGCTGGATATCAAGTGGATTCCGCTGACCTTGGAGAATCGCTTTAGCATGGTCGCCAATGGCAAGGTAGACCTTGAGTGCGGCACCAGCAGCAACAGTATTTCGCGGCAGAAAATCGTCGATTTCAGCCTGATGACCTGGGTCGATGGCGGTAACTTCGTCACCAAAGGGCAGACGCAGGTTAGCGGTTTGGCGGATATGACCGGCAAGCGCATTGGCGTAGTACCCGGCAACACCACGGAGCAGGCCCTGCAACAGTGGATGCACAAGCACGCCGTATCCTTCACTTTGGTGCCGGTTAAGTCGCATCTCGACGGAATGAAGCAACTGCATGACAACCTGATTGACGCCTACGCCGCCGACCAGACTGTGCTGACCGGCTTAGCGGCCTCGGTGGGCGAGCAAATGCAGGTGCGGCTTGCCACCAGCAACTTCTCCTACGAGCCGTATGCGTTAGTGCTGTCACGCAACGATGCTGACTTCAAGCAGGCGGTGAACAGCGCCTTGGCACAACTGTATCGCAGCGGCGAGGTATTTAAGATTTACAACAAATGGTTCGGCCATCTCGGCAAACCACCGGCCACCTTGCTGGCCATGTACGGGATGAATGCGCTGCCCGAATAAGGGGCCGCAGCCGACAATCGCACACACATAAAAAAGGCCAGCTGTGAACGCAGCTGGCCTTTTTTGTTGCGCACTTTAGCCGTTGGTTACAGTGGCTTGCCGCGATTACCGTGGGCGCTAACGAAGGCTTGTACAGCCTTAATGTCGTTAGCCAGCACAGTGCAACGCTCATCGCGCTCGAACAGATCGGCCAAGTGCGGCGGCAGTGCAGGCGCTGCTCCGATACCGGCTTTTTCCACCGCTTCGGGGAATTTAACCGGGTGCGCGGTGCCGAGAATCACCATAGGAGTGGCCAAGCTGCGCCGGCAATCGCGTGCGGCTTTAACGCCGATGGCGGTGTGTGGGTCGAGCAGTTCGCCGCACTCGGCGTAAACCTCGGCGATGGTGGCGCAGGTTTCCTCATCGTTCACCGCCAGCGAATCGAACAGCTTGCGCGCTTCAGTCCAGCGGTCGTCGCCAACGCTAAAGGCGCCCGTCTGTTTGAAGGTTGCCATCAGCTCAGCTACCGCCGCGCCATTACGACCGTGCAGGTCAAACAGCAAGCGCTCAAAGTTCGACGAGACCATGATGTCCATGGACGGCGACAACGTTGGGTGCAGGGTGTCTTTGGCGTACTGATTGCCGCTCATAAAGCGGTGCAGGATGTCGTTGCGGTTGGTGGCAACGATCAGCTGGCTGATCGGCAGGCCCATGTTGCGCGCTAGGTAGCCGGCAAAAATATCGCCAAAATTGCCAGTCGGCACCGAAAACGCAATCGAACGCGCCGGGCCGCCGAGCTGCAAAGCGGCGTGAAAGTAGTAGACGATCTGCGCCATGATCCGCGCCCAGTTGATCGAGTTGACCGCGACCAAACGGGTGCCCTTGAGAAAGCTCTGATCGGCGAAGCTGTCCTTGACCATCTCTTGGCAGTCATCAAAGTTACCTTCGATGGCGATGTTATGGATGTTGTCACCGAAGATGGTGGTCATCTGCCGGCGCTGCACCTCAGACACCCGGTTGTGCGGGTGCATGATAAAGATGTCGACGTTATCGCAGGCCTTGCAGCCCTCGATGGCCGCCGAGCCGGTATCACCGGAGGTAGCCCCCATGATCACTACGCGCTCATTGCGCTTAGCCAACACGTAGTCGAGCAAGCGGCCGAGCAGTTGCAAGGCGAAGTCTTTAAACGCCAAGGTTGGGCCGTGGAACAACTCCAGCACCCATTCGTTGCTGCCCAGCTGACGCAGCGGTGCCACGGCGCTGTGGGCAAACACGCCGTAGGTTTCTTCGAGAATCTGCTTGAAGTCGGCATCCGGGATACTGCCGGTGACAAACGGGCGCATCACTTTAAAGGCCAGCTCGTGATACGACAGGCCGGCCCAAGAGGCGATTTCTTCTTGAGTGAACCGTGGCAGGTTTTCCGGCACATACAGGCCGCCATCGCTGGCCAAGCCGGCCAACAACACATCTTCAAAATTCAGGGCCGGCGCTTGGCCGCGGGTACTGACATAACGCATTTCTATCAACCTTTAAGCTGCAGTCTGGGCGGCCAGCACGCGGCTGGCGGCCAATTTAATTAAGCTGCTCGACGCGAATGCGCACCACATTGCCGACCACATCATTGAGGGCCTCAAGCGCGCTGATAGCATCATTCATGCGCTGCTCAACCACGCGATGGGTGACCAGAATCATCGGTACCAAGCCGTCGTGTTCTTCGACTTCCTTTTGCATCACCGACTCAATATTGATGCCGTGCTCCGACAGAATGGTCGCCACCTGGGCCAACACACCCGGATGGTCGCGACCTTGAATGCGCAGGTAGTAAGCACTCTCACAGGCAGTAATCGGCAGAATCGGGTGATCCGACAGTGCGTCTGGCTGGAAGGCTAAATGCGGTACGCGGTGTTCCGGATCAGAAGTCATTACCCGTACCACATCGACCAAATCGGCCACTACCGAGGAGGCGGTAGGCTCCATGCCGGCGCCGGCGCCATAAAACAATGTGCTGCCAGCCGCGTCGCCATTGACCATCACGGCGTTCATCACGCCATTCACGTTGGCGATTAAACGATCCGCCGGGATCAGCGTCGGGTGCACCCGCAATTCGATGCCTGCCTCGGTGCGACGCGCCACACCGAGGTGTTTGATGCGATAGCCGAGTGCTTCGGCGTACACCACATCGGCGCTGGTCAGCTTGCTGATGCCTTCGGTGTAGGCCTTGTCGAACTGCAGCGGAATGCCGAAAGCGATCGAAGCCAGGATGGTCAGCTTATGCGCGGCATCGATGCCTTCAACGTCGAAGGTTGGATCGGCTTCGGCGTAGCCCAGCGCTTGCGCTTCTTTCAGCACATCAGCGAAGGCCCGACCTTTTTCACGCATTTCGGTGAGGATAAAGTTACCGGTGCCGTTGATGATGCCGGCTACCCAATTGATGCGATTCGCCGCCAAACCTTCGCGAACCGCTTTAATCACCGGAATACCGCCGGCCACCGAAGCTTCGAACGCGACAATCACGCCCTTCTCACGCGCCTTGGCGAAAATTTCATTACCGTACACGGCAATCAACGCCTTGTTGGCAGTGACCACGTGCTTGCCGTTTTCGATCGCTTGCAGAACCAACTCGCGAGCAATGGTGCTACCGCCAATCAGCTCAACAACAATGTCGATTTCTGGGTTATTGACCACCGCAAACACATCACTGGTAGTTGGGATCGCGCCGATATCGCACTTAGGATTAGCGCTATGCAGGGCTATCTGGGCCACTTCAATACCGCGCCCAGCGCGCCGGGCAATCTCCTCAGCATTGCGCTTAAGCACATTGAAGGTGCCGCCACCGACGGTACCCAGTCCACAAATGCCTACTTTGACCGGTTTCAAACGCTATACCCCATATTCACAGTAATCGAGCCAGTCGCGCTGACCCGCATAAAAGAGCCGCACCTTACGAAGCGGCTGTTTGTTAGTCAATCCGTGTTAGTCGTTCAATGCGCAGTACTGCCGAATCAAGCGAACAGCAGTAGCGCGTTACTTAGCCTCAAGGGCCAATTTAGCCAACTCAGGCGCCGGTTTATAGCCGGGGATCAACTCGCCATTGGCCAATACGATGGCCGGCGTACCGTCGATACCAATTAATTGGCCAAGTTCGTATTGCTTGGCCACCGGATTATCACATTTGGCTTCCGGCAACTCTTTGCGCGACTTAGCCTCAGTCATGGCAACCTGACGATCTTTCGCGCACCAGACGCTGGCCAAGGCGTTATAGCCGGCAGAGTTTAAGCCTTGGCGCGGGAAGGCCAGATAGCGCACATCAACGCCCAAACGATTAAGCTCCGGTACTTCGCGGTGCAATTTTTGGCAGTAACCACAGTCGGTGTCGGTAAACACGGTGATATGGGTCTTCGGCGCTTTGGCAGCAAACACCACCATTTCACTGAGTGGCACCGCGTTAATCACCTTAGCAATGGCCTTGCTTTTGATTTGTTCGGTCAGATTTAACGCTTGACCATCTTTGAACTGATAGAGAAACCCCTGCAGCATGTACTGGCCGTCTGCGCTGGAGTAAAGCACCCGACCGCCCTGCAGATGCACCTCAAAAATACCGTTCAACGGGCTTTCGGCAATGGCTTCAATCTTCATCGCAGGATCAATCGAAAGCAGCGATTGACGAATCGCTTGATCGACATCCGCAGGCTCTGCCGCCACGGCAAAACTGCCAACCAGGCCAAGGGCTACAGCGGTAACGATTTTGCAAAGACGCATGACAGGCTCCGGCGACAAACACTCAATTAAGCCGCCAAGCCTACCACACTAGGCCGCCCAGACCGACCGCCAAGGCAGCCCAACAGCGCCATTTATCGGCGCACAAGCAGGGTTAGCCGCGCGGATGGTGTTTGGCGTGCAACTCTTGCAAACGGGCACGGGCAACATGGGTGTAAATCTGCGTGGTGGACAAATCGCTATGCCCCAGCAACATCTGCACCACGCGTAAATCGGCGCCATGATTGAGCAAATGCGTGGCAAAGGCATGCCGCAGGGTGTGCGGCGACAACGACTTAGTGATGCCCGCCATGCGCGCGTGAAGCTTGATGCGATGCCAGAAGGTTTGCCGGGTCATCTGCTCGCCACGCAAGCTGGGAAACAGCACATCACTGGGCTTGCCGGCGAGTAAAAAGCCCCGCGCTTCGCGCACATAGCGCTCGATCCAGTGCATCGCCTCTTCGCCCAAAGGCACCAGCCGCTCTTTACTGCCCTTACCGAACACCTTCAACACGCCTTGGCGCAAATTCACCTGCTCCAACGTCAGGCTAATCAACTCAGTCACCCGCAAGCCGCAGGCATACAACACCTCGAGCATCGCCCTGTCACGCAAACCCAACGGCTCCTCAACCGCAGGCGCGACCAATAGCGCCTCGACATCCGCCTCAGACAACGACTTAGGCAGCGGTCTCCCCAGTTGCGGCAACTCAACTTGCAAGGTCGGGTCCTGGCTAATTAGCCCTTCGCGCAGCAAAAAACGGTAAAAACCGCGCAGTCCTGAGAGAAACCGCGCCGTCGAGCGAGCTTGATAGCCGCCACTTAAACGCCAGGCCAAATGATCAAGGATTAACCCCTGACCGGCATTTGGCAGCTCGATAGCGCGCTCTTGCAGCCAGCCATTGAAGAGCTCTAGATCGCTGCTATAGGCGGCCCGAGTATTGGCGGACAAGCCCCTTTCCAGCCACATAGCCTCGAGGAAACGCTCAATCAGTGGGTGCTCAATTGCCGGCATATGAAAAAACACAGAGGGAAAAGAAACACAGTCTTTCATAGCGCTCAGACCCAGACCAGCCCTGCCAACCAGCGCGACTGGGAAACCCCCAGACAAATCGCCCAGCTAAATCTGCAAGACTCAAGCGCTATAAAGAGCGCCGGAAAAACACCGAAAAAAACTAAACATCCTAACTAACGCCTATCTTTCGATGGGTGACAGCTAAGCATCTAACTACCATGCTGCGAGATAGCATTAAGCCATACTCCAACCACGTCAGCCGGATTTAGAACAATGTCCAACAATCAAAAATCACGTCTTGGCCAACTGCTAATCGACAAGGGCTTAGTCACAGCCGCCCAACTCGATAGCGCCATTAAGCTGCAATTAACCGGCAACAAGCGCCTCGGCGAGATCTTTATCGAGCAAGGGGTACTGACCGAGCGACAACTCAACAAGGCGCTAAAAAAGCAAACCAACCTACGCCTCACCGCCACCTTGGTCGCCGCCCTACTCAGCCCATTTCAAATGGCCAGCGCCGACATCGGCCGCACACAAACACCCAGCGCCAGCCATATGCAAGCACCGCACGGCATGCAAGCGCTCAGCGACAGCGAGATGAGCAACGTCAGCGCCCAAGGTTTAAATGACGTATTGCAAGGCATTTTCGCCAACGCCGGCAGCGACGACGGCACCGGCACGGTCGGCCAATTAGCGAAGTTAGTGATGCCGGTACTGGATAGCCTACAAGCCGAAACCTCTATGCAAAACGTGCAATACGACACCAGCAAAATGACTTCAATTATCAACGCCGACGGCTCGATTAACGTGCGCTTGCCCAGCTCAATCGGCGAGTTACGCTTCGACAACATCCGCGTTGCCGGAGCCGGCGCCAACCAGAGCTTCGGCAGCGTGGTCATGCAAGACATCGACTTATCACAAGCCTCGCTGCGCATCAGCTTGCACTGAGTTTGCCCAGTCACTCGAAAACACCCGCTACGGGCGCTTTCAAGTGACCAGAGCAGCACTCATCCACCGCCCGAACGCAAAATTCAGGCAAAAAAAAGCAGCCCGAAGGCTGCTTTTTTAGGAACGCCGCAATTAAGCCAGCTTTTCCTTGATACGTGCTGCCTTGCCCGACAGGTCGCGAAGGTAGTAAAGCTTGGCTTTACGCACGTCACCGCGACGCTTAACGCTCAGGCTTTCTACGATCGGGCTGTAGGTCTGGAAAGTACGCTCAACGCCAACACCGTTGGAGATCTTACGAACAGTGAAAGCACTGTTCAGACCACGGTTACGCTTGGCAATAACAACGCCTTCGAATGCCTGCAGACGCTGACGGTCGCCTTCCTTCACTTTCACCTGAACGATGACGGTGTCACCTGGGGCGAATGGCGGAAGAACTTTGCCCATCTGCTCAGCTTCGATCTGCTGAATGATTTTGTTAGTCATGCTGTGCTCCTAAGGTAAGCCTAAGGCCAACCATCGATACGTTAACTATCGTCCCGCTGGCGAAGGTATTCCGCCAACAGCTTTTGCTCTTCTCCAGAAAGCGAGCGGCTTTCCAGAAGATCGGCGCGTCGTTCGTAGGTCCGACCAAGGGACTGCTGCAAACGCCAACGTCGGATGTGTTCATGGTTACCGCCAAGCAGCACCGCTGGAACACTTTGGTCTGCATACACCTCCGGGCGGGTGTAGTGCGGACAGTCGAGCAGGCCGTCGCTAAACGAGTCCTCCTCGGCGGAGTTCGCGTGGCCTAATGCACCAGGCAACAACCGCGTTACCGCATCGATCAGTACCATCGCCGGCAGCTCACCGCCGGAAAGGACGTAATCACCAATCGACCATTCTTCGTCGACATGCGCTTGAATAAAACGCTCATCAACCCCTTCATAGCGGCCAGCGATGAGGATTAAAGCCTCCTCTTGCGCCAACTCGCGTACCGCCGACTGATTAAGCTGACGACCCTGCGGTGAAAGGTAAATCACTTTGACCTTACCGCCGACAGCTTGCTTGGCATCCGCCAAGGCATCCTGCAGGGGCTTGATCTTCATTACCATGCCCGGACCACCACCAAAAGGCCGATCATCCACGGTGTGGTGACGATCTTCGGTGTAGGCTCGCGGATTCCAGCAGGTCAGTTGCAACAACCCCTGCTTAACCGCGCGACTGGTAATGCCGTATTCACTGATGGCGGAAAACATTTCCGGGAACAGGGTTATAACTTCAATGCGTAGGCCAGCCATGTTTCGTACTAACCCCAGCTACTCAGAAAGCCAGCCTTAGAAGTCTGCATCCCATTCCACCTGCATCTCACCAGCGGCCAGATCAACAGCCAACACGCATTGCTCGGTATAGGGCAATAGGCGTTCGCGATCATCCAAGCTGCCTGTGCAGGCTTTAACCACCATTACATCGTTGGCGCCGGTTTCCAGTAAGTGATGCACAGTGCCGAGCAATTGCCCGAGCTGATCTATCACTTTCAAACCTTCCAGCTGGTACCAGTAGTACTCGCCGTCGGTCAGGTCTGGGAGCAAGCTGCGGAGCACGCAAATTTCGAATCCTGCGAGAAGACGCGCTTCTTCACGGTCATCGAGCCCCTTCAGCTTTGCCACGAGCACTTTATTCTGTAAGCGCCCGCTAGCCAGCTCAACCTGTCGAACTTCACCGCCACGCCGAAGCGTCCAGCTCGAATAATCCAACAAGTTGTCAATCGGATCAGTAAAGGAATAAACCTTCACTTCGCCACGAACACCGTGAACCGAGAAAATCTTGCCAATAACTAAATAATCATCGGCGGGCTTGGTGATCGCGGTCATGCTGCTCAGGCCACAGCCTTAGCAGCTTCCTTCAACAACTGTGCGGCGCGATCAGATGGCTGAGCACCCTGGCTCAGCCAGTATGTAGCGCGCTCTTGGTCGACTGAAAGACGCACTTCACCACCCGCTGCGACCGGATTGAAGAAACCAATACGCTCAACAAAACGACCATCGCGCGCATTGCGGCTGTTGGTCACGGTCAGGTGATAAAACGGGCGCTTCTTAGAGCCGCCACGGGCAAGACGAATAGTTACCATATCAACATCGTTCCTGTAGTCGGTGCTGCAAAACAAAAAAATCCATTGGGCGCAAGGCCCGAAAGGCCGCACATTCTAAGGATTGTGCGCCGCAAGTTCAACACATAAGTACCAAAGCACTGTTACTTATATGTCTTTCGAGTGCTTGTATCAGCCCGCAAGCCCCGCAGAGCAAGGCTGCAGGCCCACACTCAAATTCTTGGCATACCGCCGCCGGGTAACATTCCACCCATGCCGCGCATCATTTTCGCCATACCGCCTTTAGCGGTGAATTTCTTCATCATCTTTTGCATCTGCTTGTGCTGCTTGATCAACCGACCAATGTCTTGCACCTGCGTGCCCGAACCCAGGGCGATGCGGCGCTTACGCGAACCACTGATAACCTCAGGATCGCGACGTTCCAGCGGCGTCATCGAATTGATGATCGCCTCCATCTGTTTGAACTGCTTCTCGGCTGCGCCCTGAGCACCACCCATTTGCGCCAGATTGACGCCACCCATATTCGGTAGTTTGTCCATCAAGCCGCTTAGGCCGCCCATATTCTTCATTTGCTGCAACTGATCACGGAAGTCTTCGAGATCGAAGCCCTTACCTTTCTTCAGCTTTTTCGCTAATTTGTCGGCTTTGTCGCGATCGAGGGTGTTTTCCGCCTGCTCGATCAGACTGAGCACATCGCCCATACCGAGGATGCGCGAAGCAATCCGCTCAGGGTGAAACGGCTCGAGCGCATCAACCTTTTCGCCCATGCCGATAAATTTGATCGGCTTGCCGGTAATAGCCCGCACCGACAGCGCCGCACCACCACGCGCATCACCGTCGACCTTGGTCAGCACCACGCCGGTCAACGGCAAGGCATCGGCAAACGCCTTAGCGGTATTGGCGGCGTCTTGACCGGTCATGGCATCGACCACAAACAGCGTCTCAACCGGCTTAACCGCCGCGTGCAAGGCCTGAATCTCAGCCATCATCTCGGCATCAATAGCCAAACGGCCGGCGGTATCGACGATTACCACATCGATAAACTTCAGCCGCGCTTCATTAATAGCCGCCAAGGCGATCGCGACAGGCTGCTGGGTAATGTCTGAGGCGAAAAAGCTCACACCTACTTCGCCAGCCAAGGTTTCCAGCTGCTTAATAGCCGCCGGGCGATACACGTCGGCCGACACCACCAAGACGCTTTTCTTTTTACGTTCAGTGAGAAAACGCGCCAGCTTGGCCACAGTGGTGGTCTTACCCGCACCCTGTAGGCCGGCCATCAACACCACGGCAGGCGGCAAGGCATGCAGATCGAGGTCTTCGTTGGCCGCGCCCATCAACGCTTCAAGTTCGGCGCGCACTATCTTCACGAAGGCCTGACCCGGCGTCAGGCTTTTTGACACCTCGGTGCCGACCGCGCGGTCTTTAACTTTATTAACGAAGTCTTTGACCACCGGCAAAGCCACGTCGGCTTCCAGCAGCGCCATGCGCACTTCGCGCAAGGTGTCTTTAATATTATCTTCGGTCAGCTTGGCCTTGCCGGTGACATGGCGCAGCGTCTGCGAGAGGCGATCAGTTAGATTTTCAAACATGCGCGTTCCTTTCAGTGTCTCCAGAGCCGAGACTGAGCTTGCTGCTAGCGGGCGATTATAGCGAAGAGTCGAGCCTACCGACACCGCCACGGCCTTTCAGGGCGATACTGTTTATGCCACACTGCGAGCTCTCAAGGTTGCCCTTCTAGGTCCTATGCACCCTCTGCTGCCCAGCCTCGTCGCCGTCGGTTTATATACCGGCACTACCGCTTACCAAGCTTGGCGTTTGGCGCAGCGCACGACGCCGAATAAAAATCTTTTATTCCTAGGCGGCATGCTCGCCCTGCTGGCGCACAGCTTCAGCTTGTATTGGCAGCTAATCACCCCGACCGGGCTGGGGTTAGACTTCTTTAATGCCGCTAGCTTGATCGCCGCCGCAGTGATTTTGCTGACGCTGCTGGCCAGCCGAACAATCCCGGTGGAAAACCTGCTGTTATTGCTGTTTCCACTCGGCGCCCTGACCGCCCTATTAGCGCAGTTCGCCCCCAGCGGCACGGTGCAAACGATCAACGAGCAATCCGGCATTCTGGCGCATATTCTGCTGTCGATTCTGGCTTACGGAATGCTGACCATTGCGATGTTTCAGTCGCTATTGTTGTCACTGCAAGACCATCAACTGAAGAACAAGCACCCCTCTGGCCTGATCAAAAACTTCCCTCCCCTGCAAACCATGGAATCTTTACTGTTTGGTTTTCTTTGGGCCGGCTGGGGCTTGCTGTCGCTATCGCTGCTGTCTGGTTGGCTGTTTGTTGAAGACCTGTTGGCGCAGCACTTAGCACACAAGACCATTCTTTCTGTGTTTGCCTGGCTGGTATTTGCGCTGCTGCTGTGGGGCCGCCAACAACTAGGCTGGCGCGGACACAAAGCCATTCGCTGGACCCTGGCGGGTTTTTGCTTGCTGATGCTGGCCTATTTTGGCAGCAAGCTAGTCCGTGAATATATCCTGCATATTTAGCCAACAAAGGCGCAACCGGTGAATGACTTACCCCCCAGTTTGATAATCGGCCTATTAGTTTTTTTGATTATCTGCTCGGCATTTTTTTCCAGCTCGGAAACCGGAATCCTCAGCCTTAACCGCTACCGTCTGCGCCACCTAAGCAAGCAAGGGCATCGTGGAGCGAAACGCGTCAGCGCTCTGCTCAGCCGCCCAGATCGCCTGCTGGGGACAATTTTAATTGGCAACACCTTTGCCAATATCCTCGCCTCATCGCTAGCGACTGTCCTGGCGCTGCAACTGTGGGGCGATGCTGGGGTGGCCATCGCCACTGTGCTACTAACCTTCGCACTACTAATTTTCGGTGAAATCGCTCCAAAGACCTTGGCGGCAGTGCGTCCAGAGTCCATCGCCTACCCATTCAGCTTGCCGCTGGTGCTACTGCTTAAGCTGTTCTACCCACTGGTACTGCTGCTGGGCTGGATCAGCAATGGTCTGTTGCGCCTATTTGGTATCGACCCCACCAGCAAGCGTAGCGACAGCCTGAGCACCGAAGAACTGCGCAGCGTGGTGCGCGAGTCCGAGCATCGCCTGCCGAATCGGCAGAACATGCTGCTGGGCATTCTCGACCTGGACAACATCACCGTTAACGACATCATGATCCCGCGTAACGAGGTGACCGGTATCGACCTTGACGACAGTCTCGAAGAAATCATCACCCAGCTCCGCACCACCAGCCACACACGCCTACCGGTGTTTCGTAACGACATTAATCAGATCGAAGGGGTGGTGCATATGCGCCACATCGCCCGCCTCCTAACCCACAACCAGCTGACCAAAGAGGCCTTGCTGGGCGCCTGCCACGAGCCCTATTTCACCCCGGAAAGCACCCCGCTTTCGACCCAACTGATCAACTTCCAAAAACAAAAACGGCGCATTGGAATTGTCGTCGATGAGTACGGCGAGGCCTTGGGCATCGTTACTCTGGAAGACATTCTGGAAGAAATTGTCGGCGACTTTAAGCATCAAGACCTGCAAGACAGCAGCGACATTCACCCACAAGCCGACGGTACCCAGGTGATTGATGGCAGCGCTTACATACGCGAAATCAATAAAACCCTGCATTGGCAATTGCCCTGCGAAGGGCCGAAAACCCTCAATGGGCTGATTACCGAAGCGCTGGAGAACCTACCCGACAGCAGCGTGTGTTTGAAGGTTGGCCCGTATCGTTTAGAGGTTCTAGAAATGGCTGAGAACCGGGTTAAAAGCGCGCGCATCTGGCTTGCCGCCCCCAAGCCAGCAGCGCCCACCAGCACTGATTGATCCGTCAATTATTCAGCAATTGCGACGCCAAACCGGCAGCCCAGACCTGATAGCCCAGTTGCGAAGGATGATAGCCATCCTCAGCCAGATAAGCCGGCGTAAACTCCAACTCAACGGAGCAATACGCCGCCCCCAGCTGTCCTGCTAACCGTCGTAAGTTGGCATCCAACAGCACCGCGCGCCAACCCAGCACCTGCCGTAACAACCACGGTAAGGCGCTGAAATGCTGCAGCGGCGGCACTGCCGTGAAGGCCACCTGAGCGCCTTGCGCCTGCAACGCCTCGCTCATGCGGCGCAGCGCTTGGCGCCAAGCGCGCAGCGAACTTAAGTGTGTGCTGTCATTCACCCCAAACACCAACAGCACTAAATCTGCCGGCACCGCCAAGGCCTGCGGCAATAAGCGCTCACCGGCTTGGCGGGCGGTAACGCCGTTTTCACCCACGGCTTGCCAAGTCACCGGCCGGCGCTGTTGCGCGGCCAAGGCTTGAGCTAATTGACCGACCAAAGCCTGCGTCTGACACGCCACACCAACACCCGCCACGGTTGACTCGCCCAGTAGCAATAAACGCAACACCGGGCCGTCGAACTGCGCGCCGGCCAAGCCCTGTTGCGGCCCCGCTGCTGGGGCTAAGCGCAAGGCCCGCCGCCGCGTATACAGAGCCATGGGCAACAGCACCGGCAGCAACAGCAACGCCAGCAGCCACCAAGCACCAAGCCGCAGCGACATCACAGCGTGACGTTTACGGCTTGCGCTGCGCGTACGGCTTTGGCGCGCGCCAAGTCAATCGATGTATCGCGCGCCAGCGCCACGCCCATGCGCCGCTGGCCTGCCACCTGCGGCTTGCCGAACAAGCGCAGCGCGGTGTCTGGCTCGCTCAAGGCGGCAGCTAAATTACCAAAGCTAACCTGCGAGGACTCACCCTCGACCAAAATCACCGCTGATGCCGACGCGCCCAACTGGCGAATGGCCGGAATTGGCAAGCCCAAAATCGCCCGTGCATGCAGGGCAAACTCAGACAACTCTTGGGAAATCAGGGTGACTAAACCGGTGTCATGCGGGCGCGGCGAAACCTCGCTAAACCACACTTGCTCACCCTTAACGAACAGTTCCACGCCAAACAGACCGCGACCACCGAGCGCCTCGGTAACGGCCAGCGCCACCCGCTCAGATGCCGCCAGCGCGCCCGCACTCATGGCTTGTGGCTGCCACGACTCGTGATAGTCGCCCTTAACTTGGCGATGACCGACCGGGGCGCAGAAACTCGTGCCACTGGCGTGACGCACCGTCAGCAGGGTGATTTCATAATCAAAGTCGATAAAACCCTCAACGATCACCCGCCCCTTGCCGGCACGCCCGCCCTCTTGCGCGTAATCCCAAGCGACTTGCAGATCGGTAGCGCTTTTGAGCAGTGACTGACCCTTGCCTGAGGAGCTCATGATCGGTTTGACCACACACGGATAACCGATACGCGCCACGGCCTCACGGTAAGCCTCAAGCGTGTCGGCAAACTCATAGGGTGAGGTCGGCAGGCCCAGATCTTCGGCGGCTAAACGGCGAATCCCCTCGCGATTCATGGTCAGTTGCGCGGCCCGCGCACTGGGAATCACGGTGAAGCCTTCGACCTCCAACTCCACCAGGGTCGCGGTGGCAATCGCCTCAATTTCCGGAACTATATAGTGTGGCCGCTCAGCCTCAATAACGGCCCGCAACGCCGTACCATCGAGCATATTGATTACGTGATGGCGATGGGCAACTTGCATCGCCGGCGCATCGGCGTAGCGATCCACCGCAATCACCTCAACGCCCAAGCGTTGCAGTTCGATCACCAATTCTTTACCCAGCTCGCCCGAGCCACAGAGCAAAACACGGGTGGCGCTGGCCGACAACGGCGTTCCAATACGGGGCATGCTGCTTCCTCAAAAAGTATCAACTGCGGCGTTGGCGCAGCTGTGCAAAACAAAAAAAATTAACTCGGAGGGCTTAGAAATTGACCATTGGCCTGCGCCCGCTCAATACAGCGGAGCAATACCTGACGGCGCTCGACGTTGCTCATGCGCCCCCACTGAGTAATTTCGGCGACGCTGCGCTGGCAACCGATGCAAATATCCGCATCATCCAAGGCGCAAACATTGATGCACGGCGAGGCCAGCGGTTTTTCGGGGTGACCTGTAGTCATTGGGATGCAACCGCCATCAGTCGGCCTGTGGGTGCAGGTCGCGCGCATAGCGCTGAGCGTTATGCACGTAATGCGCGGCGCTGGCTTCGAGCATCTTGATCTGCTGCTCAGTCAACTCGCGCACCACCTTACCCGGCGACCCCATCACCAAGCTGCCATCGGGAATTACCTTGCCTTCCGGGATCAATGCATTGGCGCCAATCAGGCAATTTTTGCCAATTTTGGCGCCGTTAAGCACCACCGCATTGATGCCAATCAGACTGTAATCGCCGACCGTACAGCCATGCAGCATGACGTTATGCCCAATGGTCACGCCCTTGCCCAGGGTCAGCGGAAAACCCATATCGGTGTGCATCACGGTGCCATCTTGCACGTTACTGTTTTCACCGATGTGGATCAGTTCGTTATCGCCGCGCAGCACCGCGTTAAACCAAACACTGGCGCCGGCCGCCAGCTTAACCTTGCCGACCAACACCGCATTGGGTGCCACCCAGCTCTCGGGATGACATTCAACGTGCGCAGCGCCCAAACGATATTTCATACATTCGCCCTCTAAGGAGTGGTTAACGCAAATGGGTAAAAGCGGCCGACGGCCGATTAAGCTCGATGCCAGCGTCGTACAGCAGGTTGACCAACTCGACCACCATAATCGCCGTCAGCCCCCAAATTTGATATTCGCCATAACGATAACTGGGCACGTACCAACTCTTGCCGAGGTAGTCGATGCGGTGAGTCATCTCCCGCGGATCGTCGCGAAAAAAACTTAAGGGCACGGTAAATACCGAGGCAATTTCGGCGTCATTGGCCTGATAGTCAACGCTATCTGGCACCAGCCCCACATAAGGGGTGACCTCAATACCATGGCGCGAGACCAAGGTACTCAGCGGCCCCAATACCTCAACCGAGTTGCTGAGCAAGCCGATTTCCTCTTGCGCCTCACGCAGCGCTGTAGCGATCAGATCAACGTCTTCCGGGTCGCGCCGGCCACCGGGAAAAGCCACTTCACCACTGTGGGTCGACATGCCACTGGCACGCAGGGTGAGCACCAAGCCGGGTTCAGCACTGCGGGTGATCGGCAGCAACACCGCGGCTTGCGGCAATCTACCGGCGACTGGCAAGGTCAGTGGGCGATAGTTCTGCATGCGCTGCAGTAAGTCATCCAGCATCTGTGGTTCTCGATCTTGGCTTATCTCTGGCATCATGGCATGAAGCGCCTCGCCGCCCAAGCCCGCCAGTCTTCGACCGATACACCGGCATGAGCAACGTTCACCGCAGCCACCTAGGGAGCCTCAATGAATTTTTGCAGCCAGTGTGGCAGTCCGGTCAGCCAACAGATTCCCGCCGGTGACAATCGTCTACGTTTCGTCTGCGTGCACTGCCAAACCATTCATTATCAGAATCCGCGGATTATCGCCGGCTGTCTGCCCATCTGGGGCGAGCAAGTGCTGCTCTGCCGCCGCGCAATAGAACCACGCCGCGGTTACTGGACGCTGCCCGCCGGCTTTATGGAGAACGGCGAAACCCTAGAGCAAGCCGCCGCCCGGGAAACCCTCGAGGAAGCCTGTGCCCGGGTACAGGGTTTAAGCCTGTACACGCTGTTTGATCTCCCGCACATCAATCAGGTGTATATGCTGTTTCGCGCCGAGCTAGTCGATCTCGACTTTGCTGCCGGTGTCGAGAGTCTGGAAGTGCAACTTTTTTCCGAACAGGACATCCCCTGGTCAGAGCTGGCTTTCCCCACCATCGGGCGTACTTTAGAATGCTACTTCGCCGACCGGGGCCAGCAACTGTTTCCGGTACGCAACGAGCCACTTGCAGCCTTACGGGCGCACTACAAAAAAACCTCAGCGCCGTGAGCGCCGTCAAAGCCCCAAGGAATCCGCTCCAATGCGTTGGTTGTTAGCCTTATTTTGCTTATCGCTGGTCTCGCTCAGTAACGCCAGCACCCCAGCGCTCAGTACGCAACCTATCGACAAAGTGTTAGTGCTCAAATCGGCCCATCAACTGCAACTCATCAGTCGCGGCAAAGTACTGAAAACCTATCGCATATCCTTGGGCAAACAACCCAAGGGAGCCAAGTTGCGCGAAGGTGACAAGCGCACCCCAGAAGGTCTGTATTGGATCGACTGGCGTAAAACCAGCGAGAACTACAACCTAGCCATGCACATTTCCTATCCCAACAGCCGCGACAAAGCTCAAGCCGCCAAAAATGGCGTGTCCGCCGGCGGCATGATCATGATCCATGGCACGCCAGTCGACGACGAATACCCCGAGTGGTACTTCAAGACCCTCGACTGGACCAATGGCTGCATTGCCATGAGCAACATCGACATGCGCGAGGTTTGGGAGCGGGTCAAAGATGGCACCCTGATCGAAATCAGACCCTGATATCCCTCACGCGTATACCCCGGCAACTGCGCACTAAAACGGCATATCCGCTAACTGCCACACGGCAAAGGCCGGAGTTTCATACGGGTGACTGAGGCGCAACGCCTTAACCACCGCATGGATTAACTCATCGGCCACCACCATCTCGACCTTCCACTCAGCCAACACTTCAAGCTGCCCCGGCCGACCAATAAACGCCTGACTGCCCGCCAAGGGCCGGAACTGGCCCTGACCGAGCACCTGCCAACAACAACTGTCGTAAGCACCAATGCGCCCAGCGCCGGCAGTAAATAGCGCCTGTTTAACCAGCTCCGCATGGCTATCCGGGACATAAAAACACAGCTTGTACATGGCAACTCCCACCGACTTAACGGCTCACCGAGGTGAATCTAGATACTGGCGCAAAGGTGCCCAGTAAGCCTAAGCCCGCGACAACACCCCGCTCATTTGCCGCCACAGGGCCAGCCAGCGCACACCTACCCACGGTGATTAGATCCCTAGGCGGCAGCCTGACAAAAAGCAGCTAGGCTGAGGAGCGAAGCATTCGCACAGACCGATGCGCGCAATCGTAAGTCAGGAGCTTTCCATGGATGCCAAGGACAAACAACTAGCGCTACTGCTCAGCCTTATGGCGCGCAGCCATACCCACCTAACCGCCGCGATCACCTCGATGTCGTTTGAATTACTCAGCAGCGCCGACCCCACCGTACGCGGCGCGGGCAAGCGAATGATTACCCGCATGGCGACCATCAACGAAGAAATTGACCAGCAATGGCAAGGCCTCGGCGAGCTTTACTATGGGCAGTTTGCAGAGGCGCTGCCGACCATCGAAGAGGTCGACATGCACACCACGACCACCGCAAGCCTCGCGTAGAGCCTAGGCGCCATAGCCCAACAAATACGCTCGCACACCCGTCATACAGTCATACACCCGTAGCGCGGCACCTGCCCCGCCCCTCGTAAGCCTATCCAACCCGCAACACCGCGAATAAACCCCGTTACATTTAGCGCATTGCAATAACATTTATTGAATTGCGATAATCCCATCATTACCAACGTGGAACTTGCCCATGCCCGCCACTCCTCACAACCCAGCCAAAAGTGCCACTGCGGCCAACCAGTCAAAGCTGTTCGTGCAGTCCATCGATAAAGCCATGAAGGTCTTAACTGCCTTTGATGGCAGCCGCCGGCAACTGTCGCTATCGGAAATCGCCAAGCTCACCGGCGTTGGCATTAGCGCCGCTCAGCGCTTCACCTACACCCTCAGCGCGCTCGGCTATCTGCGCAAAGAGGCCAACAGTCAATACGAGTTATCCCCACGTTTATTGAGCTTCGGCAACCATTACCTCAGCTCTAACGAACTGGTCAGCCGCGCCGCGCCGCTGCTGCAGCAATTAGCATTGAGCGTTGAAGAGGCCACCAACTTAACGGTGCTCGACGGTGACGAGATCGTCTTCGTCTCGCGTTTTATCAGTCGTCACTCGCTGTTTCCTGCCGTGCAGGTCGGCTCACGCTTGCCGGCATTTTGCACCGCGCCGGGGCTGGCCATGCTGGCCACCTTGGATGCCGCCAGCGCCCAGCAACTCTTAGAGCAGAGCGATTTGCGCCAGCACAGCGTGCACACGATGACCGATATCGGGCAAATAACCCAACGCCTGCAGCAGATCCGCAGCTGCGGCTACGCCCTAACCCGAGAAGAGTACTTCTTGGGCGACATTTCCACTGCAGCGGCCATTACCGACACTCATGGCCGCGCCATCGGCGCAATCAACGTCGCCATTGCCCGCTCACGCTGGCAGGACGAACACGATCAAGCACGCATCGCCGAACAGGTGATGGACGTGGCTCGCGCCCTATCGCAACCGCGTAAACGCTAACCAAACACCTATAACCGCCCACCACAGGAACCCGCCCCATGCTTCGCCAAACCCTGCAGCTTTGTGTTTTCGGCCTCTGCGCCCTATTCAGCCTCACCACCCAGGCCCAGCCGAGTAACGACCCGGCAAAAATCGCCGCCCTGTTCAGCGCCGCGGGGGCGAATGGGGTATTTGTTTTGCTCGACCTGCAAACCGACAGCCTGCTGGTCTCAGATCCGCAACGCGGCGCACAACGCTTTACCCCAGCTTCCACTTTCAAAATGCTGAATGCCCTGATTGCCCTGCAGACGGGCGCGGTCAGCGGCCCTGACGAGGTGTTTAAATGGGACGGCAAGCCGCGCTTTATTAAAAGCTGGCAGCGCGACTTAACCCTGAGCGAAGCCATGCGCGAATCCGCCGTACCTATCTATCAAGAAGTCGCGCGGCGTATCGGGCAGCAGCGTATGCAGCATTTTGTCAGCGCCACTAACTTCGGCAATAACAACATCGGCCAGGCTATCGAGCGCTTTTGGCTGGACGGCCCACTGGCGATCTCGGCCATCGAAGAGGCGCGTTTCACCGCCCGCTTAGCCCAGGGCCAATTACCCTTCGATAAAGCCGTACAAGCCACGGTGCGCGCCATGCTGCCGAGTGAACAAACCGCCGATTACCGTCTGTTTGGCAAAACCGGTTGGGCCATGGACCAACAACCGATGATCGGCTGGTACAGCGGCTGGGTTGAGCGCGCCGATGGCCAGCGCTTTGCCTTTGCGCTCAACATGGACATCGCCAGCAGCGCCGAACTGGGTAAACGCCAAGCCTTGGTTAAAGCGGCACTGACCACGCTGAAGATCATTCCAACGCCGACGCTAACGCCATGAACAAATCCTTACTCATGCTGCCGGGCGCGGTAGCTGATGCAAGCTTCTGGCAGCCAGTCGCAGCGCTACTGCCACCGCACTGGCCGAAACGCTTACTGCATTGGCCGGGCCTCGGCGCGCAGGCGCACAGCCCACTGCTGCGCAGCCTCGACGAGACGCTCGACTGGGCGGCCGCCGGTTTGAGCGAGCCCAGTGTGCTTATTGCCCAATCGATGGGCGCACTGGTGGCCCTGCACCTGTGCTTGCGTTACCCCGACAAGGTCAGTCATCTGGTCCTCTGTGCCCCGTCGGCCGGCATCGACCTACAGCCGTTCGGTGCCGAAGACTGGCGCCCCGCGTACCAGCAAAACTACCCCCAGGCGCAGCCTTGGATACTCGAACAATCGACTGACCTTAGTCAGGCACTCGGCCGCCTGCAGATACCGACACTGCTGATTAGCGGCGACCACGACCGCATCAGCCCAATCGGCGTCAGCCAGCAGTTGCACCGGCTAATACCCAAGGCGCAGTTACAGATCATTAGCGGCGGCGGCCATGACTTAGCTAAAACCCACGCCAACCTCGTGGCCGAGTTAATTCAGCAGCTTTTACAGCGGGCCTAGCAGCCTACGCAACAGTCTGTTTCGCGATCCGCCCAGCAGCAGTGACCGCACTGAGCAGTGGCGTGGGTTAAGCTGGCAGGCATCAATTGTTGCTTACCCAGCGCACCAGCAGAGCTGCCATGCCCAACACCCAGACTGCCGTAACCGAAGCACCCGCCACGCCAACCGCAACGCCACGTTTTGTCAGCGGTTCCTTGCTGCGCCATGTGGTGGTTATGTCCAGCACCGGTGCAGTGGGCTTAATCGCGATTTTTTTGGTTGACCTGATTAACCTATTTTATATTTCCAGGCTCGGCCAGCAGGCGGTGGCCGCCGCAGTCGGTTTTGCCGGGGTGGTGACGTTTTTTCAGCTGGCATTTTGCATTGGCATGATGATCGGCATTTCTGCCGTGGTATCCAAAGCCATCGGCGCCCAGCGCCAACAGGATGCCAAACGTTTGGGCAGCACCAGCCTGATACTAATGGCCGGCCTGTGCACTCTGGTGGCCAGCCTCAGTTACGTCTTTTTAAGTCCCATCTTGACCTTGCTCGGCGCCGAAGGCGAAACCCACGCGCAAGCCTATCGTTACTTACAGATCAGCCTCGCCTCGGTGCCGTTACTCGGCCTGAGCATGGGCTGCGCTTCGCTGCTGCGCTCGGTCGGCGATGCGAAACTGGCAATGAAGGTCACCTTGGTCGGTGCACTGGTGACCGCCGCACTTGATCCGCTGTTAATTTTCGGCCTGCAACTCAACCTTGAAGGTGCGGCCATTGCCGCCGTGGTTGCTCGGGCGTGCATGTTGCTGACTGGGTTGTATGCCGTACTGCGCACCCACCAATTACTCGGCCGCATCGAGCTTGCGAGCCTAGCAGCGGACAGTGCAATGTTCTGCCGCGTGGCAGGACCGGCCATTTTGGCTAACTTGGCCACGCCCTTTGGCGCCGCCTTCGTGACCTACTATATGGCCCAGTTCGGCCCCGCTGCCGTGGCAGGGCAAGCCACCATCGAGCGCTTAACGCCGGTGGCCTTCGGTTTGGTGTATGCCTTAAGCGGCGCTATCGGGCCGATCTTCGGCCAGAACCTCGGCGCTGGGCGCATCGATCGCGTGCAACAAACCCTGCGCGACAGCCTGCGCTTTATGGCCATGGTGGTCGGCATGGCCTGGTTGCTACTGGCGGCGGGACAAAACGCGGTGATTTACGCCTTCTCCGCCAGCGGCCTAACGGCCGAATTGATCTCACTGTTTTGCTCACTGGTGGCGGCCAACTTCTTCTTTGTGGGCGCGTTATTCGTGGCCAACGCCGCCTTTAACAACCTTGGGAAACCGCTCTATTCAATGGCCTTCAACTGGGCCAAAGCCACCCTAGGCACTATCCCCTTCGCCTACGCCGGCGCCCACTTCGGCGCCACCGGGGTGCTGATTGGTCCGGCGCTTGGTGCGGTAGTTTTTGGTGTTCTGGCGGTGTGGGTAGCGTTTCGGCTAACCGGAAGTTTGGCAAACAGCCCGACCACGTAAACAGCCGCAGTTCAAACGAGATAACTTGTTCAGCGGCCTGTTCGGCACACGCCCCCCCTACCGACCAACAAAAAATCGCCACCACTTGGCCTTCAATCCCGGCGCAGGGGGGTGATGGCTGCCGTCGCAATAGGGCAAGCGCTGGGATTTTCCGCAGCGGCACAGGAGCAAATGCTGGGCACGGCTGATGGTTAGGCGTAAGCCTTGCGGGCAATCAGTCGGGCAATCGGGGAGTTGGCCCGAGCGGGCGCAGGTACACAGGTGCAAAGTGGCGCCAGGCAGAACCTGACGCACTTCGGGGAAATTTTGATCAGTTAAACGTGCAACCAGCGGGGCCGCTGACTTATCCATCGGCGGCCCCGCCATTAATCGATAGCTCGATCAATCGACCCAAACGCGAGCGTTGCGGAACATCCGCAGCCAGCCGGCATCTTCCTGCCACTCATCTGGCTGCCAGGAGTTTTGCACGGCGCGGAATACCCGCTCCGGGTGCGGCATCATGATGCTCACGCGGCCATCGCGACTGGTTAGGCCGGTAATCCCGCGCGGCGAACCGTTGGGGTTGGCCGGATAGTTTTCGGTGACCTTGCCGTAGTTGTCGACAAAACGCATCGACACGCAACCAGACAGGTCAGCCTCCAGCAACGCCTCCTCGCTTTCAAACTCGGCATGCCCTTCACCGTGCGCAATGGCGATTGGCATACGAGTGCCGGCCATGCCACGCAGGAAGATCGAGGCCGACTCTTGCACCTGAACCATGGCCACCCGAGCTTCGAACTGCTCAGACTTGTTGCGCACAAAGTGCGGCCAGAACTCGCTGCCGGGAATCAGTTCATGCAGGTTGCTCATCATCTGGCAGCCGTTACACACGCCCAGCGCAAAGCTGTCTTTGCGCTCGAAGAAGGCTTGGAAGTTATCCCGCGCACGCGCATTGAACAGAATCGACTTGGCCCAGCCTTCGCCGGCACCCAACACGTCGCCGTAAGAGAAACCGCCGCAGGCGACTAGGCCTTTGAACTGTTCTAAATCGACGCGGCCGGCGAGGATGTCGCTCATGTGCACATCGATGGCCGAGAAGCCGGCGCGGTCGAAGGCTGCAGCCATTTCCACCTGACCGTTGACGCCCTGCTCACGCAGCACGGCAATTTGTGGACGCACATTCTTTTTGATGTGCGGCGCGCTGATGTTTTCATTCACATCAAAGCTGAGTTTGATGCTCAGGCCCGGATTGTCCTCATCCAGCAAGGCAGCGAACTCTTGCTCAGCACCAGCGGCGTTATCGCGCAGCTTCTGGATCTGGTAGCTAGTTTCACTCCACTGGCGTTGCAGCAGGCGGCGCTGCTCGACGAACACCGGCGCGCCGTGGAAATTAATGATCACATCGCTGCCATTGACTGGCTGACCGATCACCGCCACGCAGTCGCCTAAACCCGCCGCGCTGAACTGCGCCAACACTTCTGGAGTGGCGTCTTGGCGGACTTGAATCACCGCGCCCAACTCTTCGTTGAACAACACGGCGTTCAACTCGCTGCCGTTGTCAGCCAGTCCGTCGAGGTACAGGTCCAGACCGCAGTGGCCAGCGAAGGCCATTTCCACTGCCGAGACCAGCAAACCACCGTCGGAACGGTCGTGGTAAGCCAACAGCAGGCCGTCGGCATTCAGGCCTTGGATCACCGCGAAGAAGGCCTTGAGGTCTTCCGCGTCATCTACGTCCGGTGCTTGGCGGCCAAGCTGGGCGTAGGTCTGGGCGAGAATCGAGGCGCCCATGCGGTTCTGGCCACGGCCCAAGTCGATCAGAATCAGGTCAGTTTCGCCCTTATCCAAACGCAATTGCGGGGTCAGGGTTTGACGTACATCGGCCACTGGCGCAAAGCCAGTAACGATCAACGACAGCGGCGAGGTCACGCTCTTGTCAGCGCCTTCATCTTTCCAACGGGTTTGCATCGACATCGAGTCTTTGCCGACCGGAATGGTGATACCCAGCTCTGGGCACAATTCCATCCCGACCGCTTTAACGGTGTCGTACAGACGCGCGTCTTCACCCGGATGGCCAGCGGCGGACATCCAGTTGGCCGATAGTTTAATGTCGGCGATTTTCTCGATACGTGCGGCGGCGATGTTGGTCAGGGTTTCGCCGATGGCCATGCGCCCGGACGCCGGAGCGTCGAGCAAGGCCAGCGGAGTGCGCTCGCCCATGGCCATGGCTTCACCGAAGTAGCCATCGAAGTCGCTGCAGGTCACCGCGCAATCGGCCACCGGCACTTGCCACGGGCCGACCATCTGATCACGGGCCACTAAGCCTGTGATACTGCGGTCACCGATGGTGATCAAAAAGCTTTTGCTGGCCACGGCCGGGTGATGCAGGACGCGGGTAATCGCCTCGCGCAACTCGAGCTTGGCCGGGTCAAAATCATCGCCTAACTCGGTTTCACGAGTGGCCGAACGGTGCATGCGCGGCGCTTTGCCGAGCAACACTTCGAGCGGCATATCCACCGGATTGTTGCCAAAGTGGCTGTCGGTAACGGTCAGCTGTGGCTCGGCAGTCGCCTCGCCAACCACCGCAAACGGGCAACGCTCGCGTTCACAAATGGCTTTGAAACGTTCGAAATCAGCCGGGCCGACCGCCATTACATAGCGCTCTTGCGACTCGTTGCTCCAGATTTCCAGCGGGGCCATGCCCGGCTCGTCATTCGGTACCGCACGCAGCTCGAAGCGCCCGCCGCGGCCGCCGTCATTCACCAACTCTGGGAAGGCGTTGGACAAACCGCCGGCGCCCACGTCGTGAATAAAGCTGATGGGATTCTGCTCGCCGAGCTGCCAGCAACGGTCGATAACCTCTTGGCAACGACGCTCCATTTCCGGGTTTTCCCGCTGCACCGAGGCAAAGTCCAAATCGGCCGAACTGGTGCCGGTGGCCATCGACGAGGCCGCACCGCCGCCCAGACCAATCAACATGGCCGGGCCGCCGAGCACGATCAGCTTGGAGCCAACCAAAATCTCGGCTTTTTGCACGTGCTCGGCGCGGATGTT
>JAIETJ010000058.1 GCA_019745275.1 Pseudomonadaceae bacterium | reverse complement strand
ATCCTCCGGACGCTCCAGACAGAAGACCTCGGAGATGCTCGATAAGGTCATCGACGGCATCCTTTCAACAAACGGAAAGCTGTCCATTTCTGGCGTAGCGAAAGCGGCAGGGGTCACTCCAGGTCTCATCCACAACACCTACCCAGCCGTGGCTGAACGCATTCGTGGTCTGATGGGGAAATCAGTCCGAGCACAGCGCGATTCGAAGCACCAAGCATTGTTGAAGGAGAGGGAGCTGAACAGAGCATTGCGCGCGGAGAACGCACAGCTAAGCCAGGATCTGGCTCGACTGGCCTCAGTGAATCAGACCCTGATTCTCGAACTAGCTCAACTGAAGGGCGTAGCCACTGGTAAGGTGGTTCTTCTGAGCAGTAAGCCGGCTTCCTAGCAGCGCTGGGGTGTGCCTCACCTCACTGTCCAGAGCTGATCTAACCGTGTGGTATAGCTTGGGCCGAGCATTTCCCGACACATCCCCAGTCAGGAGTCACCGGCACCCCGCCCAGGCGGAGCGTGCCTCGACCCCACTTGGAATTGATCCGATCCATCACCTGCATGACCTTCTCAGAGGCGACGGGCTGTACGGCGGCGATCACGATGTCACGAGAGCGACCGAGCAGATTGTCTCCATGCGCGACAAGGCTGACGCAATCCTAGTGGCGGAAACCGTCAAGAAGATTGAACAACTGGGCGCCACGGCGGCAGGCCGTGGCGAAGCGAAGCGCAGCCCGGCTGTCCGCCTGCAAGGTAGATATGTGCTACTCGACCAGATGCAACGTGGGCCCGCCCCACTGATGCACAAGGGCAAATAGCAGTACCAACCTAGGGCCTTTGCAAGTGCTCCTTTGCCCAGTCAGCGGCGCTCAATGAGCGCCGCTCTTTCCACCTTCAGACCGACAAACAGAGAGCCCTGACAAACGGGAAATCGTGGGCTAACGCGCGAAGTGCGGGCGGTCACTTGCTCGCTTGCAGCGAAACGATCAGCGGACAGCTCACTGTCCCTTGGCTCGCGCAACAGTCATCAACCAGCTGCGCCAAGACCGACTCGATCCGCTGAAGATCCGCGAGTTTCTCACGCACATCCTCAAGCTTCTGCTCGGCGAGCACACGCGCTTCGTCGCAGTGCGCGCCGTCGTCCAGTCGCAACAGTCCGGCCACTTCATCAAGGCTAAAGCCCAGCCGTTGCGCGGACTTCACGAATCTCACCCGTGCGACATCCGCCTCGCCATAGCGGCGAATGCTGCCGTAGGGCTTGTCCGGTTCGGGTAACAGCCCCTTGCGTTGATAGAACCGAATGGTTTCCACGTTAACCCCGGCTGCCTTGGCAAAGGCGCCGATGGTCAGGCTTTCCACCGCGTTGTGCATGCCGCTTGACCCCGTACCTAACTACGGAAATAACCTTAACCCATCGATCAACCACTCGGAAGGATGAACGTATGTCTGAATCGCGAAATGGGCGCGGTGCACTCCTCACTGGAGGTCTGGCGGCAATCCTCGCGTCCACGTGCTGCCTGGGGCCGCTGGTGCTGATCGCCTTGGGCTTCAGCGGTGCCTGGATCGGCAGCCTCACCGTTCTGGAACCTTACCGCCCGTTCTTCATTGGCGCGGCACTGGTTGCGCTGTTCTTCGCTTACCGGCGCATTTTCCGCCCGGCTCAAGTCTGCATACCCGGTGAGGTCTGCGCTGATCCCCAGGTAAGCACCATCTACAAGCTCGTTTTTTGGGTCGTGACGGCCTTGGTGCTGGTCGCGCTCGCTTTCCCCTACATCCTCCCCTTGTTCTACTAATCAGGAGTTGGTCATGAAAAAGCTGCTTGCCGCTCTCGCCCTCATTGCCGTGGTTTCCCCAGTGTGGGCCGCCTCCCAAATCATCACCCTGTCGGTGCCGGGCATGACCTGCGCCGCTTGCCCAATCACGGTGAAGAAAGCGCTGACCAAGGTCGAGGGCGTGACCAAGGCCGAGGTGAGTTATGAGAAGCGCGAAGCCATCGTCACCTTCGACGATGCCAAGACCAGTGCGCAGGCGCTGACCAAGGCGACAGAGGACGCCGGCTACCCGTCCAGCGTCAAGCAATAGGCGGGCATTCCGATGGCAAATTCTTTCAATCTGTTCACACGGATCGGTGACAAAGCCGGTTCCGTCGGCGTGCTGGTTTCCGCCATAGGTTGCGCCTCGTGCTTTCCCGCCCTTGCCAGCCTGGGCGCCACGATCGGACTGGGCTTTTTGAGCCAATGGGAAGGCCTGTTCATCACCACGCTGTTGCCGTTGTTTGCCGGCGTGGCTCTGCTCGTCAATGCCCTCGGCTGGTTCAGTCACCGGCAGTGGCGACGCGCTGCGCCTGGCCTGATCGGCCCGGCCCTGGTGCTGGTAGCGGTGTTTTTGATGCTGGCTCACGGCTGGCGGAGCGGCTGGCTGCTCTATATCGGCCTGGCCGTCATGTTTGGGGTGTCCATCTGGGACTTCGTGTCGCCCGCGCACCGCCGTTGCTCCCCGGCGTCCTGTCCGACGCCGCCAAACCAGTGAACCTGACAAGAGACGATTCAATGAGTAACGTTATGACCGAACTGAAAATCATTGGCATGACCTGCGCATCCTGTGTCGTGCATGTGAAAGAGGCCTTGGAGAAGATTCCGGGCGTGCATCGGGCGGATGTTTCCTACGCCAGTGGGAGGGCCGAATTGAAGGTCGACGAGGCCGTAAGCCGTGAACAAATGCAGGCCGCCGTCGAGGCCCTGGGGTATCGAGCGGCGTTCGAAGACATCACGCTACCTACCCGTCCCGGCCTGCTCGATAAGGCACGGGGCTGGCTGAGCGGTGGCACTGACGCCGGGAAAGAGGGTGACAGGCTTCACGTGGCGGTTATCGGCAGTGGTGGCGCCGCCATGGCGGCCGCGCTCAAGGCGGTAGAAAGGGGGGCCCGCGTCACCCTGATCGAGCGCGGCATCATCGGCGGCACCTGCGTCAACGTCGGCTGCGTGCCCTCCAAGATCATGATTCGCGCCGCGCACGTGGCCCATCTGCGCCGCGAAAGTCCGTTTGATGGCGGACTGCCCGCCACGCCGCCGCTTGTCTTGCGCGAACGGTTGCTCGCCCAGCAACAGGGTCGTGTCGACGAACTGCGCCACGCCAAGTACGAAGGCATTCTGGAAAGCACCCCAGCCATCACCGTGCTGCGTGGCTCCGCCCGCTTCCAGGACAGCCACACGCTCAGTGTGGAACTGGTCGAGGGGGGCGAGCGCATCGTGACCTTCGACCGCTGCCTGATTGCCACCGGCGCCAGTGCGGCCGTGCCGCCGATTCCCGGACTGCAAGATACCCCCTTTTGGAACTCGGAAAAGGCGCTGGCAAGCAGC
The DNA here is from genome assembly GCA_019745275.1 of Pseudomonadaceae bacterium. Classification (GTDB taxonomy): domain Bacteria; phylum Pseudomonadota; class Gammaproteobacteria; order Pseudomonadales; family Pseudomonadaceae; genus Aquipseudomonas. Next base: position 28,188 of record JAIETJ010000058.1, on the reverse strand, counting down.
AGTATTCCGCAACGGCTCGCCGTGATCGGCTCATCCGTGGTGGCCTTGGAGCTGGCGCAAGCCTTTGCCCGGCTGGGTAGCCGCGTCACCATCCTGGCGCGCAACTCGCTGTTCTTCCGTGAAGATCCGGCCATCGGCGCAGCGCTGACGGCGGCCTTCCGCCTGGAGGGCATCGAAGTGCTGGAACAGACGCAAGCCAGCCAGGTGGCCCATGCCAACGGCGAGTTCGTGCTGACCACCAAGCACGGTGAAGTGCGGGTCGACCAACTGCTCGTCGCCACCGGACGCACGCCCAACACCCACGGCCTGAACCTGGAAGCGGCCGGCGTGCAGCTGGATGAACGCGGTGCCATCCAGATCGACCAGGGCATGCGCAGCAGCAAAGCGGATATTTATGCGGCCGGCGACTGCACCAACCAGCCGCAGTTCGTCTATGTCGCGGCGGCGGCCGGCAATCGCGCGGCGATCAACATGACCGGCGGCGAGGCAATGCTCAATCTCGACACCATGCCGGCCGTGGTGTTCACCGATCCGCAGGTGGCCACCGTCGGCTTCAGCGAAGCGGAAGCGCACCAAGCCGGCCTCGAAACCGACAGCCGCACCTTGACCCTGGACAACGTGCCGCGCGCTCTGGCGAACTTTGACACACGGGGGTTCATCAAGCTGGTCGCCGAAACGGGCTCGGGCCGACTGCTGGGCGTGCAGGCAGTGACCCCGGAAGCGGGCGAGCTGATTCAGACGGCCGCCCTCGCCATCCGCGCCCGGATGACGGTGCAGGAACTAGCCGACCAATTGTTCCCCTACCTGACCATGGTCGAGGGCCTGAAGCTCGCGGCGCAAACCTTCAGTAAGGACGTGAAGCAATTGTCCTGCTGCGCCGGGTAAAGAATGCGAGGTGCAAACATGAACATTAAGACTAATGAACTCGGCAGGGGTGACAGCCTGCGCCAGACATGGCAGGTGATCAGCTTCTGGGGGCTGCCTGCCGTTGTCGCGACGCTAACCATTCTTCTGGCAGATCGACACCCCACGCTATTCCTGGCCGCAAGCGCCGCGCTGGCGGTGATGGGTGGCGCCTGCCTGGTCAATGCCGCACGCTGCCGCCGACTTCACTGCTACCTCACGGCGCCGTACTTCCTGTTGCTCGCGCTCGGCGGGCTGCTGGCTTATGGCTTCGACCCGCATGGCGAGCAGTTCTCCAGACTGTGGCTATTGCTGGCACTGGGGGCGGCACCCTTGCTCATCTGGCTGCCCGAGCGCCTGGCCGGCCGAAAGTACCTTGGCGCTCCAGGGTGCGGAGAAGGCCGGGAGTGTCGGTGATGTAGGCCCTCTCAGCAGCCCTGATTGGCCGGGAACGCTTCGGTCTCCGTAATAGTGCTGCGAGCCAAGGACGTTATGCGAGGACTCCGTGTGCTTTTCGGTTTCGCCTGCTCTTCCGAACAACCGAACGACTCCAGCCGACAACAGATGTGCACGCTCATGAAGTTCATTCAAAGTTTTTTGGGGCCTCGCGGCCCCAGGGACACGACATTCGAGGCGGGCAGCTAGTTGGCCGCATGGGGGTGGGTCGGACTGAAAAGCCCTGATTTAGGCTGCGAAGGACGAAAAATTGTTAGCGTAACAATATCGTTAAATATCAATATGTTATGCACTACTAACTGTTAGCGTCATTCAGATATAACGACGGCTGCGTGATCGCCCGCTCAGCAGATGCCAAGCCTTACGTGAAAATGGGCGCGCCGTATTTTCAGATCAAGCACGACCTCAAGCGCTGGGGCATTGTCCCGTTCAGCAGCAATTACGCTCTTTACGGCGATATGAGCGAGCGGGTGATGAGCGTAATCGAAAGCCTGGTGCCGGCGTTGGAGGTGTACAGCATCGATGAGGCGTTCGCCGATTTGACCGGCATACCCGGTTCGCTAGAGCAGCTCGGCCGCGAGATTCGCGCCAAAATTCTCCAGAACACAGGTATTCCCACAGGCGTGGGCATCGCCACTACTAAGACGCTGGCCAAGTTGGCTAACCATGCCGCCAAGCGCTGGCATCGACAAACCGGCGGCGTGGTGGATCTGCGCGATCAAGAGAAACGCGACAAGCTGCTTAAAGTAACGCCAGTCAGCGAAGTCTGGGGCATCGGTCGTAAGCTCACGGCCCACCTGCAAGGCATGAACATCACCACGGCCTGGGAGTTGGCCCAGGCAGACAGCGCTTTGCTGCGTAAACAGTTCAGCGTGGTGGTCGAGAAAACCGCCCGTGAACTGCGCGGCACCGCATGCCTTGGGCTGGATGAGGCTGTTTCAACCAAGCAGGAGATTTGCTGCAGCCGTATGTTTGGCCAGCGCCTGAAAGAGCTGGCACCTATTCGGGAGGCGGTGGCCACCTATGCGGCCACGGCGTGTGAAAAGCTGCGTAAACAAGGCTCGTTGTGCAAACAGGTTAGGGTGAGTATCCGCACCGGCATGTTCAATCCGGATGAAGCCAAGTACGCGAAAGGCATCATTTGCGTACTGCCATATCCCACCGACGACACCCGCCTGATTACCAAGGCCGCCACGGCAGGCTTGCAGCAAGTGTACAGAGACGGTTTCTCCTACAGCAAAGCCGAAATCTTGCTGCTCGATCTGCGTCAGCGCGGCGAGTTTACTGACGACATGTTTGCCTCTACCCAACCTGCTGCAGCCGAGCAGGTAATGGCTGTGCTCGATCAGATCAACAGCAAATGGGGCAGGGGCACGCTACGACCGGCTGGTGTACCGGCAGCGCCGGAGTGGGCGATGCGGCGGGAGATGATGAGCCCTAGCTACACCACAAGCTTTGCTGACTTGTGGACGGTTAGAGCGCGCTAGCTTTACGTTTGCTTGGTTGTTTTGAGTGCTCCAGTCTGGCAGGAGGGTGGTGGGCGTGACTGGCGGCAACCGACCCGAAGCCGACACCCAATGGCACGCTTAGAGTGAGATTACGTCGCCTGCTTCCCGAACTTAGCCTTGCCCCCCAGTGATGCGTTTCATCTTGTGGGCTGGGAGACGCTCGGGAAGTAGCTGAGCCACACTGGCCAGTGCTTAGCTCCCTGTCGCGTCATAGTGCTCCTTGATCAACGCCAACATTTGCGCCTGGTGCCGGTCGATAGCAGGCGCATCCCATTCCATCTCGGCTTTGCCACTGAAGATGTGAGCAAGCTTGAGCGAGTCGTAACGGGGCTTGCCCTTGAAGTCTTCGCGCTTCTTGCCGACGCGTTGGTTGCTGTAGGACGAGTTTTCGCCAGGGCTCAGCAGCACCAGATTGCCAAAACTGTCGAGGTGAACCTTGGCCAACTCAACGCCGAACTCCTCCTGCTGGGGATGGACATGCTCCACAGAGTTCTTCGAGGTTATTCTGTAGGCCGCCAGCTTGGACGCGTCATAAAAACCGAAACGACTGCGCTCTCGCCAGAGAATGTATTCCAGTTTCTGGAACCAGTAATGCTCGAAGCGAGTACCGTTGGGCTCCTTCAAGTCATCGATAACTGTGTCGATGCCCCGTATGGCTAAGTCATGACCGGCCAACAGCGCAAAGCTGGCTTCCTTCTGACTGTCCTCGGCCAAGGACAGTTGATTATCAATGCGCTCCAGCAAAGCCACGACCTGCGCTTGCGTCTTTGCCTCGCCAGCCACCAACGCCCCGAGAAACGGCGTCAACCAATACTGCGCACTTCGCTCGCCGGTGAAGTTTCGAACACTCTGCAACTGGCTCAAGTCGCTGCTTTCCAAGCGGGTGCGGGCAAGCCGCCAGCCGTTGTCGGAGCGGCTTCGGCTGACGCTGGTTTGACGCAGACTCCAGACCAAGCTGTCAGCCTCCGGCAGCCATTTTACTACCCACAGGTCGAACTGATAACGCACCGCCCACAGGCATTCGATGAAGGCCTTGGCCTGTCTTTCGGTGGCGTGAGTGATGAAGTCGGCAAAGTAGTCGTTGAGCCGAGTGTCGTGCAGGCGCACCTCGACATCGTCCTGCCTGTGTTCCTTGAGATAGATGCGGTAGGCGTGCATTAGCAGGAGGCCAAAGCTGATAATCGGGCGACAGTAACGCACAGGCTCCTGCCGTGCTTTAGACTCGTTCGATTCGACCACTGACAGTTTGGCCAGCTGTGCAATGGTTATACCCTGCGCATCCCCGGCGGGTACGCGTTTGAGCGGGAAGGTCGTCGTACAATGTGTGGTCAGGTCATCCTGTTTCAGGCGCTTCCAATCCGCGTCCGGGAAGACCTTGCGCAGATTGCGTTCGAAAAAGTCTTCCATGTTTTCACAGGCCTGCCAGATAGCATCGAAGCGCAACTTCTGCGTCTGGATCACAGCCAGAAGACGCGACTTGAGAATGTCACTGTGCTCCAACTGCACGCCGCTGTTGTTCATGGTCGAAAACAGTCGGTTCAGGTCCATGCCCGGGGGCATGATGTTGTTCACCCACCGCACCTTCGCATACAGATACTCGGCCACCTCGGCCAGATACGCTTCCCCCCGCTCGCTGCGTAACGCGTCCAAGCGATCGGCAAGCGCCTTGCGGGCAGCAGCCAGGTGCTTGATGTAAGCTTCGTCCGACTCAGAGGTCCGGCCCGTATTTTCCTCGGTTTCAAGCCCTGCCCACGCCGCAAACAGTCGCTGCACTTCGTCACGAATGGCAAAAGTCAGTCGGGGTTGCTTGTTCCATACGATGAACTTCGTCAGCACGTTGTTGGGCACCACCGCCGTCAGCGCGAGGGCGAGCAGCATCAAGGTGGTCATGCGCTGCTGACCGTCGATGACTTCATAGAGGGTGTGGGTGCGCCCTGAGTCGCGAGTGCTGACGGCGGACGTCAGTACCGTGCCGATATAGTAATGCGGAGCGTCGGTGTCACAGGCCACCATGATCTGCTCCAGCAGACCAACAACATCCTCGCTCGGCCAGACATATGGGCGCTGGTAGCTGGGGATGATCAGCGTGATCTCTGCAGCGTATAACAAGGCTGGCGTCTGGACATAGGAACGGACACTGGCGCTCATTGCACACCTGCCTGGTTGGACGAGCGTTTTTCGAGCATGTGGCTGATGACCTGCTTGAGTTCAGCATCAAAGCCCGCCTGCAGCGCTTCGCCCGACTTGCTCAAACCCATCGAAAAGTACGCCTGCACAGTACGCACGAATCGGTACTTCACACTATTCTTGTCCAGTCGCTCGGCAATGGAATAACTGAATCTCTGCAAAATTTCGATCAGCTCGTCATGGGTGTAGCTGTAGGCGATCCAGTCCAACACCGGATTGTGCTCGGCAAAACTCTGCGCTGTGCTTTCACGCACGGCCTTTTCATTACTCAGCCGCGGAGAAAAGATGACCCTGAACAACCAATACCCCGCTTCCAACAGCCCTTGTCGACCAAACTGGCTGACATACAGCAACACCGCACAGTCAAAGAGCTTGCGTAAAAACTCGCTGCCGTTGGCCTTAACCACCAATTCGTCGTAGAACTGATGAAAAGGCGCAAGGCTAACGTCATCACGCCTGATCAGTACCGTCCGACGCAGTTCATGGAAATAGTCGAAGTAGTGAATAGCATTGGTGCCGGCATTGATTGGCTGACGCATCGCGTATCCACTGTCCACGTGAAAAGCCTGGCCCTGGCCGAAATGGCTGACCCGCGCGGTACGATACGCCACATCAAGGCCCTGTCCGGTGCGCTCGGCCAACTCCGAGACGATCTCCTCACGCATCTGCAGCGGCTGACGATGGCTCGAGAGACTGCGCCACTTCAGCTGTTGCCAGTGGCGCGCCTTCATCAGCGCATCCATCGTGTCGTCCAGCTTGCCCCAGGCCTCCCAGCATCGCGCGTGCTTGTCCTGCTCCTGCCGCGACACCCCACGCAAGTGATGCGCTTTGAGGATCGCCGGACCGTCCAGTCGAACCCCGCCGGTGTTCTGCGTTTCGAAAAAGCGGTAGGCGTCATCCTCACTGCGGGTGACGACCAAGGTGATGTTGATCCGAGAGAAGTCCACCGATGGCAACGGCTGTTGTTCAAGCCAACGCAGGTTGCCTAGGGCGCGGGCCTGGGACTCTGGTGAGGTCAATTCAATGCCTTTGGCGAGACCTCGTTGCCTCAGCACATGAGCCAGCAATGCCAGGGTAATTAGGCGCTGCTGGCCATCAATGATGTTCAAGGCGTTGGTGCGCATCTTAGGCGGGCGAGATTGGTGGACGATGATGCTGCCCAGATAGAAGTCGTGCTCAGGCGGCAATGCGCCCGTAGACAGTGAATAATATTCGGTGAGATCGTTCAGTAGGCGTTGCAGGTGTTTGATCTGCCAGCGGTAAGGACGCTGGTATTCGGGGATGGTCAACCGGCCTTCAATGTGGCGGTCGTCGCTGCCGCGGATCGACTCGCCGCTTAGCAAGGCGGCCACGGAGGTGCTGGCTACGACGATATCGGGGGTGACGAGGCCGCTTAGCAGCGTTTGAACTTCGTCCTTGAGGGGCTGCGTCATGCGTAGCGTTTTTCCTGGAGTTAGCGGAACCTGTGGGAGGGGAAAGTGACAAATCTCATCCCAAGTGATGGCTTGATGATGTCAGCGAGGCAGGGTGGAATCAAGCAGGTGATGTAGGCAAGAGCGCAGTCAGCAAGGTTTACCAAGCGTCGACAATATCTTCCGGAGGCAGCGCGGGGCCCATTACCAGTGTCCGTTTCTGGCCCAGACTGAGTAAAAACGCAGGCTCCGTTTTGAAGTCTGCGTTGCTACTCAAAATTTGCCGGTACTTGGTTAGTCAGCAGACCTGAAGTTTGCGTAGGGATGCGGTTTTTGTTCCGGTTCAGACCATCAGGCCTACTCGAAAACGTTTTTTCACAGCTTCGGGTCGATTGCTGCCTATTGTGAAGGACACACCCAAAGCCGACGCTCAGATATCTCTAGGAAAGATGGGAGCGATTTACATACCGGTTGAATCGCCATAAATCATCCTCAGTGATAAAGCCAAGGCTGCAATTCCTCAAGATTACTCACCACTATCTGCTGCGCAGTTGGCTTGGGTTGCACCTTATTGGCGTCGATCTGAAAGCGCTGCAATACGTACTGCACCAGCGCGCCGCGACTCGGCACCACCAGTTGCCCACTGAGCATGCCGTAGTCGATCTCGATGATGCTTTTTTGCTCGGGATTCAAACGCTGATCGGGTTCGATGATCACATCAACCAGGGTGTTCCAGCCCGCATCCGCCTCGCGGCTGAACTCTGAGGTATCTATCAGCTCCGGTTCACCGCGTAAGCGGCTGAGCACGAAGTCGCGGTACTGGCCGTTCTTTTCACAATAAGCGCGCACGTGCCAGCGCATACCGGTGTACACCAAGGTGTGCGGAGCGATCAGGCGGGTCTCTGGCGTGGGGTTGGCCAGTGACACGTATTCGGTTTCCAGGCGCAGGCCCAAGCGGCAAGCCTTGAGTAGCGGTCGCAGGATCTCTGGGCGAATCGAACGGTCGGGCACCTGCAGCACCTCGGTGTGCGCATAGGCCACGGCCAAGCCTTCAATGTGCGGTGCGCGCTCGTGGTTTTGGTTGAGCAGGTGCAAATAAGCGCTGGCGCTGTCATCAATAAACAGCGGCTTGAACTGCTTAGTCGGCACGTACCCCTTCAGATACTTGTCATATGTAAGGTTTTTTGGCGCATGTTCGTTGATGTAGGTATTGATGTCTTTGGACGCCTGCTGACGGCTGATGCCAAAGCTTTGAATCAAGTGCCCCGTGGTCAGGCGGCCCTCCCACCAGACAATGGTCTCGATTAGCCGATAGCGCAGGGCCAAATCCCAGCGTACTTGTTCGATAGTTTGCTTACGTTTCATGCCCTAACACCTGTGCTAAAAGCTTACCTGTATAAGTCCACATCCTAGACCTGTCGATAAAGGCTACATATTCTCCGGTTGCGGTTCAAGGTTGGCCGCAAGCATGGGGGCACTAGCAGGCGATGGATGGCATGGGGCAGTTGTGGGCAATCTTGAGCATTGGCGTACTGGTAGTGGTGGTGCTTGTGCTGGCAGTTTGCGTGCAAACACTGCGCGTCTATGAGCTAGCGCAAATGCTGAGTTGCTACACCAATGCTTGGGAACGACTGCGTGCTGATTTAAATAGCCAAGCGAAAGAAATCCGCAGGTTGCAATCGGCCTTACGAGCCGAGAGGGCGCATGTGGCCCAGTTACAGCGCAAGGTGCTGCTGGTGCAGGGATTGCTAGATAAGCGGGTTGAGTCTGAAGTTATGCAAACGATAAGTACCTGGGAAATTGACCCTGAATACAAAAAATAACCCGACAAACGGTTTGATTTCTTTACCCGTGTAGTCGACATGGATACTGTGATGGCTATCGCACTCACGGCAGGCCGCAATATTCCAAGGATGGCTTCAAGATGTGTTTCGTAGCGATGCGAAATGCCTGATCCAGAGCCTCTCTTGTTATTTCAAACGGTCACTAATTGACGATGGTTCGCTGCGTTAAAATTAACCTTTTTAGGCCCGTTAAATCGTCCAGTCGCATCTATTCATGATCACGCGACACCAATTTTGTTGCGTCATCGCTGTGTGCGGTGACGAAGACTCAGGGATTTACACATGACAGCACCAGCAGAAGACGGCAGTTACCGAAATATCCCAGAGGCTGGTCAGCTTGTTGAGGTGCGCCGCAGGCAATGGGTTGTCGCTGAAGTCGATTCATCAAAGCTGGGTAGCGTGCAGCAGCATGCGGTCAGGTTGGCTTCGATTGATGAAGATGCCTTGGGTGAAGAGCTGCAAGTTATTTGGGAAATTGAGCCCGGTGCGCACGTCATCGAGCGCGCTGGTCTGCCGGCTATCACTGGGCAGGACGACTCCGACACGCTTGAGGCCTTCCTTGACGCCGTGCGCTGGGGTGCAGCCACTAATGCCGACCGTGGTTTTCTGCAGGCGCCGTTTCGAAGTGGTGTGACGCTGGAAGACTTTCAGCTGGATCCGCTCGTACGCGCCATCGATATGGCGCGAGTGAATCTGCTGATCGCTGATGACGTGGGTTTGGGCAAGACCATTGAGGCCGGCTTGGTCATCCAGGAAATGTTGCTGCGCCATCGAGCGCGCACCGTGCTGATCGTTTGCCCGGCCTCGCTGCAAGAGAAGTGGCGCCTTGAGATGGCGGAGAAGTTCGGGCTCGAGTTTCGCGTCGTCGATAGCGACTACATCAAAGAGATGCGGCGCGAACGTGGTATTCACGCCAACCCGTGGAATTCGTTCCCACGGCTGATCACCTCAATGGACTGGGCCAAAGCTGGCGAAGGGTTGCGGGCATTTCGCGATATTTTACCGGCGCATGCTAATTATCCGCGTAAGTTCGACCTATTGGTTGTGGATGAGGCTCACAACGTGGCGCCGGCAGCTGGTGCCCAATATGCGCTTGAGAGTCAACGAACTCGCTTGATTCGCACCATTGCGCCGCACTTTCAGCATCACCTGTTCCTGACTGCTACGCCGCACAACGGTTACACCGAGTCGTTCACCTCGCTGCTGGAGCTGCTGGATGACCAGCGTTTTGCCCGCAACATCATGCCGGATGAGAAACAGCTCGCTCAGGTGATGATTCGCCGACTAAAAAGTGAAATCACCGACAAGGATGGGCAGCTGATCTACGCCCCACGCAAGCTCGAGGCCCTGGGCGTCGACTACACCGCAAAAGAGCGTGAAATCCACCACAAGCTGCAAGTTTTCTGTGCCAGTCGAGAAGTTGCAGATGCTGAGTTAGGTGGTGTCACAGGCGTGTCCTTTATCAATCAACTGCTGAAGAAACGCCTGTTCTCGTCACCGGCCGCATTCGCTTCAACCTTGGCAAAACATATCGCCACATTAGAAAACGGCGTAGTTCGCAAGGATCGCGGCGGGTTGTCTGATCGCATCTTGCTTAAGGCCATTCAACGTGCTGAAGAGGACTACGCCAAAGACGCTGATGTCGAGGCGGCGCAGCTAGACGCTGTTGAGGAAGCGACTCGTAATTCGCGGCCCTTAAATGACGTAGAACGTGTTTTGTTGGACGAGCTACGTGAGTGGTCGCAGCAGGCGATGCACCAAACAGACTCAAAGGCTAAGGCCGTTCTTGCCTGGATCGACAGCTATCTAAAAACTAAGAGTGACTGGAACGGTAAGCGCGTAATTCTCTTCACCGAGTACCGCACGACGTTAGATTGGTTACATCGAATTCTGGCCACCCAAGGTTTGGGCGGCGAGCGCCTAATGATTCTGCACGGTGGCATGGATTACGACGAGCGAGAGTTAGTCAAGGCAGCTTTCCAGGCCGCTCCGGATGTTTCTCCTGTGCGCATCTTGCTGGCGACCGATGCGGCTTCCGAAGGCATTGACCTGCAGAACCACTGTAACTACCTCATCCATCTAGAAATCCCCTACAACCCCAACGTCATGGAACAACGCAACGGTCGTATTGATCGTCACGGTCAGCGGGCAAAAGAGGTACTTATCTGGCACCCGGTGGATGCTAAGGAAGATGGCGAAGCTGTTGGTGGGCATAAAGACGATATCCTGCGTGCACTGCGCAAGCTCGACTCAATGCGTGCAGACATGGGCAGTGTTAACCCGGTTATCGCTCCGCAAATGTCAGGGCTTATTGAGGGTTCTTTGCGTGATCTGGACACTCGTATGGCGGATGCAAAGATTGAGCGGGCCCGTCGCTTTGTTCGTACGGATAAAGAAATTAACGCCCGTGTGGCCAAGCTGCATGAGCGCCTAATTGAGACGAAGGAAGGTTTGCACCTGTCGCCTGAACACATTCTGATGGCAGTCAAAACGGCGTTGGCGTTGGCGGACAAGCCCGCACTGCAACCATTGGAAATGGCTGGTGTCGAGTCAGGTGCTGTGTTCGAGTTACCTCCGCTGGGTGGCGCTTGGGAGCGTTGCCGCGAAGGGCTAAATCATCCATTTACCAATGTGATTCGCCCTGTGACATTCGATCACGAAGTCGCAAAGGGTCGCGATGATCTAGTACTGGTTCACCTCAATCATCGCCTGGTGCAGATGTGTCTGCGTTTGTTGCGTGCTGAGGTCTGGGCGCAGGAAGACAACAAAAAACTCAATCGAGTAACCGTTCGCGTATTGCCTGATGACCGTCTGGATGCACCTGCCGTAGTGGTTGTGTCGCGCTTGGTCATTACCGGTGGTAACCACCATCGCCTGCATGAAGAGCTAACGGTGGCCGGTGGCTACCTTCGTGAGCAAGGTTTCAAGCGCGAGGAGGGCGTCACTCGGGTGCAAGCCTGGCTGGATGAGGGACAGCCGTCCCGGTTGGAAGCCGTTGCGTTCGGCACCCTGCGAGCACGTTTCGGCGCTGCCGAAGAGTCTATCCAGCAAACGCTTAAAGCGCGCTCGCGCAACCGCCTTGAGTCGCTGGGAAACACCTTAGAAGCCCGCAAGAACTCAGAGCTGAAAGATATTCGTGCCGTACTGAGTGAGTTAGAACGCGCGATTGGCGCGGAGCTAGGTAAGGCAGAACAACCCGAGCAATTGGCTCTGTTCAGTGAAGATGAACGCACCCAGTTACGTCGTGACAACTCAGCACTGGAGGCGCGCCTGGCGCGCATTCCAGCTGAGCGAGAGCAAGAAATGAGCGCCATTGAAGCGCGCTATGCCGCGCCGCAGGATCGTACCTTTCCCGTCGCGGTCATCTTTATCGTTCCCGCATCGTTCGCACAGGGAGGCCGTGTATGAGCCAGGACAACAACCACGACGAATGGCTGTCGCTGATCGAGATTTCCGGCCCGTTCCTCGCTGTACCCGTATTAAAGAAAGCCTTTCCTCAAGGGCTGGAGGCTGTTGATTGCAGCGTACGCAAGTACTTACGTCAAGCCTATGATGAGTGGTGCGAGGCGCGCGACAATGACGACCCGCAACTCGAAGAATTACACCGCGCCTGGATTCGCGAAGTGCTGGCACGCGGCCTTGAATACGATGAGGACGATTCGGGTGAGTTGCTCAAACGAGGCGAGGCTATACCGGCGATGTTGCACATCGCGCTGCCAGAACATGGCGTCACGCTAAGCCCGGATTACGCACTGGTCGACGGTCAGAAAGTACTGCTGCTGATCCAAACCTACCCTGCGGATACCGACTTGGATGCAGCCATCAGTCAGCAAGGCTGGGTGGCGACGCCGGCCGAGCGGATGGTGCAACTCTGTCGTACTACGGGTTGTCGTTTGGGTCTGGTCACCAACGGTGAGCGTTGGCTGCTGATCGATGCGCCGGTCGGCTCGGTTGTGACCTACGCCAGTTGGTATGCTCGTTTGTGGGGGCAAGAGCCATTAACCCTGCAGGCCTTCCTCACGCTGTTAGGTATTCGCCGTTTTTTTGTGGATGCCAGCGAGCAGCTGCCTGCACTCTTCGATGAGTCTCTGCAACATCAGGAAGAAGTCACCGATGCATTGGGTGAGCAGGTACGTCGCGCTGTCGAAGTGCTTATTCAGTCGCTTGATAAAGAAGACCTGAATAGCGGCCGGACGTTGCTGCAGGATGTGGCGCCTACCCAGCTGTACGAAGCCGGCCTGACCATCATGATGCGGCTGGTCTTCTTGTTGTCGGCTGAAGAGCGCGGGCTGTTGCTGATGGGGGAGGCAGCTTATGAGGCTAACTACGCCATCTCCACATTGCGCATGCAGCTACGCAAAGAGTCGGACGAGGTGCTGGAGCGTCGGCATGACGCTTGGGCGCGTTTGCTGGCGACCTTCCGCGCCGTGTATGGCGGCATTGAGCATGAGGCTTTGCGTTTACCGGCGCTTGGCGGCTCGTTGTTCGATCCAGATCGTTTTCCCTTTCTCGAGGGCCGCCCAACAGGTTCGAGCTGGCGCACGGACGATGCCCGACCCTTGCCGATCGACAACCGTACCGTGCTGCTGTTGCTGGAGGCAATTCAGCAATACCAGGGACGCACCCTGTCTTACCGCGCGCTCGACGTAGAGCAAATCGGCTACGTCTATGAAGGCTTGCTCGAACGTACGGTTAAACGCACAGATGCGGTGACGGTAGAGCTGGTCGGCGGAAAAGCCGCAAAAAAAACCATTTATGCCATGGTTGACCTGGAGGCTTTACGGGGCCGTGGCGAAGATACATTCGTTCGTGAGCTGGCCTGTGCCGATGCGCTGAAACGCAGTGAAAGTGCTATCCGCAAAGATTTGGCGCGTATTGTGGATGCTGCTCTGAGCAATCATCTGCTCACTGCCTGCCATGGTGACGTGGCGTTGCGTGATCGACTGTTGCCCATCGCATATCTTTTGCGCACAGACCCATGGGGTTACCCATTGGTGTATGCAAAAGATGCCTTTATCGTCACCACCGGTTCTGACCGACGTGAAACCGGCACCCACTACACCCCAAAGTCGCTAACCGAAGCGATCGTTAATGAGACGCTCACGCCGGTGGCTTATGTTGGTCCAGCAGAGGGAACGCCACGTGAGCAATGGGCACTGAAATCCCCTGCGGAGCTGCTTGACCTTAAGATTTGCGACCCCGCCATGGGCTCGGGTGCCTTCCTGGTGCAAACCTGTCGTTGGCTGGCTGATCGCCTCGTCGAGGCATGGTCACAGGCAGAGGCTTTGGGCATGACCGTAAGTGTGGATGGTGAAGTTCTGGACACCGGAGCGGTCAAGGAACCCCTGCCCCACGACAATGAAGCTCGCTCAGTGATCGCCCGCCGCCTCATCGCCGAACGATGCCTCTACGGCGTCGATTTGAACCCACTGGCAGTCGAACTGGCCAAGCTGTCCATCTGGTTGGTAACGCTGGCAAAGGGCCGTCCGTTTGGCTTCCTCGACCATAACCTGCGATGCGGCGACAGCCTGCTCGGCATTCATCGGCTGGATCAGCTCACTGAACTAAGTATGACGCCTGGTGGCAAAGGGCAGCAGCGGCTTTTTGGAAAGAACATCGAGAAAGCAGTGCATGATGCAACCGAATTGCGCCAACGTTTGCGGGAGACGCCAATACGCGACATACGTGATGTAGAAGCGATGGCACAACTGAATGCCGAAGCTCGTCGTTGCCTTGAATTGCCGGAAGAAATCGCGGATGCATTCGTTGGCATTATGTTTGCTGATGGCCGAAACAATAGCCTCCTTGAGAACGCACTGACTGTATTAGCCATACAGGCTGAGCAATCAATTCACGGAAGCCCTGACTCGCGGGAATCTGTGCTAAGTAACGCAAACTCACACCTTTCCACTGAGGTTCCAATCGGTAGGGGGGCTCGAAAGCCATTTCACTGGCCTTTGGAGTTTCCAGAGGTGTTTGACATGCGCAATGGTTTTGACGCGCTGATTGCCAATCCTCCTTACCTAGGCGGAAGAAAAATAAGAGGTGCGCTTGGTGGCGTATTCCTAGAGTACCTAACAAATAACTTGTTCCCGAACGCCAGTGCGAACGCAGATCTTTGTGCATTTTTTGTTAGGCGCTGCGCAATGATTTCAAACGGTGGGGGGTCAATGGATTTATCGCTACCAGTTCCATTTCTGAAGGTGATACCCGCAATTTTGGCCTTGACTACCTTTTAGGAAACGGCTGGCTACTAATTAGAGGGGCAAGTAAATTTCCATGGCCAGGAAAAGCCAACGTAACGGTCTCGCCAATCTGGTTGTTCAACGGAGTTTGGGGTGGTGATGTTGTCCTGAATGAAAATAAAGTGGCATCTATTAGTCCCTACCTTACTGAGCAATCTGAGCGTGAAATTGATCCATTTAAGTTGAAAGCAAATTTTGAGTTGAGCTATCAGGGATCAATCCCACTTGGTAAAGGATTTGTGATAGCACCTGACGTAGCGAGGGAAATTATTGATGCCGACAAAAAATATGAGCGCGTCATTTATCCTTACTTGGTCGGTCAAGAACTCAATATTCATCCGCGCCACGAATCATCAAAATGGATAATTAATTTTCATGACTGGCCGCTAGATGGGGGTATATCACCGAATCCATATAAAGGACCGGTTGCATCAGACTATCCACTTTGCCTAGATATCCTTCGCGAGTATGTCTACCCAGAAAGAACCAGAAGAAAACCAAATGGAGAGTTCGCGCTCAGAAAGCCTCTGCCGCAAAAGTGGTGGATTTATGGCGACAAGCGACCAGAGCTTTATGCAAGGTTATCGAAGCTTGAGTGGGCATTGGCTGTTGCAACACAAGCTACTAAATATATTGCTTTCGGCAGGGTAACTGGCAAGCGTGTTTACTCGAACGCTATTGCCATCATCGCCAGCGATGATTTTTCACTAGCTGGCGTAGTCTCATCTAGCATTCACGAAGTTTGGGCGAGGCGTTATGGTAGCTATAACCTCATGCTTATCCGATATAGCCCATCAGATCTTTTTGATACATTTCCTTTGCCGAAAGATTTCTTGGTGGATTTAAGGATCGCAGGAAGTAAATATTTCCATACCCGTGAAGAAATAATGTCATCCAGTCATATAGGGCTCACAGATTTTTACAACGCAATTCATAATCCTGAAGAGATTGGCAGCAAATTTCAGACTTTTCGAGAATTGCAAATTGAGCTTGACACTCTTGTCGCACGTTCCTACGGCTGGGGCGATATTGATCTTGGACATGGGTTTCACACGGTCAGTTACTTGGCCGGTGGCGACGAGGTTCGATTCACATTATCAGAAACTGCTCGTATAGAGGTTCTAGGACGATTGCTGGAGTTAAACCTGCGGCGCCACGAGGAAGAAGTTGATCAAGGTCTTCATGACAGCAACGTCCAACGCGCTTCGGGGCGTGCCGCGCGAGCGAGTCGCACCTCTAATACTACGATGGTCCAACCCTCGTTCGACTTTGAGAGCGGGGCCTCAACGCCCGCCATTAGTGGGACGCCCAGCACGGCAATTCTTGGCTTCCTGAATGCGATCGACGGCTGGTGCGCTAAGACTGACGTCATCGCCGCCACTGGCATCACGGATGGCCAGTGGAACGCCGCGATCACCGATCTGATCACAGGCGGCAGAGTCGAGCGCCAGGGAGAGAAGCGTGGAGCGCGTTATCGTGTTGTGATTGAAGAGGCGAAGTGATGAAAGAGTATCAACTGAATGTTGACCCTCGCATATTGGAACTGCTGGGTCCGAATCTATACACGAACATTTACTACGTGTTGGCGGAGCTAATTGCTAACGCGTATGACGCGGATGCAAAGAACGTCTACATCATCGCCAATAAAGATGCTATTCGAGTTGAAGACGATGGGCACGGCATGTCTTATGAAAGGGGCGATATCTCAAACTACTTGAATGTGGCGGGTGTTTCACGAGTCAAAGAGGCCGACTCTTTTTCTAAATCTGGTGCGCGCCGTAAGATGGGCCGTAAAGGCGTCGGAAAGCTTGCTGCGCTATCCGTTTCCGAGAATGTTGATATCTTGACTGTGGCAGATGGTGAGAAGTCAGGATTCGTTCTCTCTCGTCATCCAGATGAGGGTAGCAAGCTCAGAGCCATTGCTGACTCGGACATCACGTTCGATCACGTCAAAGATCATGGATCCGCCATTGTGATGCGCAATCCACAATACAGGTTGCATAAAACACTTGCTGCGGTGAAGCGCAACCTCCTGAAAATATTTCCCCTAATCAATTCAGATTTCCGCGTCCATGTCATCAGGGATAATGAGTCTGAGATCATTGAGGACTTTGATAGAAACATCATGGGGGAACTTGGCACTCTAATCACGCTCGGTGATGGTTTTTCGTCATTGATCAATCTTGTGCCGGATATCTATCCGCAAAGACGTGAGGAGCTTGTCACGGCGAAGAAGGAGCAATCTATTCCCTTGGTCATGAAGGCTAATGACGGAATTAAGCATGAATACATGCTCAAGATTGGTGGCTGGATTGGCACATACACAACGACACGAGGCCGCAAAGTTGAAATGTCAGACTTCCCAGATAATTTTATTTCTATTTTCGCAAACAAGAAAATGGGCGAGTTCAACATCCTTCCATTAGTTGGTCAGAACAAATTGAGTGAGGTTTATGTCGTAGGACAGTTACATGTCGATATTTTTGAGTTGACCGAGCTGCCAGATATGGCGCTGAGCAATAGGCAGGGTTACAAATCTGATGACCCACGATACTTGGTTGTTCTGGAATATGTCAGAAATTATTTATTGGCAGAAATTCTTAAAAGGCGAGAAATTTTCGCCGACATAGGAAATGCAAAGAAAAAGCAGCAGAAGCTAGATGAGCAAAAAAACAATGAAGAGATGCTCCGGCGGAACGTCAATACCTTCAGGAAAAAGGCGAGCGAAGAAGCTGCGAATAAACTGCTGACACTCGGCTCTGGCCTGTCTCGTGAAACGATTGAGGACGCCATTACAAATTCTATTAACGATAACAGTCCAGACTTGGGTCTAAAGTCGCTAATTGATTCTCAGAAGAAAAAAATACTCATCAGTCAAACATTTCCCGATAAGCCGTTCGCCGACATCATCTATCAAATACTTTTGCACAATAATATCCCATCAGAGGATATCCTTTATACAAATTGCGATGATGAAATCTCCCGTGTCCCAGAAGGAAGACGCATCTACGAATATCTAAGAGAGTTCTTTGTTGAGAGCTATTCAACCCAGAAAATATTCGTGCTCTTTGTCACCAGTGAAAACACGAAGACTTCTTGGGGCGCGATCACAGAGGTTGGTGCGTCCTGGATTACACAGGTGGACCATAAAATCTTTAATGTTCATCCGTTCAGGCCAGAGCATCCTATGGACGATGAGATGCAGTGGCAAAGTACCAATAGGGAAGAGCCTACCAAGGGCGAGCTTTGGATGATTCCACTGAATGCGGATGTGTTCTGCCAGAAAATTGAGGCTGTTTGTGACTCGCTTGGCTATGTAAAGAAAACGAGATCAGTGAATAAAGCATATCTCGGAACACTAGTCGCAATTCGGAGTGCCTGATTGTGCGGATTGTTCCATTCCGAGATCTTACCGTTTCTGAGTTGATTGTTGATGCGGTCTATGAGGGTAGTGCGGACGGTCAACTTTCCGGTGAGCCAATCTCCAGGCTATTACCTGGCTCGGGGAACATGGGCGGTTTCCGTGTGTCTGGCCGAGGCGAACGAAAGAATTGGGTGGTTTTATTTTCGACCGGGGAAGATCGTGATTGGCCTGACACGCTTGATCTGAGTACCGGCCAATTTGTCTACTACGGTGACAACAAAACACCAGGTCATGAACTGCATGACACCAGGGCTGGTGGAAATAAGGTTTTACGTAACGCATTCTCGCGTCTCCATGCAGATCTGGAACCGCGAACTGGCATCGCGCCCTTCTTGATTTTTAAAAAGCTACCAACCGCTACTGCCGCTCGATCGGTACAGTTCAAAGGCTTAGCCGTGCCAGGGTTTCAGGGGCTGTCGGCGACTGAAGATTTAGTTGCTGTCTGGAAGTCGTCCGATGGGCAGCGATTTCAGAACTACCGTTCGATTTTTACGATCCTCGACGTTCCGGTCGTCAAGCGTGCTTGGATCAATGATCTTGCTTTAGGTGATTCTAGGACCGCTAATGCGCCAAAGGCTTGGATCGATTGGCTTGAGTCGGGAAGGTATTGCCCGCTGGCGGCAGAAGCGACAACGATCATTCGCTCCATTGAGCAGCAATCACCCGATACCGCTTTGAAGTGCAGCATCTTGGCCTGTGTATGGCAGTACTTCAAAGATGTGCCGATCGCATTCGAGGCGTTTGCTGCACGTATCTACCAGATGACCGACTCACGCGTCATCGTTGATGAAATCACTCGCGGCACTATCGATGGCGGACGTGATGCCGTTGGGCGTTATTTGCTTGGGCTTGGTGACGACCCCGTTTATGCCGAGTTCTCGCTTGAGGCTAAGTGCTATCGACCAGCACTTGGCGGTGAGACGCCGAATACGGTGGGGGTAAAAGAGGTCTCGCGACTCATTTCTCGGATACGGCATAGGCAATTTGGCGTGTTGGTTACGACCTCAATAGTGGCGCGCCAGGCCTATCAAGAAGTTCGAGAGGATCGTCATCCGATCATTTTTATATCGGGGCGGGACATCGCCGAAATCTTGATCAAGAACGGCTACAACACGGAAAGCAGAGTCGAAACCTTGCTAAAAAATGAATTCAAAATTTAGAGGTACTCATGGAGCAAAGCGCGGTGAAACAAACTGCTAATGCATGGATCGCTATCGATCATGGCCTTGCCACTGATCCAGCGCTTGCACCTTACACACTGGTCCTGAAGGGGGAGCGTGCGCTTTATCAAGCCATCGCTGCAGATGATTGGGTTTTGATTCTGAACACCTCTGGCGACATCACCCGCGTGGGGCGTGTCATGCGCCTGCGCTCCAATAGCGAGACCACTTCGCTTTTCTTCGACAAAGTATTGGCTGTTGAGTCGCCAGTGCCGTTTGCTAAAACGGGGCTCGTTCCGCCTACGGGTCGTATATCTCGCGTGCAGTGGACCGACTTCGCGGAGGCGCTGCCCAAGGCGCTTAATCTGACGGTTGCCGACGTTCCTTTGATCAAAAATGAGGCTTACGTTCGCGAATTGCTGCAGTTCGCCATCATGGATGATTTGTTAGGGCCTGCCGGTGGCCCCGAAGAGTTCATCGTCGATATGGGCGTACGAGATCGTTACCTAGTCGGCAAGCTTGCGCCAATGGAGAATGCTGAGCGTGGCGAAGACTGGGTGCCTGCCGAAAAGGGCGATGAAGATGAGCCTGCCGACCTAGAGCCGAAAGCACAAAGCACCAAAATCGTCTCGCCGACGCTCTCTGGTAGCGGTGACTCCGATGCGGATGAGGAGGTAGACGCCGCCTCGAATCAATCGCTTGCACCCTCTAGCTTGGGCTTCACTTTTTGTGTCGATGGCAACATCGATAGCCTTGAGGTTGTGGTGAGTTGGGGGCGCTATGAGCGTGTAGCCAGCGACGATCACGACCATAACAAGCTTATAAAAGACAAGCTCGTCAAGGCCAAGGTTTGGAAGCGGGCGCCTTCTGGTGGGGCGTTTTCACTTGCGATGACACCGGGGACTGTTTCACCGATTGCACCAGATGCTAGCAGTCCTGAGGTGCGCATCCAGGGAACCGTCCGATCACCCAACGACAAGGGTGATCGCTTGGTCACGCTGTTTCTGGTGAACGGACAAGTTGAGCCGGAAGAAAATCGCGATAGCGCGTGGGTGTTTCAGCCTGAAATCGTTGTACGAGCGAAAGCTGGCAGCGAAGTAACCGATATTTTCCGCCGCCGCCCGGCACTGGATGCGGACGCTGGCGCAGAAGACGATGAGGATCTGCGAGAGCGCTTGGCGCTGGAGATGATCTACCGCGATCGCGTCGAGTTTGCCGTGGGTCATGGCGTCGCGGTGCATGCAACAACGGGCAGCGTTCCCGTTAGGGCAGTTGAGCTGCGTACGGTGGTCATGCCGCAATACGAAGTCGCTGTCACTGAAACGCCAGGCCCTGATCCGCAAGATCGACCAGCGATGCGCAAAATGACTGCCGATGGCTTGCTGGATATGCAAACGCTGGCAGACCTTGATAAGGATGCGCTCATCGAGGCACTCGGAGTGCTGACACAAGATTATGCCGCCTGGATTGAGGATCAGCGGGGTCGGATCGGTAGCGATGTGATTGGTTACGACCAGCAAGCCAACGAAGCGCTGCAACGCTGCGAATTGATTCAAGCGCGGCTGCGTGCAGGCGTTGAAATGCTGGCTGTCGATGACAAGGCGCTTGCGGCGTTTCGCTTCGCTAACCGCGCGATGGCCATTCAGCGTGTACGCAGCGCTTATGCGCTAGCACGGCGGCGTAAGCAGGAAGTAGACGTGGCGGACTTTGATGTACCGAAGAACCGTACGTGGCGACCCTTTCAGTTGGCCTTCCTGCTGTTATCCATCCCGGCGCTGGCCAATCCGGCCCATACAGACCGTACCCAGCCCTTGCAGGCTTTTGCCGATCTGATTTGGTTTCCCACCGGTGGTGGTAAGACTGAGGCGTACTTGGGTGTTGCGGCGTTCACCATGGCGATTCGTCGTTCACAAGGAAACTTGGGCGACTACGACTCTTCGCGTGGCCTGGCCGTCATCATGCGCTACACCTTGCGCCTGCTGACATTGCAACAGTTCCAGCGGGCCACCGCATTGATCTGTGCGATGGAGCATCTGAGGCGCGAGGCACTGGCGGCGGGGGATAAGTCCCTAGGTGAGAATGCCTTCACCATTGGCCTGTGGGTCGGTAACACCGTCACACCGGGTACGACCGATGCTAGCCATGCATTTATCCAGGCTGTTCGCACCCCGGGTAAAAATACCGCAGGTATGGCTTCACCTGCACAGTTGACGGGATGCCCTTGGTGCGGCTCTGAAATTGCTGCTGGCCAGGATATTGTCGTCGATAAAATCGCTGGGCGGACATTGATCTACTGTGGCGATAAGTTGAGTAAGTGTGATTTTTCACGTGGGCAATCGAGCAATCAGGATCACCCCGGGTTACCCGTGATGGTGGTCGATGAGGAGATGTACCATCGGCCACCCACCATGATGATCGGCACTGTCGACAAGTTCGCAATGATGGCCTGGCGCGGACAGGTGCGAAACTTGTTTGGTAACGTTTCGCAAGAATGCACTCGCCACGGTCTGCTTTGGCCTGGCTCTGAATGCAAGACCGGGCATAAGGCTGCTGGTGGCAAGCCTGCCGCGACCGTCAAGGCAATTCGTCCAATTCGACCGCCAGACCTGATTATTCAGGACGAATTCCACCTGATCAGTGGCCCGCTAGGAACCATGGTTGGTCTCTATGAAAGCGCCGTCGATGAGCTTTGTAGTTGGCGTTTAGGTGATCACTCAATCCGTCCAAAGATAATTGCTTCTACGGCTACCGTGCGCAAAGCGCAGCAGCAGGTCAACAGCGTGTTTATGCGTCAGGTAGCCGTGTTTCCGCCGCACGGTCTGGACGTTGAGGACAACTTCTTCTCGGTGCAGCGACCAATTGAGCAGAAGCCGGGGCGACGTTATTTGGGCATTTGCTCGCCTGGCAGTTCGCGTCCGGCGATGTTGATTCGGGTCTACACCGCTGCGTTGACCGGGGCGCAGGCGCTATTCGACCGCTTCGGTAAGGTCGCTGATCCGTACATGACCATGGTGGGGTACTTCAACTCGCTGCGTGAGCTGGGGGGCATGAAGCGTTTGGCTGAGGACGATGTGCAGACTCGTGCTTACCGCGTGCAAATGAGCATGGTCCAGCGCCCTGGATTGGCTCAGCGTAGTGTTATGAATATTCGTGAGTTGACCTCGCGAGTGTCCAACCAAGACATCCCTAAGTACCTCGATCAGCTTGAAGTCATGTTCAAGTCTGAATGGGATCCTGAAAAGCTCAAGCACGTGACGCGCTGGGTTGATGGCGACTTGCGGGCCATCGACGTTGTATTGGCGACCAATATGTTGTCGGTCGGGGTCGATGTGAGTCGTCTGGGAATCATGGCCGTCAATGGCCAGCCTAAAGGGACCGCAGAATACATTCAGGCGACTAGCCGGGTAGGGCGTCAGTCGCCAGGTCTGGTTTGTACCGTTCTGACTTGGGCAAGGCCGCGCGATCTCTCGCATTACGAGACCTTTGAGCATTATCACGCCACTTTTTACAAACATGTCGAGGCTCAGTCGGTCACGCCATTTTCACCGCGGGCAATGGATCGAGGACTGACTGGCGCGATGCTGTCATTGCTGCGGGCAAAACATGCGGACTTTGCAGCGAACACGGGTGCGGAGAGTCTCAAGCAACCGAACCAACCAGAAATGTTGGATGCCATGAGGGTGCTAGAGGCTCGAGCGGATAACGTTGCGGAAGAGCCAGCGCAAAAGCTCGCTGGAAGCATGCTCAAGCAGCGTGCGGATGAGTGGGTGAAGGAAGTGATGCAGGGTAACCGTCTCTTGGCTTACGAGAAACGAGGGCCGGATAAGGACAAAACCGCTGCGCTGATTAATGCGCCGGGACCGCAAACTTGGAACAATTGGACAGTGCCAATGTCGATGCGTGAGGTCGAGCCGGGTGTGCGTTTAGTGATGAATTCAGCGCGTATAACTAACGAGCCCCAATGGAAACCTCGCCCTTTAGCGGCTGATAAGGACGAATGAAAATGGCTAACGAAAAAACTCCCGTTGGTTCAGTTCGGCCGAGCCAACTGCTCTGGACCTATGGCCCCGGTGCGCTGATTGATTTGCCAAACCTGTCGGTCGTGACACTTGGGACAAATTTTTGGGAAAAGGATCGCTGTAGGCCTGTGGTAGAAAGTCGCCTACTGGCTGCCGTACAAAAAGTGCTCGGACCGCAGGTTGAATCGCTGCGTATGCCTCCGTTCACGACTAGCGACACGGTGGATCCTTTCTCGGCTGAAGCCAATGTTGGGGTTCCGGTGCGGCCTTTTCCTCGCTGGTTGCGTTGCGTTAAGTGCGGAATGCTTTCGCCTTATGACAGTGGGCTGTTCGATCTGAAGGAAAATCGTTATCGGCCGGAGGCGACTTGCTTCGTTCATAAAGGTTGCACGGGTTCAAAAGGCGATCAGCCTGCTAAGGATGCCGATGCAGTACCGGCGCGTTTCCTGCTGGCTTGCAAGAATGGGCATCTGGATGACTTTCCGTGGAATTGGTATGTCCACAGTGGCCAGAGTGGTTGCAAGGGTACGCTGCGATTCTTTGAAAGTGGCGCGTCTCTGCAAACCGAGAACCTTTGGGTTAAGTGTGACTCCTGTGGTGTGGCCCGTAATATGGCGCATGCTTTCGGGCAACTAGGCAAAGAAAACCTACCGGGTTGCCGCGGTCGGCACCCCCATCTGGATCATTTCGAGCCTGATTGTGATGCGGAACCGCGCGTGGTTCTGCTGGGTGCGACTAATAGTTGGTTTCCTATCTCTATTTCTGCGTTGGCCATTCCCCAGGCTAAAGACTCACTGAGTCAACTTATCGACGATGGTTGGGATTTCTTCCACGATCTTGATGGCGTAGAAGAGGTGCCGTTGACGGTAAAAATGTTAAAAAAAACCGGTGCCTTACCGGGGATTGATCAACATTCCGCCGAGATTATCTGGGCTGCAATCGAAGCGCGTCGTAGTGGTGGTGATGCGAATGTCACGGAGTCGGACATCAAGGGGCCTGAGTGGCGCGTGTTGATTGATCCGTCACCAGTGAATGACTATCCACATTTCACCTCAGAAATAGTCAATGTTCCTGCGCGTTTCAAGAGCAAGATCTCAAGGGTGCTGTTATTGAAGCGCCTGCGCGAGGTTAATGCGCTGCTTGGCTTTACGCGGGTAGAGGCACCTGATGATTCAGCTGACCTGACTGCAGGTCCTACTAAGGCTCCGCTGTCAAAAGGTAAGCCTGAGTGGGTTCCTGCAAATCAGGTACATGGCGAAGGTATTTTCATCCAATTCGATGAGCAAGCTATCGCGGAGTGGGAGCAGCTTGAAGACGTCAAAAGCATTGATGAGCGCTTGCGTGGTGGTCATAAGGGCTGGCGCAACTCCCGGCATCTAAGTCCTCCGGAAGATGGCTATCCAGGTGCTCGCTACGTGCTGCTTCATACCTTGGCGCATATGTTGATTCGTGAACTGGCGCTGGAGTGCGGGTACAACGCGGCCAGCATCCGCGAGCGTATTTATGCGGACGTGAATGCAGAGGGCAGTCAGGCGGGCTTTATTATTTACACGGCGGCTGCCGACTCTGATGGAACCCTGGGTGGTTTGGTCGAGCTGGGTAAGCCAGAGAACCTTGAGCGGTTGCTTGTGCAGGCTTTGCGGCGTGCTCGCATATGCTCGTCTGATCCGCTCTGCGCAGAGCATGACCCGCAGAAGGATCGAAGCCTGCATGCGGCCGCTTGCCATGCATGCTCATTCGTCGCGGAGACTTCTTGCGAACGTGGTAACCGTTATCTCGATCGGGCGATGGTGGTGCCCACGTTCGAGAATGATAAAGCCGCATTCTTCAAGGAAGTTTGAAATGAAATCTCTGCTGGAGGCAGTGTCGGCTTTGGTGGCCATTGTTTCGCCTGAGCGTACTGCCGCGCTGGCGGCAGCGATAAGGCCTATTGAGGCTGCGAGTGCGGGGAGTTTGAGTAATGCATCTGTGTTGTCTTCTTCGGCCGTTAACTCATTCAAGGCTATGGTCGCGGCATGGAGGTCTAACCCTGTTGCCGGTGAAACCTTAGCCGCCATGCTGCTGGCGGCTGACCATGCATATCGTCTTGCGGAAAATCGGCAGACAGTAGAGTTGGTTTGGACGGGGCCGACAACTGAAATAGTTCCTGCACGCAGAACAGAGCAGGCACTTGTTCAGGTGATCAACTTGGCTATGAAGAAGTTGTTCATCACCAGTTATGTTGCATACGACATTGAGTCGGTCGCTCAAGCCTTGAAAGGGGCAAGTGCTCGCGGTGTGACAATTGAATTCCTAATGGAGCTTTCGAAGGCTGATGGCGGAAAGGTCACTAGTGACCCTATGGCTCACCTTCGAAAGATTGTTCCCCAAGCGCGCTTTTATATCTGGAAGGATAAAGACGCGGCTTTTGTGAATGGCTGTGTGCATGCAAAGGTCGCAGTGGCGGATGGATTTCATTGTTTCATTACCAGTGCCAACCTCACAGGATATGCCATGGATCAGAACATGGAGGCGGGGGTGCTGATTTCCGGAGCGCCTCTTCCTGATCAGCTCCATCGGCACTTGGATGCCCTGGTAGTAACCGGAGTTGTGGTTTCTGTTGAATGACCGTCTTTTTGTGCGGCTTATCCGATTGCAAGTCGCCAGCTCAATATAGCGGCGGGCTGGTTGTGCGAGGCGAGGAGTATTGGTGCGGGGGGGCTGAATATCCCGTGTCCGTTAAGCTGCCTGATGCGAGGTAACGTGGCGCATCAGGCTTTCACCGATTACTTCCCCTAGCCGCACCGGTACGGCGTTGCCGATCATTCTTCCCACAGCCCTGAAGGTGATCTCGTCGGTCGGCATGAATACATATTCCGGAGGGAAGGATTGCAAAATCGCCGCCTCGCGTAGCGATATTGCTCTCGCTTGATCGGGATGCCCAAAGCGACCATTACCGAATCCGTAACAAAGGGTGGTCATGGTCGGACCTGGTTGGTCAGAACGCATGCGACCGTAAACGCTTGGGTAGGTTTTGCCGCTTGCCTTGCGATGGCATTCTGCGACCAGCCCAGGCGGCCAATCTTTCCAGGTCCCGCCTTGCTTGGAGCTCAGAATTCTGGCCAAGTTTAGCGGCGATAATTTGGCTGCTCGGTGTAGCGGATCACTGGGGTCACACTCGCCGGCAGCCAGCGGAGGTAGTTTGCCAATGGCTTGCTCTACGGTTACCGGGCTGCCTGCATGAGTGGGTGCGATGAGTCCGATCGGGCCAAGTTTCGAGGCGAGCAGTACATGCCTACGGCGATTTTGCGGTAAGCCGTAGTCGACACAGGCCACTCGACCTTCCCAGATATGGTAATGCTGATCCCGTAGCCCCTGAACGAAGTCATGGTAGACCTCATGTTTTGTAACGTCCGGGACGTTTTCCATGGTGACTAGGTGCGGCTGAGTCTCTTGGATAAGCCGACGAAAAGCATAAAGAAGAGGCCACTTTCGATCGTCGCGAGTGTCTTTCCCTTGGTTGTAAGACGAAAATGGCTGGCAGGGAGCGCAGCCGGCCAGCAGCCTGAAATGCTCAGGCCTATACCATGCGGACAACTCCTCGGCAGTCACTTCCTTAACATCCTTGGTGATGAAGGCTGCGCCGTTGTTTTCACGATAGGCGTATTCGCATTGGCGTTCGATGTCGTAGCCGGCATGTACGGTTATGCCTGTGTTGCGCATGCCCGCAGTAAGGCCGCCTGCGCCACAGAAAAGGTCAACTGCATCAATCATAGGTTTTAAGTCTCCTCGCGGCGGGCATTGTAACGCGAGTCAGCATCAAGATCGAGCACCAGAATGTGCGCTACCCCTGAAGGCCTTTATCGTCTGGTTTTTAACTTAGGCTTGTTGCTGCTGACCGAAAACTGACCCAGTAGAGGCTGTTCTCGTGACTCAAAGCTGACTAGGAGTCCAACTGCTTCTGATTAATTTTTGAGCAGGGGAACACAGGGCAACATGTGGCGGATGTATGTCTGCGTGGCGTTGCAAGCGTTAGCTCTTAGGCTCGTAGATCTCCTTGATCTACGTCCTGCGGTTACTCAAACCGCCAATTCATGCAGGTCAGAGCCCTCAACATGCTTTATCTGCTCGACCTTAACTGTGTAGATCGGCTTGAGCTTCATATTGATGTCGATGGGGGTAATGTCAACGCGGCCTTTTTCCTCATCATCCAGCACGATCCACGTAAAGCTATCATCCCCTTCATCCTGAAATTCAGGCAAAATTTCAACTTGATTCCCACGCTTAAACATTTATGACACCCCTCCATTTAATTTGGCGATGAGAGCGCCGCTCTCTATTGCTAGTACAAAGCTAATCGAACACACCAGCGCGGGCAATAGCCCGGCGCAGCGACTGTGCGCGGGGTTATTGTTTTTATGCTGGGCCATTCAGGTTGCCACGCCCCAAGTCGCCCCTCAAGTTACCCCCTAAGTCACTGAGCTACTAAGGCCAGCGCCGGCGAAATGAGCCGCGAGCAGTTACAGGCCACGTTAGGACTGGCTGAGACTATGCCTGCCAGTTGCTGATGATCTGATCGGCCCCCAACATTGAAAATACCCACTCCCGTCCAACTTTTTCTTTTTTGAACAGCTTCAGCTCAACCAACCCGTTCAAGGTCGCGGCGGCGGTGTTGTAAGAACAGCCGAGATTCTCCTTCACATTGACCGCAGTGAAGCTTTGGAGCATGCCGTTCTTTGCAACTTGGAAAACAGTTTTCTGCTTGTCTGTCAGCTGCCGGTAAAGGCCGGACGAGAACAGGAAGGCATTGAAGGCTTCCATATTTTCTTGGGTTTTTTTGTATGTGTTCTTGAACTCCGCAATCGCTCGAGTGATGACACGGCACTGATAATCGGCAAAGTAGGTTAGGTCCATCTCATCAGTTTCGACGTACAGATAGCTCTTGCCATACTGGATCGCAGCGGCTTTCAGCAAGGTGCTGATGGCGATATAGCGGAACGCGGCAAAATTGTGTTTGAACAGATACCAATAGAAAAGTGAGCGCGCCACCC
>JAIETJ010000028.1 GCA_019745275.1 Pseudomonadaceae bacterium | reverse complement strand
CGGGGGCACAAAACAACAAAACTCGAGCGTTAGGCTGGCCGGCCACTGGCCACTCGAGCACGTTACGACATCCTTAGCGCCTGGCCATTGGCACAGTTGGCGGCCGCGCCCGACGAATCAGCCAAGGACTTCCTTGAGCGCCTGCGCCAAGCCCTCGCCGCGCTGGGTGAGGCCCACGCGCCAAGCGACTGCCCACTGCCTTTTGTCGGTGGTTTGCTGGGTTACCTGAGCTATGACTTTGCTCGACGTATTGAGCATTTGCCGAGCGCAGCACTCGATGACCTAAGCCTCGCCGATGCGCAGCTGGGTATGTATGCCTGGGCCCTGATCAGCGACCATCAATTGCAAACCAGCCAACTGGTGTTTCACCCAACGCTGGCCAACACTGAGCGCGAGCGCCTGCAACAACTTTTTAGCCAGCCGAGCGCCGATAGCGCGGCGCCGTTCAAACTGCAGGGCAGTTTCAGCGCTGACATAAATAACCTGCAGTACCAAGCGGCGATTGCCCGTATTCAGGCCTACATACTCGCCGGCGACTGCTATCAGGTGAACTTTGCCCAGCGGTTTAGCGCCGCCTGCCAAGGCGACCCGTGGGCGGCCTATTGCGCCTTGCGCGCCGCCTGCCCGACGCCGTTTGCCGGTTACCTGCGACTGGGCGATGACGCCGCGATCTTGAGCCTGTCGCCCGAGCGCTTTTTACGCCTTAGCCAAGGTCAGGTAGAAACCCGGCCAATTAAAGGCACGCGTCCGCGCATGAGTGAACCGCACGCAGACCTGCAAATGGCCAATCAACTGCTGGCCAGTGACAAAGATCGCGCCGAGAATCTGATGATTGTTGATCTTCTGCGTAACGACATTAGCCGTAGTTGCAGCACCGGCAGCGTAAAGGTGCCGGAACTGTTTGCCCTTGAGAGTTACCCCAACGTGCATCATTTGGTCAGCAGCGTAACCGGGCAACTGCGCAGCGACCGCGATGCCTTCGACTTGCTCGAAGGCTGCTTCCCCGGTGGCTCGATCACCGGCGCGCCGAAGATTCGCGCCATGCAAATTATTGATGAGCTAGAGCCGACTCGCCGCAGCTTGTATTGCGGGTCGCTGCTGTACTTGGATGTGCGCGGCGAGATGGACAGCTCCATCGCCATTCGCAGCTTGCTGATCAAAGACGGCCACGTCAGCTGCTGGGGCGGTGGCGGCATTGTCGCCGACTCGAACTGGCAGGATGAATATGCCGAGTCGATCAGCAAGGTAGCCATCCTGCTGGCCACCCTCGAACAGCTGTAAAGCCACCCGCCAAAAACCACCAAGCCCGCAAAAGCGGGCTTGGTGTGCGACTGAAGTTTAAGCTTAGAGGCTCAGATCACGCACCGAAGCCTTGAGAAACTCCTGCTTCAGATCGGCAAAGCTGTGTACCGCCGGGAACTGTGGAAACTCGCGGATCACGTTGTCTGGCGCATGGAATAAAATCCCGGCGTGCGCCTCGGCCAACATGGTGGTGTCGTTATACGAGTCGCCGGCGGCGATAATCCGGTAGTACAGGCTCTTAAAGGCAATCACCGACTGGCGTTTAGGGTCTTTCTGGCGCAATTGATAGCCGATCACCCGATCGGTCTCATCGGTGATCAGCTTGTGGCACAGCAAGGCGGGAAAACCCAGCTGGCGCATCAGCGGCTGCGAAAACTCGTAGAAGGTGTCCGAGAGAATCACCACCTGAAAGCGCTCACGCAACCAGTTAACGAACTCCACTGCACCGTCCAGCGGCTTCAGGGTAGCAATCACCGCCTGAATATCGGCCAGCTTCAAACCGTGCTCGTCAAGAATCCGCAAACGCTGCTGCATCAGCACGTCATAGTCGGGAATATCCCGAGTCGTAGCTTTCAGCGACTCGATGCCGGTTTTTTCCGCGAAGGCAATCCAGATTTCCGGAACCAACACGCCTTCTAGGTCGAGACAGGCAATTTCCACGGGTGACTCCTAATGGGCGATAAAATTAGCCGGCACTTTAGCCGCTCATCTGCCCGCGCGCAACGCGTGGCGCGGCTTATACCCAGATTAAAGCCTGATGCAGGCACTTCGGTATTTAGCCGCATAACAACTATTTGTTACCATCGCTGCACAGAGCGTTCAGCGCCACTTTAGCCCCGCGTATTTAACCAAGAGAGCAGCCTGATGAGTCATCCTTTCGATGTAGCTGAGTTAGCTGCCAGTTACGCCAGCAAATCCCCACAAGACATTCTCAAACTGGCCTTCGAGCACTTTGCCGACGAACTGTGGATTTCCTTCAGCGGCGCCGAAGACGTAGTGCTGGTGGACATGGCCTGGAAACTCAACAAAAACGTCAAAGTTTTTAGCCTCGACACCGGCCGCCTGCATCCCGAAACCTACCGGTTTATCGAACAGGTACGCGAGCACTACGGCATCAGCATCGAATTGCTCTCGCCCGAAGCCAGCGCCGTTGAAGCCATGGTCAAAGCCAAGGGATCATTTAGCTTTTATAAAGACGGTCATGGCGAATGCTGCGGGGTACGCAAAATCGCCCCGCTACGCCGCAAACTAAGCACGGCACGCGCTTGGGCGACTGGCCAGCGCCGCGATCAAAGCCCCGGCACCCGCAGCCATGTCGCCGCAGTTGAGATTGACGGTGCATTCTCGACGGCCGATAAACCACTGTACAAATTTAATCCGTTGGCCAATATGAGCAGCGAAGAGGTGTGGGGCTATATCCGCATGCTCGAACTGCCGTTTAACTCGCTGCATGAGCGCGGCTTTATCAGCATCGGCTGCGAGCCTTGCACCCGCCCCGTACTGCCCAACCAGCATGAGCGTGAAGGCCGCTGGTGGTGGGAAGAAGCCACGCAAAAAGAATGTGGCCTGCATGCCGGCAATCTGATTGCCAAGAACTAACCGCTGAGCAACAACTAAAACTACACAACTAAAAAGCCCGCCCTGCAGACACTCTGCTAGGCGGGCTTTTTGTTGAACGGAGGATTAAAAAACCGGCAATTGCACGTTCGCAAATAGCTCATCTAACTCAGCTTTGTTGTGGCATTGCATGGCTTGGGTCTGTACTTCTCGGGTCAGGTGCGGGGCGAATTTCTCGATAAAGTCGCACATAAAACCGCGCAAAAAAGTGCCGCGACGAAAGCCAATTTTGGTCACGCTCGACTCAAATAGCTCGCTGGCATCCAGCACCACTAAATCTGGGTCGTGAACCGCATCGACCGCCATCTTGGCCAATATCCCAACCCCTAAACCCAAACGCACATAGGTTTTGATCACGTCGGCATCGGCGGCGGTGAACACCACTTTGGGGGTTAAACCACGGTGACTAAAGGCTTCATCAAGCTTTGAGCGCCCGGTAAAACCGAACACATAGGTGACTATTGGATATTCCGCTAAAGCCTCAAGGGTGAGCTTCTCAAGCTTGGCCAAGGGATGCCCAACGGGCACCACCACACAGCGGTTCCAGCGATAGCAAGGCAGCATCACTAGGTCGCCGAACAGTTCCAAGGCCTCGGTGGCGATGGCAAAATCGACCGTGCCGTCGGCGGCCATTTCGGCAATTTGCAGTGGCGTACCCTGATGCATATGCAATGCGACATCCGGGTATTGCTTAATAAAGTCGCTGATCACTGGCGGTAAGGCATAGCGCGCTTGGGTGTGGGTGGTGGCAATCGACAAAGTGCCTTTTTTCTCGTTGGAGAACTCTTGAGCTATTTGCTTGATGCTCTCCACCTTGCGCAGGATTTCTCCAGCAGAGGCAATAATCCGCTCGCCGGCGGGCGTCACTCGGGTCAGATGCTTACCGCTGCGAGCGAACACTTCGACACCCAGTTCGTCTTCTAATAAGCGAATTTGTTTACTGATCCCCGGCTGCGAGGTGTACAGACTCTGCGCCGTGGCCGACACGTTGAGGTCGTGATGCGCCACTTCCCAGATGTAGCGCAATTGTTGAAGCTTCATGGATGCCCCTCAATACCAGTAAGTGCCGCACGAGCGGCGAGCGCATATAACCATATGCACAGCATGATGACTAAAAGTAGCCGCTTTATCTTGAACTTGCCTGCCACTCGTCTAACCGGCGGCCAGTGTGCGCGCCCGCGACGGCCGTTTAAAGATCGCCGCGCCCACGATGCTGCAGCATGGGCACCAGATACACCGGCGACTCAGACAACTGCACCAAGCGCTGAGCAGTACGCCCCAGCGGGGTATCCCACGTCGTGCCATGGCTGTGGCTGCCAATCACCAGTAAATCCGCCGAGAGTCTCTGCGCCTCAGTCAAGATCACCTGCGGCGGGTCACCCTGCAGCACGCGTACGCTCTTAATTAACTGCATGTCGTGCGGCGCTTCGCCCATCTCATCGTTAAAACCTTCAAGCACCCGCTGCTCGATACTGGCCATTACCGCGCCCAAGCCTTTGCTGCGCATTTCTTGTAGCGTGCTTTCATCCAAATAAGTTTGCAGCACCGAGTCGGCAAACAGCCCCATCGGCTCCACCGCGTGCACCACATGCAACTGGGCATTAAAGGAGCGAGTCAATGCCAGCGCATGCTGTAACACATAGGGGGCATACAGACCCAAATCGGTCGCATACAGAATTGTACGAATCATGTTTAACCTCATCTACTACTGGCCAAAGGTTCTAGCTAGAGCGTAGCAGGCACTGGAGGCGATGGTTTACCGCTTACCTATTCATTACTGACGCCATGCAGCACATGCCCGGTGGCGACGAACTCACTGGCTTTTTGGCAGTGACTGGCCTGGTCATCGAAAAACATATCGGCACCAAAGGTTTCCAAAATCGCCGACTTGTCTAAGCCACCGAGGAAAAACGACTCGTCGAGGCGAATGTTCCACTCACGCAAGGTGCGAATAACCCGCTCATGGGCCGGTGCCGAGCGCGCCGTGACTAACGCCGTGCGAATGGGGCAGGCATGCTCTGGAAACTCTTGCTGCAAGCGATGTAATGCAGCCAAAAACGGCTTAAACGGCCCACCGCCGAGCGGATCGCGCGCAGCTTGTTGCTCGTGAGCCTGAAACGCGGCCAAGCCGCCCTGCTGAAAAACCCGCTCGGAGTCATCGGCAAACAACACCGCGTCGCCATCGAAGGCAATCCGCAGTTCATTACTGCCTGCCCGCTGCGCACCGCCAGACAAAATACTGGCCGCGCCAAAGCCGGCACGTAACGCGCTGCGCACATCTTCGGGATGGGTTGAAAGAAACAAATGACAACCGAAAGCGGCCAAATACGGATCAGGGCTGCGACCGCCAACAAAGGCCGCACGAGAAATAGCCAAGTTGTAATGCTGAATCGAGTTAAACGCGCGCAGTCCGGTGTCGGCACTGTTGCGCGAAATCAATATCACCTCAACGCGCGGCTGGCTTAGGCTGCTATTGAGCTTGAGGAGTTTTTCCACCAAGGCAAACGCATCGCCGGGCTTGAGGATTTCGTCCTCATGCTCGATTTGATATTGGCGATAGGCTTCAACACCTTCAGTTTCATAAATCTGGTGGCTGGCACTGAGGTCAAACAGTGCGCGCGATGAAATCGCCAAAACCAATTTGTCACCCAAGCCTGCGCTCATAAAGCTCCTAACTGCTGGTTGCGACTATCAATGAAAGCCAACGCTTGCTGCAGCGCTTCAATACGTGGCAATTGACAACCGACTAAAGCCGCCGCAGCCAAGGGGGCCGCATAAATGGCCGACAACTCCAAAGGCCGACGTAACACGGCGTCGTGATACATGCTGGGCAAATAGTCCGGCATCCGATCGGTAGTGGCTAACAATTTATCGGCGTAACCCGGCGGCAACAGATGGCCGCAAGCGGCAGCTGCCGTAATCACTTCCTGCATAATGGAGTGGATCAGCCCGCGGCTATCGGCATTCGCCATCAACTCGCGGGTGCCGGCATTCAGCAATACCGACAAACCGTTATAGGGCACATTCCACACCAGCTTTTGCCAGCGCGCTAACTCAAGACTGGGCATGCCGGTGGAGTCCAGCCCGGCCGCCCGAAACAGTGCCACGCCAGCCTCCGCGATGGCCATACGGGCGACTTGATCAGTTGCAGGCCCGCTGTGATAGGCCACATTTACCGCACCCAAGGATTGATGCTGCACCACGCCCGGCGCGGCGCGATGAGCACAGATGAAACACAAGCCACCGAGCAAGTGCAACGACTCAGGCAGCAGTGGCCGCAGGGCCTCTTCCACCGCCAAGCCATTTTGTAATAGAAGCACCTTGGCTCCCGGCGCCGCCGCCTGCACGATCAAGGGGGCCAACGCACTGTTACTGGTGGTTTTAGCGCCAACCAGCAACCAGTCGCACGGCGGCATATCCGCAGCATGCTGATAGACCTGTACGGGTTGCACATG
The DNA here is from genome assembly GCA_019745275.1 of Pseudomonadaceae bacterium. Lineage (GTDB taxonomy): Bacteria > Pseudomonadota > Gammaproteobacteria > Pseudomonadales > Pseudomonadaceae > Aquipseudomonas. Next base: position 25,705 of record JAIETJ010000028.1, on the reverse strand, counting down.
CAGCGGGCCATGCACCGCGCTATCGACCTGTAACCCTTGGGCACTCACTAGGGCGAACTCACTGCGCACTAGAAAATGCACGTCGAAACCTGCACGCGCCAACATTACGCCGTAAAAGCCGCCGATTGCGCCAGTACCAATAATACCAATGCGTGGTCGCTGTAAATTTGACACTAGGGAAGCTCCTCTGGGGGGCGCGCAAGAGCCTGCCGCAACTGGCCAAGCAACTCGTGCGGGCTCAAGTTTGACTGTATTGGGCCGAAAAATTGACTATCAGCAATTACAAAGAATGCCGGTAACTGGCGCACTTCATAGCGTTGCACTAAACCACCATTATCGCCGGCATCCACCCAACACAAACGATCAACCGGCAACGCTAAATGCGGGATTTCGCGACGTACCCAGCGGCAACTGGCACAGCCTATGCTGGTGAATATCAGTAACGAAATCCCGGACCAATCGAGCAATTGTCGATCAGCATCAAAATCGGTTAATTGCAGTTGGGCCGCTATACTGCGCACAGTAATGTCATTTTGATAGCATTGGGAGTCGGTAGTCATGCGTCGTTTCTTGCGTCACCCAAGCGATATGCCGGTCGAATTAGTTTTGCGCAAACAGCTCAGCGCCCCCAAACAGCGTTTGCACGATATCAGTCTCGGCGGCGTTGCGTGCAATTGCTCGCGCAGTTTTCGCCGAGGCACAGCGGTGGAGATGCGTATTCCCCTGCTCGGCGATCAAGCGCGCTATCCCGGCGTGGTCGCCTGGTGCCATAAATTGCCCGACGACTATCTGGTTGGTATTTCCTTTGTTGATGAAGACACCCTGTTCCGCGCCCGGATGGTCGAGCAGGTGTGCCAAATTGAGCATTACCGCCACCAGCGCGAACTCGAACTGGGCAAGCCGCAGGCTGTGGAAGCTATGGCCTGTGAATGGATTGCCGAACATGCCGCCGAGTTTTCTAACGCCAGCCTAGGTTAAAACCACCCGCCAGCGGCTTCAGTGTGCAACCGCTACCGACCTGCAGCGGCTGTATTTACGCTGTTGCCGCGACCTTTTGCCCGCATTTAAGCGCCCGCTGCCCATTGTCTAGCCAAGGGGTAACGCGCTAAGGTTAAGCTTCCCCAACGCGCCCATCTTGCCGTGCACCGCCCCCCGGGGAACTGCGGCGGCCGGCACCCGCGACCTGATGACTCTGACCTGATGAATAGCACGATGGCTGATTTACCAATCAACGACCTTAACGTTGCCTCCAACGAAACCCTGATTACCCCGGAGCAACTCAAGCGCGAAATCCCCCTTACCGATGCTGCCCTGCACACAGTGGCGCAAGGCCGCGAGGTGATTCGCAACATTCTCGACGGTAGCGACCATCGCCTGTTCGTGGTGGTTGGTCCCTGCTCGATTCACGACCTCAAAGCGGCCCACGAGTATGCTGAGCGCTTAAAAGTGCTGGCCGCCGAGGTGTCTGACAGCTTATTTTTAGTGATGCGTGTGTACTTTGAAAAGCCACGCACCACCGTCGGCTGGAAAGGTCTGATCAACGATCCGTACTTGGACGACTCATTCAAAATTCAAGACGGTCTGCACATCGGCCGTACCCTGCTGCGTGATTTAGCCGAAATGGGCTTGCCCACCGCAACAGAAGCACTCGACCCAATTTCGCCGCAGTACCTGCAAGACCTAATCAGCTGGTCGGCAATTGGCGCACGCACCACTGAGTCGCAAACTCACCGCGAGATGGCCTCGGGGTTATCGTCAGCAGTCGGCTTCAAAAACGGCACCGATGGCGGCTTAACCGTGGCCATCAACGCCTTGCAATCGGTTTCTAGCCCGCACCGGTTCCTCGGCATCAATCAAGAAGGTGGCGTTTCGATCGTCACCACCAAAGGCAATGCCTACGGCCACATTGTGCTGCGCGGTGGCAATGGCAAGCCAAATTATGATTCGGTCAGCGTTGCGGTATGCGAGCAAGCCCTAAGCAAGGCCGCCATCGCCGCCAATATCATGGTCGATTGCAGCCACGCCAACTCCAACAAAGACCCAGCCCTGCAACCGCTGGTCATGGACAACGTGGCCAACCAGATTTTGGAAGGCAACCAGTCGATTGTTGGCCTGATGGTTGAGAGTCACCTTGGCTGGGGCAGTCAGTCGATTCCTAAAGACTTGGCCGATTTACAATATGGCGTATCCATCACCGATGCCTGCATCGACTGGGAAGCCACCGAACAAGCCCTGCGCAGCATGCACCACAAGCTTAAAGAGGTACTGCCTAAGCGCCAGCGCAGCTAGCGTTTAGATAAGAGCATAAAAAACGCCGGGCAATTGCCCGGCTTTTTTATGGCGGTGTCGTTTAGCCCTTGGCCGCCTGACGCTGGCGCCGCTCGATAAAACGCTCAACATACGAGCAAGAGGCAATTACCGAGTAACCAGCGCCATGCGCATAGGCAAGCGCCTGCTCGGTCAGCGCCGCCGCAACACCCCGACCACGCAACGCATTCGGCACAAAGGTGCGATAAATATCCAGCGTCTGCTTACCCAGATCCATATAAGCCAGGTACGCACGATGATCATCAATGATCACCTCAAACTGATGACCCGCAAGATCGTGCCGAACCGTAAGCGTTTCGTTCATCGCCGTACCTCGGTGTATCCCAGAACCTGATTGCGACTCAAAACAGTATCCTTACTTGATGAACCTTGGCCAAGCGCAGCGACATATCAGCCGAGCCACCAGCCCCCATGAGGGTGAGGTAGACCTTGCCGTTATCGACCTTACGCAGTATTCCTGAATAACCTTGACCATCAAAAGTAATTAACTGCACGCGCTTGCCAGCATAGTTGGCCAACTCACTTACCGCGACGTACTCAATGTGCGGGTCTGCTGTCGTGCTTTGTGCCGCGTCCACCTTAGCGCGTACTGCCTCAGTGGCCTTTTCCCGAGCTTTATTATCCAGCCAAGTAAAACCCAGTGGTTCAACTGGTTGGTGATTGATCGAGAGCACGGGCCTCAACATGGCCAACACATCTTTAGCCGCGTAAAACTGCAAACCGTCCCATTCCATGCCTTCAGTTGGATTGAGCTCGAGACGCAGCGACTGTGGATCTTGCAGATAACCCGCATACGCAGCAAGCACCGGCGGATCAAGCACAATGCGCTGGCTACGCAATACCTGTTCGACTTTTTCTATGGCGGTTTGCAGGTAGCGCTCGCGATTCTGACTCAGCTTGCCAGCGCAGTAATCTTGCACTTTACGCTGATACTGATTGTCATCAATCTCAACCGTAACGATCGACAAACGCGGCGGATTAACGATCAGATCGCCCGGCTTTTCTGACATATTGGCCAGCGTCATACCTAGGCGCATCTGCATCATATCTTCAGTGTCGGAGTTCAGCTTAAGACTTAAGATCTGCGCGCCCGGTTGGAAGCGGTAAGAAAATTCGGCATCGGTTGTTAAGGTGCGGTAACCCATGTCGAGCAATTCGCCAGTGCCAATACTGCTGACTTTGCCACAAGCCACCTCGCTCACCGCGGTAAAAACACTGCGCTCCGCCGGTTGATCATACAACTGCACCATTAGCGGTCCATGCACATCCAGCGTCAGCCCTTTAAAGCTAACAGCCATTTGTTCGGGGAACTTGCCTTCGGCCAAACGCTCTTTAAAACGTAACAGCTCAGCCAAACCATTGAATCTAAGCTCAGCATTCGCCACCCGAACACGCTCATCCAGAGCAGGAATACGAATTTCGACATTGTTCAGGCCCACCCGACCGTCAAATGCGGAGGTGATGCTGCCGTAACTAATTTGCATAATAGGCGATAGCTGCTTTATGGCATCGTCCATCACCGCCCGAACTGACAACCACAGCGATACCTTAATTAGCAGGCCGATCGCCAAGATCGCCAGCAAGCCCCACTTTATAATTTTCGACATATATTCATCCATGCTCGCTGAGCGAAAGTGATTTTCACGCGCTTCTGCGCCAGCTTATCAGCCCAACAAGGCCAAACGCAGCCCTTGTTTGGCTCAGCCTAGCTGCCGAGTACCTAGCCATGCTGTGATTGAGCATTTTTTATCCAATCCCAGTGAAATAATCCACAATTGTGCTTATGCGTTGAATTTAGACAGAAAAAAACGCTGCCACTGCGCACGATTGGTTTACTTATTAGTAATTCTGGATAAGATGTACCCCAGTAATTCTTCGAGCTCGAAGATTTGCTTTATGGAACGTCCACCTTAAGGGGAAACATATGAACAACGTATTCAAGCTGTCCGCTATCGCTCTGGCCGCTGTTTTGGCTGCTGGTTGCTCGAACACCAAAGAAATCGAAGCTAAAATCACTGCCGTAGAAGACTCTTCTGCTCGTGCTCAAGCACGCGCTGACGAAGCCTACAGCAAAGCTGACGAAGCAATGGCTGCTGCTCAAAAAGCTCAGCAAACTGCTGACGAAGCTAACGAGCGCGCTCTGCGTATGCTGGAAAAAGCTTCCAAGAAGTAAGAGTCTTTCGAGACTTAAAAAAGCCGACCCGCTTGCGGGCCGGCTTTTTTATTGGCAAAAATTCAGTAACGACATTTCTGCAGCGCTAAAAAAAACCCGCATCAGCTACACCAATGCGGGTTCGATACAGCCTGGAAGCTAGTTCATTACCGGCACAACACTGGCAACGGCAGCATCCGGCACAGCAATTTCAACTGGCATGCCATCTTCTCCCGCCACCACCTCGCGGACCACATCCCAATCTAGACGTAAATTACTGACTAAATCTTCGCGCTTCAGCAAGGCATTGATAACCGCCGTGTGCTTATCGACCTGCGATGGAATGCCGTGATCATCTAGCGGCGCATGGGCTTCTAGGTAAACCTTGCCGCCACTGACACCAAACTTGTACGGCTCGTTGATCACTCGAATTTTGGTGCCGACAGGAGCCATTGTCGCGAGCTCTAGCACGTTATTGTTGAGCATTCGAAAGCAACCATGACTCACACGCATGCCGATGCCAAATTTCTTGTTCGAACCGTGAATCAAATAGCCCGGAGTACCCAAGGTAAATTTAAACGGTCCCAGCGGGTTGTTCGGCCCCGCAGCGACCACGGTCGGCAACGGATCACCTTCCGCGGCATGTTCTTCACGAATTGATTTTGGCGGGTACCATGCTGGATTACTGATTTTCCCAGTAATTACAGTATTAGTTACCGGCGACCCCCAGCCTTCGCGACCAATACCCAGCGGGTAGGTATAAACCACGTTGCGACCTTTCGGGAAATAGTACATGCGGTATTCGGCAAGGTTAATCACGATACCTTCACGCGGCCCGGCCGGCAGAATAAAGCGCGTCGGCAGGATGATATCCGAGCCCTCGCCCGGCAACCACGCATCTACATTGGGGTTAGCCGCAAGCATTTCGGCATAGCCCAAGTCATGTACTTTACCCAAGTCGGCAAAGGTGTCTTCGTACTTGGCTTTAATCACCTGTACTTGGCCGACAATGTCTTCACCAGGCGGTGGCAATGGCAACTCAAGGGCGGCGGCAGAACCTGCAGCAAACAACACGGCAAGTGACAGGGAGCAGGCTACGAGCGGAGCGCGGGACAACATCCGAAAATCCTTGGTATGACCGACTGGGAAAATGACCATCGATTGTACACTGACACACCCCGCCCGGCCAATTGAGCCACTTAAATCGTCGGCCAGAGTGGACGCTCACCGCGCCGCTGCGCCTGCAAAACGCCAAGACAGTGTGGACATAAGCGCTGGTCACGCAAGCTGACTTTGCTTAAGTCGAATAATTGCGGATGCGCCGGCAGCAACCCGGCGCACAGCGTCCGGTCGGCAAAACCACCAAGTTCCAACTGCCGCGCCAGCAGATGCACACGAACTTCCCGACACGCGAATAGGTCGAGCTGTTCATCGGGCTCGATCATCTGATAAGCATGCAGGGACCAGGCTACGCGCGGCATTCTCGACTCCAAAAAGGGGCCGCCACCTTAGCCCAAAGGCAGCTCGCCGAATAGCCTCACAGCAAGGGTTGCAGCTGTGGCCAAAGATTATCCAGCATACGTGGCTGACCGGCAGCTGCAGGGTGAATGCCATCGCCCTGCATCAGCAAGGGCACGCCACCCACGCCCTCAAGAAAAAACGGCACCAGCGCTACTTTCTCGCTAGCCGCCAACTGCACATACACCTGGGTAAACAATTGATTATAACGCGCGCCATAATTGGCTGGCAGCTGCATGCCCAACAACAGCACGCGCGCACCACCCGCCTGTGATTGGCCAATAATGCTCGCAAGATTTTGTTGCATTTGCGCGGGTGGCAAACCACGAAGCCCGTCATTGCCGCCCAACTCAACCACCACCAACTTGGGTTTATGTTCACTAAGCAGCGGCCCTAGGCGCGCCAAGCCACCAGCACTGGTGTCACCACTGATCGAAGCGTTGACCACTTTGTAGTCCAAGCCTTGCGCGGTTAGGCGCTGCTGCAACAAATTGACCCAACCTAGGCGTGTATCTAATCCAAAACCTGCGCTAATACTATCGCCCAGCACCAGCAAGGTCGCCGCCGACGCACCTTGCAGCGGCAACCATAAGGCGACGAGCAAACCCATCCACCAAACTCGCATTGGACTCTCCATGAGCGCTAATATTTTGCATGCGCAACACCTTAGCAAAGTGGTCGATAGCGCGGAAGGTGAGTTGCGCATTCTCGACGACCTCAATCTGACGTTGGCGCGCGGTGACAGCCTGGCAATTGTCGGCAGCTCAGGTTCTGGCAAGTCGACCCTGCTAGGGTTGCTGGCGGGCCTAGACTTACCCAGCCACGGCGAAGTGAGCTTGGCCGGCGTGCCACTCAATGACTTGAATGAAGACCAGCGCGCTCGCTTACGCGCCGAGCACGTTGGCTTTGTGTTTCAGTCGTTTCAACTACTCGACAGCCTTAATGCGCTGGAAAACGTCATGCTGCCGCTGGAACTCGAAGGCCTCGCCAACGCTCGTGCAACGGCTCGCCGCCTGCTTGAGCGGGTTGGCCTTGGCCAGCGCTTGAGCCATTACCCACGGCAACTGTCGGGCGGCGAACAACAGCGAGTGGCAATTGCCCGTGCCTTTGCGGGTGAGCCAACAGTACTGTTTGCCGATGAGCCCACTGGTAATCTCGACCGACACACCGGCCAGCACATCAGCGACCTGCTGTTTGAACTGAATCAAGAACACGGCACTACCTTGGTGCTGGTGACTCACGACGAGCGATTGGCGCAGCGTTGTCAGCGACTGATTCACCTCGAGGGCGGGCAGCAGATCGAACCTGAGAACGCCTGATGGTGCGCCTAAGTTTTTTGCGCTTGCTGCGGCTTGCCTGCCTACAACTGTTGCGCGACGCCCGTGCCGGCGAATTACGCGTGTTATTTTTGGCCCTATTGATTGCGGTCACCGCCAGCACCTCAATCGGCTATTTCAGTGCCCGCTTAAGCGCGGCCATGCAGATGCGCGCCAGCGAATTTCTCGGTGCCGACTTACTGCTTAATGGCAGCACGCCCGCGACACCAAGCCAGATAGCCCAAGGCTTAGCCCAGCAGCTTAAACATGCACAACTGGTCGAATTTGCCAGTGTGATTGCCACCGACCAAGGCATTCAACTGGCCAGCGTGAAAGCAGCCGACAGTGCTTACCCGCTGCGCGGCCAATTAAAGAGCACTCCCACTCTCGACTCCGCCGACAGTGTTGGCGGTGGTCCCAAGCCCGGCGAGGCCTGGGCCGAGGCGCGGCTATTATTGGCCTTAAACTTAAAGATTGGCGATCAAGTCGAGGTGGGCAATAAATCCCTCAGGCTTACCCGCGTACTGACTTACGAGCCGGATCGGGCCGGCGATTTTTACAGTCTCAGTCCGCGACTCTTAATGCATCTGGACGATTTGGCCGCCACTGGGGTGATCCAACCCGGCAGCCGGGTCAGCTATCGCGAGCTGTGGCGCGGCAACCCGGAGCAATTGGCCGCCTATCGGCAAGCCGTCGAGCCTGCACTGAACGCGCAACAGAAATTCACCGACCCACGCAGCGGCAATCAGCAAATCGGCAGCGCCTTGGGCCGCGCCGAACGCTACTTGAACCTAGCCAGCTTGGCCGCCGTATTGCTCGCAGGGGTCGCCGTGGCGCTGAGCGCTGCCCGCTTTGCCAGCCGCCGCTTAGACGCCAGCGCACTGCTGCGCTGCTTGGGCTTGTCGCGCCACGAAACCCTGGCGCTGTTCAGCCTACAACTGGCGCTGCTTGGTTTGCTCGCCTGTAGCTTGGGCGCCGCCCTTGGTTGGCTGGCACAACACGGGCTGTTCTATCTGTTGCGTGGTTTGCTGCCGGCCACTATCCCGCCCGGCAACCTGCTACCGGCGCTGGCGGGCATGGCCTGTGGCCTTACCGCGCTGGCAGGGTTTGCTTTGCCGCCGCTGGCCGCCTTAGGCCGCGTACCGCCGCTGCGGGTATTACGCCGTGACCTGCTACCCGTGCCGGCCAGTTCGTGGCTGGTGTATGGCGCCGCCCTGCTCGCCCTCGGACTGATCATGTGGCGCCTGAGCTTGGATTTACCGCTAACGCTGGCCCTGCTCGGTGGCGGGCTGATCGCCGCACTAGTGCTCGGCGGCCTGTTGCTGTTAAGCCTGCAAGGGTTGCGCCGTCTGCTGCGCAACGCCAGCTTGGCCTGGCGCTTGGGTTTAGGCCAACTGCTACGCCATCCACTGGCTGCCGCCGGACAAAGCCTGGCCTTCGGTTTAATCTTGCTAAGCATGGCCTTGATCGCCTTATTGCGCGGCGAACTGCTCAGTACTTGGCAGGCACAATTACCCGCGCAAACCCCCAACTTATTTGCCTTAAATGTGCTGCCGGCTGAGAAAGACGCCTTTATCGCCCGCCTGCAACAACTGTCACCCACTCCACCCCTGCTCTATCCAGCGCTGCCCGGTCGTTTGACGACTATCAACGGTCAGCCAGTACAGGCGTCTGTCAGCAAGGATGAGCGCGCCCTAAATCGCGACCTGAGCTTGTCGTGGAGCGCGAACCTACCGCCTGGTAACCGCCTGCTGAGCGGCCAATGGTGGTCCGCAAGCGCAGCGCAGCAGGCGCTACCGGGCGTGTCGATTGAAGCGAGTTTGGCGAAAAAACTGCACATAGGCCTTGGCGATCGTTTGAGCTTCACCCTCGGTGCCGTTCAGCGTGACGCTCAGGTGCGCAGCGTGCGCGAGGTGCAATGGGACAGCTTGCAGCCAAACTTTTATATGCTGTTTGAACCCGGTGCCCTAGCCGACTTACCACTCACTTACCTGACCAGTTTTTACTTGCCGCCACAGCATGAGCGGCAACTGATAGAACTGGCCCGCGCCTTCCCGGCGGTGACCTTACTGCAAGTCGATGTACTGCTGGCACAACTGCGCAGCATCCTCGCGCAGGTCACCTTGGCGGTGGAGTGGGTGCTGCTGTTTGTCTTAGCCGCAGGTTTGACCGTGCTATTTGCCGGCTTGCAGTCGACCCTCGATGAGCGTATCCAGCAAAGCGCCCTATTACGCGCTCTGGGGGCTCAGCGCCAATTGTTCAACCAGATTCGGCTGCGCGAGTTTGCCCTGCTGGGTGCGGCAAGCGGTTTAATGGCCGCGCTCGGTTGCGAGCTGATCAGCGCACTGCTGTATAGCTGGGTGTTCAATCTCACTTGGCAGCCACACCCGTGGCTGCTCTGCTTGCCGCTGCTGGGCGCGGCACTAGTGACCAGCGCAGGCTGGCTAGGAACGCGCCGGGCACTGAACGTCAGCCCATTAACAGTGCTGCGTAATGGCTAGGTTCTGCTGACGTAAGCCCGGCTCAACGCAACCTAATAGTCGCGAATGAGCTGTGCAGCGCTTGATCCTTGCTAGAATCGCGGCGCACTCCTGCCTTGGTCTGTACTGCATGCACTGTTTATGAGCCGTTATCGTCCGCCCCGCACCGCTGGCACCGAGTTAATCACCCCCGAGGGCGAGGCGCACATGCGCGCCGAATTCCATGAGTTGTGGCATGTGCGTCGCCCGCAAGTCACCCAAGCGGTTAGCGAAGCAGCTGCCCAAGGTGATCGCTCGGAGAACGCGGAGTACACCTATGGGAAAAAAATGCTGCGCGAGATCGACAGCCGCGTGCGCTTTTTAACCAAGCGTTTAGAAAGCCTCAAGGTTGTTAGCGCCCCGCCCAGCGACCGGAGCAAAGTCTATTTTGGCGCTTGGGTCAGCCTCGAAGATGAGGACGGCAGCGAGTCGCGCTATCGTATCGTCGGCCCGGATGAACTGGACCTTAAAACCCATCTAATCAGCATCGACTCGCCGCTGGCCCGCGCACTGCTGGGCAAAACCTTGGATGCCGAGGTGCGGGTACAAACACCAACCGGCGAGAAAACTTGGTACATCACCGCCATCGACTACCCCTAACACGCCAAGTTAGCCGTCGTTAGTACTCAGCGATGGCGGAGATTAACCCATGAGTTCCATCGAATTACTCGCTGCCACCTTAGGCGTATTAGCCGTCTGGCTAACCGTGCGGCAAAACCCTTGGTGCTGGCCGATTGGCTTGGCCATGGTGGTGATCTACAGCTGGCTGTTTTACGAGGTAAAACTGTATTCCGACATGCTCTTGCAAGGCGTGTTTGCCGTGCTTCAGCTATACGGTTGGTGGCAATGGACGCGTAGCAGTGAGCACCAGCACGGACGTCAAGTCAGCCGCTTAACGCGCGCAGGACTCCTGCTTAGCCTCGGCATCGGCGCCATCGGCAGCCTAACTTTGGGCTACTTAATGGCCACCTACACCGACGCCGCGCAACCTTGGCTGGATGCCGGACTCACGGCGTTCAGCTTAGTGGCGCAGGTGTGGATGGCGCAAAAGCGCCTGGAAAATTGGCCCTTGTGGCTGGTTTTGGATGTGCTCTATGTCGGCCTGTTCATCTACAAAGAACTGTACCTGACGGCCGGCTTATATGCGCTGTTCTGCTTACTGGCGCTGCATGGCTGGCAGCAATGGCGACGCGCCCAAGCCAGCGCCGCCAGCGTATGAAAGTGCTGGTGCTGACGGGGCCAGAGTCCAGCGGCAAGAGCTGGCTGGCCGCGGCCATTCAGGCCGAATTTGGTGGTTTGATTGTCGGCGAGTACGTGCGCCATTTTATCGAACAAAACCCGCGTGCAACTTGCTACGCCGACATTCAACCCATCGCCCAAGGCCAACTGGCGTGGGAAGACGCGGCGCGCGCGCAACACCCAGACTTGCTGATTCTCGACACCCACTTACTCAGTAATCAGCTGTGGAGCCAAGCGCTGTTCAGCAATTGTCCGGCGTGGCTGGAGCAGCAACTGCTCGCCCGTCATTACGACTTACACCTGCTGCTCAGCCCGCTTGATGTGCCCTGGGTTGACGATGGCCAACGCTGCCAACCGCATTTGAGTGAGCGTCAACAGTTTCAGCAAAGTTGCCGCGACTGGCTTGACCAGCACCAGCAAGCCTATTTAGAGCTGCAAGGCGACTGGCAACAGCGCCGCGAGCAAGCCTTGCAACTCGTGGCTAAATGGCTGCCAAACCTCTAGCTGCGTGCCACCCGCTTGCCGAGCAGCGCAACAATGCACGGCCGACCGCCTTGCAAAACAATCTTCAAATTGGCATAAGTTCTGCCGACTCGACACATCACACCTTACACAAGGAAGTTGTCCATGCGCATCCTGCGTCGCGTACTCGCCCTCTTGCTGTTGATCGCTGTGTTTGGCGTGGCACTGGTGCTGTACTTTATTGCCAACCCAAACCTGCCCACATTCACTCCCGCCAAGCAATTGCATTACCTTGAGCAATGGAGCCCAGAGGCGCGGCAACGCTATTACTACACCCCGCAAGGCACTCAGATAAAAGGCCTGCAGTACGACTGGTTCAAGGCGCTGGAGCTACCCTTCTCAACCGACAAATTTGCCCAGCCAGAATACCTTGCACGCTTTGGTTTTTTGACCGACCCACAGCAACAGGCCAGCGCCGGCAACCCTGGCAATCTTCCGGTCGGTTTTACTCGCCATAGCGATGGCGAACCCGCCGTGCACTACCTCGATATCAGCTGCGCGGCCTGTCACACCGGCGAGTTGCGTTATCAGGGCCAAGCGGTGCGCATTGACGGCGGCGCGGCCTTGCACTCTCTCGCCTCGACAGTTCCTACCCTACGCGGCGGTAGTTTCGGCCAAGCACTCGGCATGAGCATGGCTTTCACCTACTACAACCCGGTTAAGTTCAAACGCTTTGCCAAACAGGTGCTCGGCGCGCAATACCCGCAAGGCCGCAGTGAGCTTCGCGATGCCTTCAAGGTGGTGCTCGACCGTATGCTCGGGCAAGCGTGGAACGATACGCACCGTGGTTTGTATCCAACCCAAGAGGGCTTTGGCCGCACCGATGCCTTTGGCCGGATCGCCAACAGCGTATTCGGTGATGTGCTCGACGCCAGCAACTATCACGTCGCCAATGCACCCGTGAGCTATCCGCACCTGTGGGACATTTGGAAGTTTGACTGGGTGCAGTGGAACGCCTCAGCCATGCAGCCAATGGCCCGCAACATTGGTGAAGCCCTAGGCGTTGGTGCGCCAGTGCAGTTATTGGGCAAGGATGGCCAGGCCCTCAGCGAGTCTGAGCGTTACGCCTCAGGGGTGCGCCTGCGCGACCTCGACGTTCTGGAAAGCACCCTGCGCCAGTTGCAACCGCCGCGTTGGCCGCAACAGGTATTGGGCAAGATCGACCTGCCGCTGGCCAGCCAAGGTCGTGCGCTGTTTAGCGAAAACTGCGCTTATTGCCACGCCGCTAACGTCACCCCAGCAGCCGATCGGTTGGCTCCCGGCCGCGACCCTGAGTGGCACCTAAAGGTCATTCCCACCCGGGAGATCGGCACCGACTCGACCGCCGCCGACAACATTGCCGATCACCGCTTTGATTTACGCAAACTCAACTGGAGTAAAACCGAACTGGGCAGACTTAACGTCAAGCTGATCGGCAACTCCCTCGATGACGTGGACTTCGCCAGTATTTCCAGTGCCAAGGGCCTGGCCTATATCACCGCCTACGTCGAGCAGCGGGCCTATAAAGATGCCGGCATCGGCGCCGCCGAACAGGCGCGCATGAACGGTTATGGTTTGGCTATCGGGGTGCAAGAAAAACGTGGTTACAAGGCCCGCCCCCTCCAAGGCATCTGGGCCACCCCGCCGTTTCTGCACAACGGCTCGGTGCCTAATTTGTTCCAACTGCTGTCGCCGGTGGCGGAGCGTTCGAGCACCTTTTGGGTCGGCAATTTTGAATACGACCCCAAGCACGCAGGCTTTGTCAGTACGTCATTTGCTGGCGGATTTTTACTCGACACCAAGATTACCGGCAACAGCAACCGCGGCCACGAGTTTCGCGAGGGCTGCCGCCAAAACGGCGTGATAGGTCGCGCACTACAACCGGATGAGCGTTTAGCGCTAATCGAGTACCTCAAGGTCATGGGCGACAGCAAGCTTGAGCAACAGCTGAGTAACGTCCAAGCCAAAATCTGGAATCCAGGCCCTAACTGTCCGCGATAAACCCATAACCAAACACATTGAAAAAGGATAAACCAATGTTTACACGCTGCTGGTTATGGATTGGCCGCCTGCTTAGACGCACTTTACTCATCACGCTTAGCGCCGGACTCGCAAGCGGTGCCATTGGTTACTGCTACTACAGCCTGAAGTTCAGTGGCCCGGTAAGCGCCGAAGAACAGATCCCAGCCACTGAAGCTGCCGACAGCCGAGCCATCATCGAGGACGCCATCCGCGTAGTCGAACAGCACCGCAGCGACACCCGCGTGCTGCGCGACGCTCACGCCAAGGCGCACGGCTGCGTTAAAGCCGAGGTCAGCGTGCTAAGCGAGCTGCCAAGCAACCTGAGCTACGGCGTATTTAGCCAGCCGGGCAAAACTTGGCAGGCGTGGATGCGCTTATCCAATGGCAATGCTTATCCGCAGTTTGACCGAGCCCGCGATGCCCGTGGCATGGCCATAAAACTGCTCGAAGTAGAGGGCGAAAAACTACTCGGCAGCCGCAGCGAACAAGACTTTGTGATGTTTAACCACCCGAGCTTTTTCGTGCGTGACGTGGCCGAATATCGGCAGAACTTTGCCGCCCAAGCCAACGGGCAACAGGTCTTGGCGTTCCTCCCAGGCTGGGATCCACGCCACTGGGAAGTGCGCCACTTACTGATAGCCCTGCAAACCCTTAGCCCAGCGCCTGAAACACCACTGGCCAGCACCTACAACTCGATTGCACCCTTCAAATTGGGGCCGATCGCGAGTAAATATCGGGTCATTCCCAGCCCAGAAAATTGCCCAAGCTACACACCGCCGGCGCAGAACCGTGATTTGCCGAACTTCTTGCGCAATGCCCTGTATCAACAGTTGTCGATTGATCGGGTCGATGCCTGCTTCGCCTTGCAAGTTCAACTGCAAGACCCGACGCACTTCATGCCGATCGAAGACCCCAGCGTGGAATGGGACGAGGCGCTAGCACCCTTTGTCACCGTCGCGAAGATCCGGGTTGCCGCGCAAGACTTCGACAGCCGCGAGCAAAATCTATTTTGCGACAATCTCGCCTTCAACCCTTGGCAGGCGCTGCCCGAACATCGCCCGCTGGGTGGGATTAATCGTTTGCGTAAAGAGGTGTATGAAGCCGTCAACGTCTACCGCCACCAGCGCAATCAGCAAAGTCAAACGCCTTAGTGCTATTTAGCCATCACCCATGCAGGCAGATAACTAAAGAGTCTTATCTGACCTGCGCTATCCAGTGCAGGATACGCGGAGCGGCCTAAGCTTTTGGCACAGGGCCGGTTTTGTCTGCACGGATGCCATAGGTTGAGGGCATTAGCATGAGTATCCCCAGCGTACGGATCAGCATCGAGCGCCTGCGCCAGTTCAGTCCGATCGACTTTCTAACCCCACACTACCTGCAGCAATTGCACGACAGCCTGCAGTACGTTGAGCACAAGGCCGGCACGGTATTGCTGCGCCGCGGTGAACAATCACTAGCCCTGTATTTCTTGCTGGAAGGTGAGATATGGCTGGGCAGTGCCGGTTTGCGCCGCACCGTCCAGGCCGACAGCTCAGAAGCCTGCCGTGCCCTCAACGAGCAGCAGCCGCAAGTCATGGAGGTTAGCGCCCGCACCGACGTGCGCTTAATCGCCGTGGAGCGCGGTTTGCTTGAACGCCTATTGGGCTGGAGCCAGTCGGCCTCGTATGAGGTCGCCAGCCTGCAAGAGGATGACGTGCAGCAAGAGGGCGCAGATGACTGGATGAGCAAGCTGCTGCGCTCACCATTATTTGGCCGCCTGCCGCCAGCGCACCTGCACCTACTACTGGCGCGCTTCGAGTTTATTCAAGTTAAAGCCGGCGACTGCGTAGTGCACTACGGCGAACCCGGCGAGCACTTTTACGTGATTAAACAAGGTCGCGCACAGATCAGCCTGCCGAGTAGCTACCAACAGCCGCTCCAACCTGAGCTGCACTGTGGTGATTTCTTCGGTGAAGAGGCACTGGTCAGCGGCTCGGTTCGTGCAGCGAGCATCACCATGCTCGAAGACGGGGTACTGGCCAGATTGCAACGCGATCTGTTTGTTGAGCTCGTGCGCCCGACCCTCATTCCACAGATTAGCCCCACGCAATTGCAACAACTCACTGCCCACGGGCAAAAGACCAGCCTGCTGCTGGATATCCGCCTACCGATGGAATATCGCATGGCCCATGAGCCTGAGAGCATGAATCTGCCACTGGCGCAGCTGCGCAAACAGGCCGCCAGCCTTAACAATACAACCCTGTATGCGGTATTACCGCAGGGTGGCGTGCGCAGTGAGCTGGCAGTACACCTGCTTAACCAGCTCGGTTTTGAGGCGTACTTGTTAACCGAAACTGAGGGCCAAGCGCCGATTGCCGCCTGATTGCCGCGCCAAAGTAACGGCGCACTTATTATTTTGCGACTTAGTCGGTCAAAATATCGGCATTATGTGACTTAACAGTCTCGATCCGTCATCCATACTTATGAACGGGCCAGACTGCGCCACTAACGCTGTCAGCCCAGATTGATTTTTGGGCGACAACACGGAGTGACACCCTATGCAAAACACCCTGCGCTTTAACGACGCACTACTCATCGCCGGCCGCGCATTTAAACCTTTTCAGTGCGTGGCTTGGGCTCCACAAGCAGGCAGTGGCGAGTTAAGCCTGAGCGTGATTGATCGCGCCCACACCACCCTGCTGGGCCGCACCCTGCTGGCCGCCAACACCTACAGCGACCCAGCATTACTGGCCAAGGTGCTTCAGCAATCGCGCGAGCAGTTAAGCCAACAAGGCTACGCACTTGAGCCTTGGTGCATGCCGGCGTAAATAGCCGATTGGTTAAATCAGCAACATAAAAAAGGCGACCCGCAGGTCGCCTTTTTATTGCTCTGACGCTTAGTAATAAGCGTTTTCTTTGATGCTGTGATCGGTCACATCGCGCACGCCTTTAAGCTCTGGAATGCGCTCCAACAGGGTTTTTTCGATACCCTCTTTAAGGGTCACATCGGCTTGCCCACAACCTTGACAGCCACCGCCAAACTTCAAGATGGCGATATCGTCGATCACCTCGATCAGGCTGACTTCACCGCCGTGACCGGCCAAACCCGGATTGATCTCGGTCTGCAGGTAGTAGCTGATGCGCTCATTGATCGGGCTGTCGGCGTTAACCATCGGCACCTTGGCGTTCGGCGCCTTGATGGTCAGCTGGCCACCCATGCGGTCGGTGGCGTAATCAACCACGGCGTCATCGAGAAACGCCTCGCTGAATGCATCGATGTAGGCGGTAAAGCTTTTCAGCGCCAGCACGGTATCTTCAGGCTTTTCTTCACCTGGTTTGCAATAAGCGATACAGGTTTCGGCGTATTGGGTACCCGGCTGGGTAATAAAAATCCGAATACTGATGCCGGTGGTGTTCTGCTTGCTCAGCAGATCGGCCAAATAGTCGTGGGCAGCGTCGGTAATGGTAATAGCGCTCATGGCAACTCCTCGCAAATATGGCTCAATTGTACGCCAAACTGCGGCTGGCGAGAAAGCCCGAGTGTTTTCCTCGGATAAAGCTTTTGTAACGCTAAGCCGGCCACCGACTCTACTGCAGTGTATCCACTCGAGTTAGCAATAATGCGCTATCCACTGCCCTGCCTGTTTACCGCCCTACTCTGCGCCAGCTCCTTGCTACAAGCGGCCGAAACCCTAAACGTCACCAGCAGCGAACGGGCCACCCCGGTACTCGAGCTTTTTACCTCGCAAGGCTGCAGTTCGTGTCCGCCCGCCGAGCAGTGGTTTTCCCGTTTGACTCACTCGCCCCAACTGTGGAGCGAGGTGATCCCGTTGGCCTTTCACGTTGACTACTGGGATAGCCTCGGTTGGGCCGACGCTTTCGCCAACCCAGGCTATAGCGCCAGGCAACGGGCCTATGAACAATCGGGCGGGATTCGCTCGGTGTATACCCCGGGGTTTGTCTTGGCTGGTAACGAATGGCGAGGTTGGTTCGGCGGCGAACCACTACCACTACCGCGCACGCCAACGGTGGGCAAACTTAACCTGCAACTTAGCGGTAACCAAGTGCACCTTAGCTTCGCAGCCGGCAACAATGTCCCGGCCGGGCTAACCGCCCATGTGGCGCGCTTAGGCTTTGGTTTACAGAGCAAGATTGGCCACGGCGAGAACGCCGGTAAAACCCTAACCCATGACTTTGTGGTGCTGACGGTGCAGCAAATTAGCGCCAATAGCGGCAATCAATGGCAAAGCCAATTGCAAGCCGACCCACGCGGTGAGCGCCAAGCACTGGTGGCATGGCTCAGCGCTCCCGGTAATCCGGCGCCTTATCAAGCGGTCGCGGGCTGGCTACCCAGCGCAGCGACGATACAGCCCTAGGCTTGCACCACTCACCCACCTATAAAGCCTGCGAACCTTACAGATTTTCATAACGATTCATATCCAGCACGCCCGCTTCCACCGGTTCGGTTTCGCGGATGTAGCTGGATAGGTCGTGAAAATACTGCCAAAACTGCGGATGACTGCGACGAATCCCCCAGCGCTGGGTGATCTGCTCGAACGCCTGAGGTTCTTTAACCTGCTGCAGCGCGGCAACCAACTCCGGCACCTGTTCGGCCGTGATATTGAGGATGAAGTTCGGATAGCTGGTATGCACCCCAGGGTAAATCGTCAGGGTATCCAACCCCGGTTGGTAGCGCAGCGACTCACCGCCGATAAAGGCCACGCTGCTGTGCGCGCGGTTGCGCATCAGGCTATAAATTTCACGCTGACCAGCGGCGAACTCCACCCGCAACAACGTGACCTCCGGCAATTGTTCGATTACCGCCAAGCTAGCTGCAGGCTTGCCGGTCAAGCGACTCAAACGCTGCTCAACCGCTTGCACTTGCGGGCTTACGTTATGGCGATAACAGTTGCCGTCAGTGCAACGATTGATCGGGTCAGGTCGCGCATTCAAACTGCCATAACGCGCCAATAATGCCTCAACAAAGCGTTGCTTAGGCTTGGCCGGATCAAGCACCAAGGCCGTTTCGGTATCGGTATCCAACTCAGGATAAGACAACCACAACTTCAAACGGCCGCTGTCTTGATACCAATCATCCAGTAACGCCTGCCGACTCTCGGCGGGCATCAAGCGCAAGAAGTTCATCTCCGCGCCATTGCGAATCAAATCAAAGTACAAGCGCGTTTGCGCTTGATGCGAGACGTTGCCAAACACATCAAAGTT
Organism: Pseudomonadaceae bacterium; assembly: GCA_019745275.1. Classification (GTDB taxonomy): domain Bacteria; phylum Pseudomonadota; class Gammaproteobacteria; order Pseudomonadales; family Pseudomonadaceae; genus Aquipseudomonas. The sequence goes on along the minus strand of JAIETJ010000028.1, from coordinate 6,908 downwards.
GACCACCAACTGGTAATAGGTGCGCTCCAACAGTGGGTAATCCATCAGCCATAAGGTTTGCGGCGTCGCACCCATTAAGCCCTTGCTGACGGTAGCACTGTCGTAATGGCGAAAGATCGAGAGCAGCGCATTGTCATTACCGGCCCAGATACTCGCCCAACTCGGTCGTGGGGCATCCGCGTAGGCGTCGCTGCGCAATTGGTCATACTGATTGCGCATGTCCTGCGAGTCTGTCCAGGCTTGGGTTAAATTGCGCAGTTGCGCGACCTGCCCAGGCACCGCCAACAAGGGCGTAACTTGCGCCCGGTAATTAGCATCGGTGATATACAAATCGCTTTCAGGCGCTTGGAACAAGGTCCAGAACTGGTCACGAATTACATCGGTGGCGATCTGCCCACGGCACACCGGGCCGCGAATAAAGGTCCGCACGAAATACTCGGCGTTATCCAACATAAACTCATAACGAGCTTTGGCCGGAATCGCCGCGAAGGTTGCAAACGGGTTGGCACGCCGACCCGGACCATAGCCGGGCACTGCATCGACCTGCCAATCGCCGCTGTAAAATAGTTCTTGTACCCGAGCCAACTTTTTCGCACTCAGGCCATAGGTGATGTGGGTTTTATGCACAATCACGCCCTGTATCGGCCAGAGTCGATAGTAAAAATCGTTGCCCGGATCATCGTTCGGCCGCCGCGTGGCGATCGGATCAATCGGCTGACCGCTGGGCGTGCGCGAGCGAACCAGTTGGAAGAAGTGCCCACTTTGGCCGGCATCAAAATACAGATGGGCAATAAACAAATGCTCATACAGCCAGCGGCCAACTAGGTTGGCACGCGCACCGTTGCTGTTAAGCAATGCTTCCCACTGGGCAATTTGCCCAGCCTCACTGGCCGTCGGCTGAATTACTTGCTGATCAACCGGTGCGCCGGCCGCCAGCCAAGTTTGCAAAGTTTGATATTGACGCTCATCCAACCCGGTCACCGCAAAGGGCATACCTTGAGTCGCACGTTTGCCGGCGTAGTCAGCAAACTCAGTCGGCAGCGGGCACTGATTTTCCCGGTTTATGCCGAGCGGTAAATCTGCGCTCAACTTGGCGTTGGCCAACAAGGGCCTGGCATGCCCCAGCTCCAGCATCCGCGCCAACAACCCGGCTTGACTGCCCTGAGCACTCAACACCGAGTAAAAATCCTTACGCCGCCAAGCTGCCTCGCTGTGTCCATCCAGATACAGGCGCGTAGTCGCCTGCTCTTTGGTACGCCCGCCGTCGTAGACCACACGCTTGCTGGCGCCACGCACAACGCCCTCGGCGCTGCCCAAATTGAGCTGGCACGGCGCGTCGTAGCAGGCATGGCAGGCCACGCATTTGTCAGTAAAAATCGGCTGCACGTCACTCGTATAGGAAATGCCCTCAGCCCTGACAGTGGCAGAGAGCAACGCGAATACACCGCAGAAAAATAAGCGCCAGGTCATAACCAGCCGTCCACAAAAGTCTTAGCGGTAATTTTAGCGACCTATAAGGCAACAAAGCGAACCCAAAGCAACATGAGGATTATTCATGCAAATGCCGACCATGCTCGCAAACCATGCAACTTTGCTATTATTGCAGGCTGAATGTTCCGCCTCCTTTAGGTAGCTGTTATGTCCGCCATCGTCGACCCGTCTTCCCAGCAACAAGCCCGCCAGCAAGCCCTGCAGCAAGCGCTGCAACAACGCATTCTGGTTCTCGACGGTGGCATGGGCACCATGATCCAGAGCTATAAACTGGAGGAAGACGACTACCGTGGCACGCGCTTCGCCGACTGGCCGAGCGACGTTAAAGGCAATAACGACCTGCTGCTGCTGAGCCGCCCGGATATCATCGCTGCGATCGAGAAGGCCTATCTGGACGCCGGCGCCGACATTCTCGAAACCAACACCTTCAACGCCACCCAAGTGTCCCAGGCCGACTACGGTATGGAGTCGCTGGTGTATGAACTAAACGTCGAAGGTGCCCGCGTGGCGCGGCGCGTGGCCGATGCCAAGACTCTGGAAACCCCAGAGCAGCCGCGCTTCGTCGCCGGCGTGCTGGGGCCAACCAGCCGCACCTGCTCGCTGTCGCCAGATGTGAACAACCCGGGCTATCGCAACGTCACCTTTGACGAACTGGTAACCAACTACATCGAAGCCACCCGCGGCCTGATCGAAGGCGGCGCGGATATGATTCTGATCGAAACCATCTTCGACACCTTGAACGCCAAGGCGGCGATCTTCGCCGTGCAGGAAGTCTTCGAGCAGCTGGGTTTCGAGCTGCCGATCATGATCTCCGGCACCATCACCGACGCCTCCGGCCGCACCCTGTCCGGGCAGACCACCGAAGCCTTCTGGAACTCGATCAGCCACGCCAAGCCAATCTCGGTCGGTTTGAACTGCGCCCTAGGTGCCAAAGAGCTACGCCCGTATCTGGAAGAGTTGTCGAGCAAGGCCGACACCCGCGTCTCCGCCCATCCCAACGCCGGCCTGCCAAACGCCTTTGGTGAGTACGACGAAAGCCCGGCGGAAATGGCTGTGGTGGTCGAAGAGTTTGCCGCCAGCGGCTTTTTGAACATCGTAGGCGGCTGCTGCGGCACCACACCTGCGCATATCAAGGCAATTGCCGAGGCGGTGGCCAAGTACCCACCACGCGCCATCCCGGACATTCCCAAGGCCTGTCGCCTGTCGGGCTTAGAGCCCTTCACCATCGACCGCAGCTCGCTGTTTGTGAACGTCGGCGAACGCACCAACATTACTGGCTCGGCCAAGTTCGCCCGGCTGATCCGTGAAGACAACTACACCGAAGCCCTCGAAGTCGCCCTGCAGCAGGTACAAGCCGGCGCGCAGATCATCGACATCAACATGGACGAGGGCATGCTCGACTCCAAGGCGGCGATGGTCACCTTCCTCAACCTGATAGCCGGCGAACCGGACATCTCCCGCGTGCCGATCATGATCGACTCATCTAAATGGGAAGTGATCGAGGCCGGCCTCAAGTGCATTCAGGGCAAGGGCATCGTCAACTCGATCTCCATGAAGGAAGGCGTCGAGCAGTTCAAGCACCACGCCAAGCTCTGTAAGCGCTACGGCGCCGCCGTGGTGGTGATGGCCTTCGACGAAGCCGGCCAAGCCGATACCGCCGAGCGCAAACGTGAAATCTGCAAGCGCAGCTACGACATTCTGGTTAATGAGGTGGGCTTCCCGCCACAAGACATCATCTTCGACCCGAACATCTTCGCTATCGCCACCGGCATCGAGGAGCACAACAACTACGCGGTCGACTTTATCGAGGCCTGCGCCTATATCCGCGATCACCTGCCCTACGCCCTAACCAGCGGCGGCGTGTCCAACGTGTCGTTCTCGTTTCGCGGCAACAACCCGGTGCGCGAATCGATCCACTCGGTGTTCTTGTACTACGCGATCAAGAACGGCCTAACCATGGGCATCGTCAACGCCGGCCAGCTGGAAATTTACGACGAAATCCCCAAGCAGTTGCGCGACTGTGTCGAAGACGTGGTGCTCAACCGCACGAGCGAAGGCACCGATGCATTGCTGGCGATCGCCGACAACTACAAGGGCGACGGCAGCGTCAAAGAGGCCGAAACCGAGGAGTGGCGTAGCTGGGACGTGGTCGAGCGCCTCAAGCACTCGCTGGTTAAAGGCATCACCGCCTTTATCGTCGAAGACACCGAAGAGTGCCGCCTGCAGTGCGCCCGCCCGATCGAAGTGATCGAAGGCCCGCTGATGGCCGGCATGAACGTAGTCGGCGACCTGTTCGGCGAGGGCAAGATGTTCCTGCCCCAAGTGGTTAAATCCGCCCGGGTCATGAAGCAGGCCGTGGCCCACCTGATCCCCTTTATCGAACTGGAAAAAGGCGACAAGCCGGAAGCCAAGGGCAAGATCCTGATGGCCACGGTCAAGGGCGACGTGCACGACATCGGCAAAAACATCGTCGGCGTGGTGCTCGGTTGCAACGGCTACGACATCGTCGATATGGGCGTGATGGTGCCGGCAGAAAAAATCCTGCAAACGGCGATTGCCGAGAAGTGCGACATCATCGGCCTGTCCGGCCTGATCACGCCGTCGCTGGATGAGATGGTGCATGTCGCCCGCGAGATGCAACGTCAGGGCTTTTATCTGCCGCTGATGATTGGCGGCGCTACCACCTCAAAAGCCCACACAGCGGTCAAGATCGAGCCCAAGTACCAGAACGACGCGGTGATCTACGTCACCGATGCTTCGCGTGCCGTGGGCGTGGCCACCCAACTGCTGTCCAAAGAACTAAAGCCGGCCTTCGTCGAACGTACCCGACTGGAATACATCGAAACCCGCGAACGCACCGCTGCCCGCAGCTCGCGAACCGAGCGCCTGCCGTATGCCGCGGCGGTAGCGAAAAAGCCTAAATTCGACTGGGCGACGTATCAGCCACCGGTGCCAACTTTCACTGGCAGCAAAGTGCTGGAGAACATCGATCTCAAGGTGTTGGCCGAGTACATCGACTGGACGCCGTTCTTTATCTCTTGGGATCTGGCCGGCAAATTCCCGCGCATTCTTACCGACGAAGTGGTCGGTGAAGCAGCCACTGCGCTGTTCAAAGATGCGCAAGAAATGCTTGCCAAGTTGATTGATGAAAAACTCATCAGCGCCCGCGCCGTGTTCGGCTTCTGGCCGGCTAATCAGGTGCAGGATGACGACTTGGAAGTCTATGGCGACGACGGCCAACCCTTGACTAAATTGCACCACCTGCGCCAGCAAACCATCAAGCCAGACGGCAAGCCGAACTTCTCACTGGCCGACTTTGTTGCGCCAAAAGACAGCGGCCTGACCGACTACGTGGGCGGTTTTATTACCACCGCCGGCATCGGCGCCGAGGAAGTGGCCAAGGCCTATCAAAACGCCGGCGACGACTACAACTCGATCATGGTCAAAGCCCTGGCCGACCGCCTCGCCGAAGCCTGCGCCGAGTGGCTGCACCAACAGGTGCGCAAAACTTACTGGGGTTACGAGCCAGACGAGCAGCTGCAAAACGACGAGCTGATAAAGGAACAATACAAAGGCATCCGCCCTGCTCCCGGCTATCCAGCCTGCCCGGATCACACCGAGAAGGGCACGCTGTTCAACCTGCTCGACCCGGCCGCCACAGAAGGTAAGGCCGGCCGCAGCGGGGTGTTTCTCACCGAGCACTACGCCATGTTCCCGGCCGCCTCGGTCAGCGGCTGGTATTTTGCCCACCCACAGGCGCAGTACTTTGCGGTCGGCAAGATCGATAAAGACCAGATCGACAGCTACACAGAGCGCAAAAAACAGGACTTGAGCGTCAGCGAACGTTGGTTATCGCCCAACCTTGGCTACGACAACTAAGTAACTCGAGGCCCGCGATTGCGGGCCTCGTCTTTTATCGGTTTTATGCTGCAACTGTCCGGATAGAATCCCCATGCACACCCTTGAACAACTGCGCAGCGGCCAACTAATGGGTTGCACGCGACTAGATTTAGCCAGCGATTTAGACGAGTTTCCGGTAGAGATCTTTAGCTTGGCCGACACTCTTGAGGTGCTAAACCTCTCAGGCAACTGTTTATCATCACTACCCGATGAGCTGCCCAAACTGCACAAGCTGCGGGTGTTGTTTTGCTCCGACAACCAGTTTACCGAAGTCCCTGCAGTGCTCGGCCAGTGCCTGCAATTACAGATGATTGGGTTTAAAGCCAACCAGATTCGACACCTGCCAGGTACGGCCTTACCGCCCAAGTTGCGTTGGCTAATTTTGACCGACAACCAACTCGACAGCCTGCCAACCGAGCTTGGCCAGTGCCACCAGCTGCAAAAACTCATGCTGGCCGGCAATTGCCTGCGCGAGCTGCCGGCAAGCCTGAGTGAGTGTCACAACCTCGAACTGCTGCGCATTGCCGCCAATCAACTTGCTGAGTTGCCACACTGGCTGCTGAGCATGCCACGACTGGCTTGGCTGGCCTTTGCCGGCAATCCGTTCTGCGCAGCAGATGAAGACGCCGCGTTAGCCGAGCATGCAATTGCCGGCATCGATTGGTCACAGCTAAGCCTTGGGCAAACATTAGGCGAAGGGGCATCTGGGGTCATTCAGCAAGCACTTTGGCAAACAACAGATGGCCCAGGCCGGCAGGTTGCCGTCAAATTATTCAAGGGTGCGGTCACCAGCGATGGTCTGCCGCAGTGCGAAATGAGTGCCTGTATTGCTGCCGGCCAACACCCCAATCTGATCGGCCTGCACGGCACGCTCAAGCAGCATCCGCAGCAGACGCCCGGCCTAGTGCTTGAGTTAATCGACTCAAGCTTTAGCAACCTGGCCAATCCACCCAGCCTTGAATCCTGTACGCGTGACATCTATCAGGCAGAAACACAATTCAGCCTACCGGCGCTCTTAGCACTAGCCCAAGGCATTGCCAGCGCCTGCGCACACCTACATGCACAAGGGATTAGCCATGGTGACCTATACGGCCACAACGTCCTCAGCAATGCCGAGGGAGATTGCCTATTAGGTGATTTTGGCGCCGCCTCCTTCAACAATCGCCAACCCGCAGGCATCGCAAAAGCAGTGCAGCAGGTTGAGGTACGCGCCTTTGCCTGCTTACTCGAAGAGTTGCTGGAGCGCTGTCAGATCGACAGCAATGCGCAAGACATAGTCGACGCGTTATGGACTCTGCAGCAAGCCTGCAATCAACCTAACACTGTTGCGCGCCCGCCGTTTTCAGGCATTGCACTGCAACTGGACACGATTCAAACCCGCTATCGTTCCTGAGTCTTACAAAGCTACGCTGAAAGCAAACAGGAGCGACGCATGAGCGATAAAACCCCACAACCCCCGAGCTTCTGGCAGATGCTGCACAGCGTGCTGGCGGCGGCGTTTGGCGTGCAGAGCGGGA
>JAIETJ010000097.1 GCA_019745275.1 Pseudomonadaceae bacterium | reverse complement strand
GCGTTTTTTCTGTTCGGCCTAACCGTGTTCAGTGACCTGTCGTGGTTCAAGGTCATGGACATCACCGGCAAAATCACCCTGGATTTATTTGAGTTGCTGCAAAGTCTGCTTAATCGTTGGTGGAATGCGCGGGTTGAGCGCCAGCAACTTGCCCAGCAGTTGCGTGAGATCGATCTGCAAGTCAGTAGTGCTGTCGCCCCTATGCAGAAAAATCAGCGTGAGCAAGCCAAGGTTAAAGCCTTGGTGGTAGAGCGAGACGCCGCGCTTAGTGAACATATGAGCGCCCGTGAGTCACGCCCCGCCCCAGTAATTACCCCATTGTCGGCGGCCAAAGTGGCAGAGCCAAGCAAGCGCGTATTGAAAGAAAAGCAAGCGTCGTTATTTACCGATACGGCCATTGAAGGCAGCCTGCCGCCGATTTCTATTCTCGATCCGGCGGAGAAAAAGCAAAAAAGCTACTCGCCAGAGTCTTTGGAGGCCATGTCGCGCTTGCTGGAGATCAAACTCAAAGAGTTTGGTGTCGAGGTGATTGTCGAGTCAGTGCATCCGGGGCCGGTGATTACCCGCTTTGAAATCCAGCCGGCGGCCGGGATTAAAGTCAGCCGTATTTCTGGTTTGGCAAAAGATTTAGCCCGCTCATTGGCTCTGGTCAGCGTGCGAGTGGTTGAGGTGATTCCGGGCAAGACTACGGTTGGCATCGAAATTCCCAACGAAGACCGGCAGATCGTGCGCTTCTCCGAGGTTTTATCATCCGCCGAGTTCGATGATGCCAAGTCCCCCGTGACCTTGGCTCTGGGCCATGACATTGGTGGTCGCCCGGTGATTACCGACTTGGCGAAAATGCCCCACTTATTGGTGGCCGGTACTACCGGTTCGGGTAAGTCGGTAGGGGTTAACGCCATGATCCTGTCGATTCTGTTTAAGTCGACGCCCGAGCATGCGCGCTTAATTATGATCGACCCGAAGATGCTCGAATTGTCGATTTACGAAGGCATTCCGCACCTGTTGTGCCCTGTCGTGACCGACATGAAAGAAGCCGCTAACTCCCTGCGCTGGTGCGTGGCCGAGATGGAGCGCCGTTACAAATTGATGGCTGCCATGGGCGTGCGTAACTTGGCCGGCTGTAACCGCAAAATCAAAGACGCCGAAGAAGCTGGCACGCCCCTGAGTGACCCGACCTACCGCCGCGAAAACATGCAGGATGAAGCGCCGCTGCTGAAAACCCTGCCGACCATCGTGGTGATAGTCGACGAATTTGCCGACATGATGATGGTGGTCGGTAAGAAAGTTGAAGAGTTAATCGCCCGCATCGCGCAGAAAGCACGGGCTTCGGGTATTCACTTGATTCTCGCCACCCAGCGGCCATCGGTGGATGTGATCACCGGTCTAATCAAGGCCAACATTCCCACCCGGATGGCGTTCCAGGTGTCGAGCAAAATTGACTCGCGGACCATTCTCGATCAGGGCGGCGCCGAGCAGTTACTCGGTCACGGCGACATGCTCTATCTGCCGCCGGGCACCGGTTTGCCGATTCGTGTGCACGGTGCTTTCGTGTCCGATGATGAGGTTCATCGCGTCGTTGAAGCATGGAAGTTACGTGGCGCTCCGGACTATATCGAAGAGATTCTGGCCGGCGTTGAAGAGCCCGGCAGTGGCTTTGATAGCGCTGGCAGCGAAGGCGGTGAGGGCAGCGAGGAAGATCCTTTATACGACGAAGCGGTGCGCTTCGTGACTGAAAGCCGTCGCGCTTCTATCTCGGCCGTGCAGCGCAAGTTGAAAATTGGTTATAACCGCTCGGCACGCATGGTTGAGGCTATGGAAATGGCTGGCGTGGTCACATCCATGGGAACCAACGGCTCGCGTGAGGTCTTAGCACCGAGTCCAATCCGTGACTGAATTCAGGCTAGCTAACCCTAGGCTACTACCCTAAAGAGGATTTTCATGCGCGCTTTACGCATGCTTTTACTGGCCGTTATGGCCTTTGCTGTTGTTCCTGTGCAGGCCGATGAGACGGCTGCTGTGGCCCGCTTAACGGCGTTGTTGAGCCAAGCGAAAACCCTGACGGCGCGTTTTTCGCAGTTGACTTTGGACGGTTCTGGCTCTCAGTTGCAAGAAACTGCCGGCGAACTGGCGTTGCAGCGTCCGGGTTTGTTTCGCTGGCATACCGATGCACCCGCCGAGCAGTTGTTGGTTTCTAACGGGCAAAAAGTCTGGTTGTTTGACCCGGATTTAAATCAGGTAACTATTCAGGTATTGGATCAGCGTTTGACCCATACCCCGGCGTTGCTGCTCTCCGGTGATGTGTCGAAAATTAGCGAGAACTTTTCGGTCACCTTCAAAGAAGGTGGCAGCGTGGTCGACTTCATCTTAAAGCCTAAGGCTAAAGACAGTTTGTTCGACAACCTGCGCTTGTCCTTTCGTAGTGGTGTGATTAACGACATGCAGTTGATCGACAGTGTTGGTCAGCGCACCAATATTCTGTTTCTTGGGGTGAAAATGAACCAGCCGATCGAGGCCAGTCAGTTCACCTTTAGTGTGCCTGCGGGTGCCGATGTGATTGAGCAGTAACGTTTAGGTTACGAGGCACTGGCTGCGGTTATGGATTTATTTCGCTCCACTCCGGTCGCTCAGCCGTTGGCTGCCCGTTTGCGTGCTACCTGCCTAGATGAGTATGTCGGTCAGCAACATTTGTTGGCGCCGGGCAAGCCGCTACGCGAGGCGCTAGAGCAGGGCGCATTGCACTCGATGATCTTCTGGGGGCCGCCGGGAGTGGGTAAAACCACCTTGGCGCGCTTGCTGGCACAGGTTTCAGCGGCGCACTTTGAAACTTTGTCGGCAGTCCTCAGTGGTGTAAAGGAAATCCGCCAAGCGGTAGAAATGGCCAAGCAACAAGCGGCCCAATACGGTCGCCGGACTATCTTGTTTGTCGATGAAGTGCATCGTTTTAACAAGTCCCAGCAAGATGCCTTTCTGCCCTACGTCGAAGACGGCACGCTGATTTTTATCGGTGCCACCACCGAAAATCCATCCTTTGAACTGAACAACGCCTTGCTTTCGCGGGCGCGCGTGTATGTGCTGCAAAGCCTCGACGAGGCGGCGCTGCGCAAACTGGTAACGCGTGCCCTCAGCGAAGAAAAGGGCTTAGGCAAACAGCAGTTAAGCCTGCCTGAGGCTAGCTTCAAACTGTTGCTCGCCGCCGCCGATGGCGATGGCCGGCGCTTGCTGAACTTGCTGGAAAACGCTGCCGATTTGGCCGAGGACGGCACGGCGATCAGTGCAGAGCTATTGCTCAATTTGCTCGGTGATGGCCAGCGGCGCTTCGATAAGGGCGGCGAGGCGTTTTACGATCAGATTTCCGCCTTGCACAAGTCGGTGCGTGGCTCGAATGCCGACGGTGCGCTCTATTGGTTTGCGCGGATGCTCGATGGTGGTTGCGACCCGCTGTATATCGCTCGGCGGGTGGTGCGCATGGCCAGCGAAGACATCGGCAACGCCGACCCGCGCGCGCTGAATGTCTGTTTGGCCGCCTGGGAGGTGCAGGAGCGTCTCGGTAGTCCGGAGGGTGAGTTAGCGGTGGCGCAGGCCATTACTTATTTGGCCTGCGCGCCGAAAAGCAATGCGGTGTACTTGGGCTTTAAGGCGGCGATGCGTGCCGCCGCCGAGCATGGCTCGCTGGAGGTGCCGCTGCATTTACGTAATGCGCCGACCAAACTCATGAAGCAATTGGGCTATGGCGATGAGTATCGCTACGCCCACGACGAACCTGAAGCCTATGCCGCCGGTGAGTACTATTTGCCCGAGCAGTTACCCGAGCAGGCGTTTTATCAGCCGGTGCCGCGTGGTTTGGAAATAAAAATAGGCGAGAAGCTTAAATATCTGGCGCGCCTCGATCAACTCAGCCCGAGGCAGCGAAGGATCCATGATTAAACTGGTTTTGGCGGTTGCTGCGGGTGGTGCAGTGGGTTCGGTTTTGCGCTTTTTAACCAGTCAGGCGGTCGTCGCCCATTGGCCGCGGCATTATTTTCTGGCGACCTTGCTGGTGAATCTTCTCGGCTGCTTTTTGATCGGTTTTTTATCGGCCTATTTTCTCCTGCGCACTGATATTCCCTTGGTTTTGCGCACCGCTTTAACCGTTGGGGTATTGGGCGGGCTGACCACGTTTTCCAGTTTTAGCCTGGAAGTGTTGCGTTTAATTGAAGCCGGTCAGACAGGCGTGGCCCTGAGTTACTTGCTTGGCAGCGTGTTAGGCGGCTTATGCGCGGCATGGCTGGGAATGTCGCTGGCACGCCTGTAACAGGCCTTTGATACACCCGTGCGCGGATCTGTGACCTCGTTGCGCTTTGCATAGCCGTCGCGGGCTAGATTTTTCAGCGGCCGTTTAAACGATAAAATCCTCGGAAAGCCTGCGCTGAGTCCGTAAACTGCGCAGTATTGGCGTCGCCGCGACGCTGCCCTTATTCGCTTTGTTTGAGATTATTCAGATGCTTGACTCGAAACTTATTCGCACCCAACTGCATGAAACTGCTGAGCGTCTAGCCGCTCGCGGCTTTACCTTAGATGTGCTGCGTCTGGAAGCGCTTGAAGCGCAGCGTAAGACTATTCAGACCCGCACCGAACAGTTGCAAGCCGAGCGCAATGCGCGCTCCAAGGCCATCGGCCAAGCCAAGCAGCGCGGTCAAGACATCGCGCCGATGCTGGCCGAAGTCGACCGCATGGGTAGCGAGTTGGAGCAGGGCAAGAGTGAATTGGATGTTATCCAGCTTGAATTGGATAACATTTTGCTAAATATCCCCAACCTGCCTCATGAGTCGGTGCCACTGGGCGCTGATGAAGACGCCAACGTCGAAGTGCGCCGCTGGGGCACGCCACGCCAGTTTGATTTCGCGATCAAAGATCACGTCGCGCTGGGCGAGCAATATGGCTGGCTGGATTTCGAAACGGCGGCCAAATTGTCCGGCGCGCGCTTCTCCTTGATGCGTGGGCCAATCGCCCGTTTGCACCGCGCCTTGGCGCAGTTCATGCTCAATCTGCACACCAGTGAACATGGTTATGAGGAGGTTTACACCCCTTATCTGGTGCAGGCTGGTGCGTTGCAGGGTACCGGTCAGCTACCTAAATTTGAAGAAGACCTGTTCAAAATCGGCCGTGAAGATGAGGCCGATCTGTATCTGATCCCCACCGCCGAAGTGTCCCTGACCAATATAGTGGCGGGGGCTATTTTGGATGCCAAACAACTGCCGCTGAAATTCGTCGCGCATACCCCGTGTTTTCGCAGTGAGGCCGGAGCGTCAGGCCGCGATACCCGCGGGATGATTCGTCAGCACCAGTTCGACAAAGTTGAAATGGTCCAGATCGTTACTCCCGAAACGTCTCACGCTGCCTTGGTTGGCTTGACCGCCAACGCCGAGAAAGTCCTGCAGTTACTTGAGTTGCCGTACCGCTTGCTGGCCTTGTGTACCGGCGATATGGGCTTTAGTGCCAACCAGACCTTCGACATTGAAGTCTGGGTGCCGAGCCAAGATAAATACCGGGAAATCTCCTCGTGCTCGAACTGTGGCGACTTCCAAGCCCGGCGCATGCAAGCGCGTTATCGCAATCCGGAAACCGGCAAGCCTGAGCTGGTGCATACCCTCAATGGTTCCGGCTTAGCCGTCGGTCGCACGCTGGTGGCGGTGCTGGAGAACTACCAGCAAGCCGATGGCTCGATCCGCGTGCCAGAGGTGCTTAAGCCCTATATGGGTGGTATCGAAGTTATCGGTTAAGAACTTGCTCAATATCTGCTGCCCTCGGTGATGCGGCGTTAAAAATGGCTTCGGCAAGCAGCTTGCTGCTAACGCGCTTTAGCGCGGCCCCGAAGGGGCGAGTGAAGCGAGTAGTGCTCATTTACAACTTGTAAACTGCGCCTACTCAACCATTTTTGCCTTGCCTGACCTTCGCTCGCGACGATCTTGAGCAAGTTATACGCCGATTCAGGGGCGTCAGTGCGCGGGGTGGCCAGAGTCGCCCTGTTTTGTTTAGCCGATCAAGAGAGTGCCCATGGATTTCCTGCCGCTGTTTCATAACCTCAAGGGTCGCTGCGTATTGCTGGTCGGCGGTGGCGAAGTGGCGCTGCGCAAAGGCCGCTTGCTGGCCGATGCGGGCGCCGCGTTACGGGTAGTTGCGCCGCAGGTGGATGCGCAGTTACTGGCGCTGGCGTCCAGCAGCCAAGGCACTGTCGAACTGCGTGGCTATCAACAGGCTGACCTTGATGGCGCGTGCTTGGTAATCGCCGCAACCGATGATGAGGCGCTTAATGCCTTGGTCTCAGAACACTGCCAAGCCCGTGGTATTCCTATTAATGCGGTGGATGCCCCTAAGCTATGCACAGTGATCTTTCCGGCCATCGTCGATCGTTCACCGCTGATCGTGGCCATCACCAGTGGCGGCGACGCGCCAGTGTTGGCGCGTTTAATTCGGGCCAAAATTGAGACCTGGATTCCGGCCACCTACGGTCAATTAGCCGGTTTGTCGAAGCGTTTTCGTGCGCAAGTTAAGGCCCTGTTTCCGGATGTTCAGCAGCGCCGAGTTTTTTGGGAGGATGTCTTCCAAGGGCAGATCGCCGAAAGCGTATTTGCCGGCAAGCTCAGCGAAGGTGAGCGCTTGCTCGAAGAAAAAGTGGCCGGCGCGGCACCGCGTCAGCTCGGTGAGGTGTATCTGGTCGGTGCCGGGCCGGGTGATCCGGATTTGCTGACGTTTCGCGCCTTACGCTTGATGCAACAAGCCGACGTGGTGCTTTACGACCGCTTGGTCGCGCCGGAAATCGTTGAGCTGTGCCGACGCGACGCCGAACGTATTTATGTCGGTAAGCGCCGCGCCGAGCACGCTGTGCCGCAAGAAAAAATCAATCAGCAACTGGTTACGTTGGCCAAACAAGGTAAGCGCGTTCTGCGTTTGAAGGGCGGCGATCCGTTTATTTTCGGTCGCGGTGGTGAAGAGATCGAAGAGTTGGCCGCGCACGGCATCCCTTTTCAGGTGGTGCCGGGGATTACCGCGGCCAGTGGTTGCGCCGCTTACGCCGGCATCCCGCTGACCCATCGTGACTATGCGCAGTCGGTGCGCTTTGTCACCGGCCACCTGCAAGACGGTAGTTGCGATTTGCCGTGGAGCGATTTGATCGCGCCGGGGCAAACCCTAGTCTTCTACATGGGCCTGACCGGTTTGCCAGTGATCTGCGCGCAGTTGATCGCCCATGGCCGCGCACCCGAGACTCCCGTGGCGCTGATCCAGCAGGGCACTACGCGCCATCAGAAGGTATTTACCGGCACCCTGGGCAGTTTGCCAGCGTTACTGGCGGCGCAGGCGGTGCATGCGCCGACCTTGGTGATTGTCGGTGAGGTGGTGCAATTACGCGAGAAGCTGGCGTGGTTTGAAGGTGCGCAAGCCCGCGAGTAAGTTGCTGCTAGCTGCTCGGCCACCTATGCAGTGGCTGAGCAGCTCAGCGAGACTTTAACCTAGGCGTTGCGCCCAAATTTGTTCGGCGCGGGCAAAGGCCGCCTCACGCGGCTCACCAAGGCCGCGCAAGCCTAAGGCGATGGTGGCAATTACCGCCAGGCGACCGTAAGCATCTTCGCTACGGCCCTGCCATACGGCGAGCAAGTGTTGCGGCTCCAATGCTTCGGGCTTGACGTGGCGCAAGGGCGATAACGCCGGCCATTGCTCATCCCAGTCAACTCCATCGGTGGTGCCATACAGGTGGCTGAGGGCATCCGGGTTCATCTCCAGTTCGCCTCCTTCACCCTTGATTACTATAGCGGTGTCGGCCAGCAGTTGGCTGGCTTCGCGATGGGTGACTTGGTAGCCCGGGTGAAAAATGCTCTGCAGCCCGCACTGCGCCTTGAGTGGATTGATCACGCGAGTCAGTGAATGAATCGGCGAGCGCAGGCCAAGAATGTTGCGCAGGTCGATCATGCGCTGCAGTGGTGGCATCCAATCGCCCAGCGAGATAAACGCCAACTGTTGCTCATCCAGTGCTGTCGCGACGCTGGCCCAGTCGCGGCAATAGGGAATTTCCAGCAGCTTAATCAGTTGCTCGCTGTACAGGCGTCCGGCCGTGTGGGCGCCACCACCGTGCAGCAAAATGCGCACGCCGCTGACGGCTAGCGCTTTGACCGCCAGCAGATACCAAGGCAGGTGGCGCTTTTTTCCAGCATAGCTGGGCCAGTCGAGATCCACGCGGATCTCGGGTGCATGCAGGCGTTCGCGGACGGCTTCGGTGAAACCGGCCATTTCACTGGCGCTTTCTTCTTTATGGCGCAGCAGCATCAAAAATGCGCCGAGTTGGGTGTCTTCGACTTTGTCGTCGAGCAGCATGCCCATCGCCTCGCGGGCTTCCTCGCGGGTCAGGTCACGCGCGCCGCGTTTGCCCTTACCCAGAATGCGCACAAAGTGCGCAAAGGGATGTTCGGCGGGCGTTAGTTGGTTGCTCGGTTCGCTGTTCATCGGCAGTGCTTACTCAGATTTGTTAGAAAGGCTAGGGCGGCGTGCTGCGTTGCTGGGCACGCCGGTTTATAAGCAATTGGTCGGTTTCGGTAGGCCCGCGAGCTTGGCGGCCAACTTGGCCGGCGTACCGTTAAAGAGGCGATTGAGTTGCAGGCTGTTGCCTTTGTCGCTGCCCAGTTTTAACGCCGCGTACTTGATCAGTGGGCGGGTGGCCGGTGACAGCTGAAATTGTGCATAAAACTCGCGCAGCAGCAGCAAAATCTCCCAGTGCTCGGTGCTCAGATTAATGCCCTCGTTACTGGCCAGTTGCTCGGCCACGGCCGGTGACCAGTCTTCTAGGTGCAGCAGAAAGCCGTCGTTATCCAGCGCGAGCTCAGTACTTAGGGGTGATGAGTGGGTCATAGCCAGCTGTTGACCTTGGCGTAGCGCAGCGTCAGTTCGACAAAGGCTGGGTAATCTAAGCAGCGCACGCGCGCCGGTAAGTCGCGAATGGCGCGAGCGTGCAGGTCTTCTTCTAAGGCGTATAGGCCGATGGCGTCGGGCAGCAATTCTAGGGCTTGGCGCTGCGCGGTGCCGGCTTGCAGGGCATACACGGCGTCGCCGCTGAGCAGCACCCCGTCACGTAGGTTAAGCAGGCGCAGGCAGCTGGTTAGACGGCTGTCGCTGAACGGTGAGTGCGACAGTAGGTGCAGGGTGGTCATAGGGTCATCACCATGTCATAGCGCTTAATCAGGGCGCTCAGGGCGTGCTCATCGAGTAGTTCAACTGGCAGATTTAAGCTGTGGCTAGCCAGACCGCGCTCGAACAGGCTACGGTTGCAGGCATACAGCGCTTCGACGCCAAACATTGGTAGCGCCTGCAAATTCGCGCTGAGGTCTTTTTGTTGCAGCAGTGCAGGTTGTTGCGCGGGCACTAACTGCCACACGCCGTCATCGAGAAACAGCATGCCCAAGGGCAAGTCAAAGGCGCCGCCGGCTAGGGCGATATCCAGTGCTTCGCGCGCGCCGGGGCCGCTCCAAGGTGCTTGCCGAGTAATTAGCAGCAGTGACTTAGCCATCTCAATGACCTCCGAAACAGATCAGCCGATCGGCCACCTGCATGGCCTCATGCAATTGGCCAAGCCCAGACAGCTCCCAGTCGGGGGCTAAGTTGGCGGCCGGGCGGCTGTGCCGCTCGGCTTCCTCGCTGCTAAGTACGCCTCGGCGTAGCGCGGCGGCGATGCAAATAACCCCGTCGAGTTGTTGCAGGCGGACGAACTCGCGCCATTCGCTGGAGATGTCCAGTTCATCTTGCGGTGTCACCACGTTGTACGAGCCGCTGTGCACGCCGTCTTGATAAAAAAACAGGCGGGTAATTTCATGCCCGCCGGCTAACGCCGCCTGAGCAAAACGCAAGGCGCGTCGGGCCGAGGGGGCGTGCGGAGCGGCAAACAGGGCAATGGCAAATTTCATCAGTAATCTACTAAGCGCTAACTTAAGGCTAATGATAAAGCCTAGCGAGGAATTTACCGCAACAAAAAGCCCGCCGAGGCGGGCTTTAGGTAAGCAGTTGCTGTTAGTCGTTGCTGCTCATGATGCCGAGGATCTGCAGCAGGCTGACAAACAGGTTGTAGATCGAAATATACAAGCTGATGGTCGCCATGATGTAGTTGCGCTCACCGCCGTGAATAATGGCGCTGGTTTGAAACAGAATGCAGGCCGAGGAGAACAGCACAAAGCCGGCACTAATCGCCAACTGCAGGCCGCTGATCTGGAAGAAAAAGCTCGCCGCCACCGCGCCCAGCAAAACAAAAAAGCCGGCGGTGATAAAACCCGACAAGAAGCTCATGTCTTTACGGGTGGTCAGTACATAGGCCGACAGGCCGCAGAATACCAGCGCCGTCATGGCAAATGCAGAGCTGACCACTTCGCTGCCGTTAGGCATCTCGAGGTATCGATTAAGCATCGGGCCAATGCTGTAGCCCATCAAACCAGTCAGGGCGAACGTGACCAATAAACCCCAAGCGGAGTTGCGCAACTTAGCGGCCAAGAAAAACAAGCCGTAAAAACCAATAATCATGGTGAAAAAGCCCGGCGGCTTGGCATGCATTTGCTGTGCAAAATAAGCCACCACACCGCTGAAGGCTAAGGTCAGTGCCAGCAAACCGTAAGTGTTGCGCAGTACGCTGCTGACTTCCTGTTGCTCAACCTGGGCAGGGTTGAGGACGTAATTTTGCTCTTGCATGGCGTCACTCCTGGACGGTCTAAGGTTGCGTTACTTGAAGCTGAGCATAACAGACAGTTTGCAGATGTCTGCGCATAGAGTTTGACAGTGTGTTTCGTTCCGGTATTATGGCGGCCGCAACAAGTACGGAGGTGTGGCCGAGTGGTTTAAGGCAACAGTCTTGAAAACTGTCGACTGTAACAGGTCCATGAGTTCGAATCCCATCGCCTCCGCCATCTTTATAACGCAAAGCCCCAGAAATGGGGCTTTGTCGTTTCTGTCTCAAGCAAAACTGCGGGTTGATGAAGTTCTGCCCTGCGAGTGCAAATGGCTGGTGCGCTGGCGGCGCTTTGCGGGGCGCGAAAATATGCGACCGGTTAACGTTTTGGCTAAAAAAGCCTCGCCCGGGATGGCCGCGGTGTTGCGCGGGCGGCATGCTGGGCGGCTTATCCAGATGTAAAGCAGTTTCCAGCTCTGGACACTTTGACCATGCCGATACTGCGGCGGACGATTACAGCAATGCACGGCACCGAAAATAAAATCAACTATGCCATTCATAGCGTGCCCGGCCTGGTGCGTGCGCACAATGAAGACAGCATTCTTAGCTGTCCTGAACTGGGTTTGTGGGTGATTGCTGACGGAATGGGTGGGCATGAGCGCGGTGAGGTCGCCAGCGCCATAGTCGTGGCAACAATTGCCGAGAGCTTGGCGCAGCAAGATAGCCTTGAAGTAGCCATTCATGCGGCGAATCAGGCAATTATTCAGGCTGCAAAACTCGATCCGACCAGCAAAGGCATGGGCAGTACCGTAGTGGCGGTTAAATTCAGTGGTGCTGAGTATCAGTTGGCGTGGGTTGGTGACAGTCGCGCTTATTTACTTACCGACAGCGCAATTACTCCGCTGAGCAAGGATCATAGCTGGGTCCAAGTGATGATCGATATTGGTCAATTGGGCGCTGAAGAGGCGCGCAATCACCCGCGTAAAAATGAAATTACCCAGTGTCTGGGCTATGCCTCTCTCGAACTTGAAGTTGGTGTTGCGCATGGGGTGCTGCAGAACAATCAGCGCTTGTTGTTGTGCAGCGATGGCTTGCATGGCGAACTTAACGATCAGCGCCTGTATGCGCTCGGTATTCAGGGAGAACTGAATGCTGCTGTGAGCGCTTTGATTAGCGCTGCTAATCAGGCCGGCGGTAAGGATAATATTTCGTGTGCGCTGTTGATGGGGAAGTTTGCGGCGGCGCCGATAGTCGCGCTGCCGAAGCTGGGCTTTTTTCAGCGCTTATTAAGGCGTAAGACATGAACTTAGCGCACGCACTCAGATTAAAAAACTTGGTTGGCTATGAACGATAAGTTAATTGAAATTGCCGGTTACACATTGCATGGTCAGCTCGGTAAGGGTGGTATGGCCGAAGTGTTTTTGGCCACGCAAAATTCACTGCAACGCAAAGTGGCTATTAAAGTACTGAGTAGCTCAGTAGATGATGAGTTTAGTCGTCGATTTATTAATGAAGGGCATGTGGTTGCATCCTTGCATCATGCGTCGATTGTGACTATTTATGATATTGATAAGCTGGCTGACGGGCGTCATTATTTAGCGATGGAGTTCGTCGCAGGCGGCGACTTGAGTCAATATAAAGGTCAGGCTTTAGATGTTGAGCGGGCTTTAAGTATTACTCGACAAATTGCCGAAGGCTTACATGTGGTGCATCAACAAGGGTTGGTGCATCGAGATATTAAGCCGGCAAACATTCTTTTTCGAAAGGATGGTTCGGTGGTCATTACCGACTTTGGTGTGGCTAAAGATTTGGCTATTGATAGTGAATTAACCCAGTTCGGTGTGGCTGTTGGCAGCCCTGCCTATAGCAGTCCGGAGCAAGCGCAGTGTCAGCCGTTGGATCAGCGCACGGATATCTATAGTTTGGGCGTGTTACTGCTAGAGATGCTCACCGGAACTAACGATTTCCGTGGCCCGAGTTATACCCAGACCGTTATGAACCATGTGCAAATGCCAGTTCCGCAGTTGCCCGCGCATTTGGCGGGTTATCAGGCGCTGCTCGGGCGCATGTTAGCTAAGGATGTTAATCAGCGCTTTGCCAGTTGCCGGGAGCTGCTGCAAAGCCTGGCGCTGTTGCAAGACGACGACCTCAGCGTCACCCAATTTAGTAAGGCTGTGCCGCTGGTTGCTGCCAAAAATAGCGCAGCGCCCAAGGTGCTGGCGGGGTTGTTGGGTTTGATATTGTTGGTTGGCGGTACTTTTGCCGGTTACAAAATTAACCTGAGTAGGCAAGTGGCGGATTATTTGGCGCAAGCCGAGGTCCGCCTGGCGGAGGGTAAGTTACAGGCGCCGGCGCAGGACAATGCTGATTATTTTTTTGCGCAGGTATTATTGCTACAGCCAGATAGTGTTGCCGCGCAAACTGGCCTGCAGCGCGTTGTCGCCGCGCGGGCGGCGCTCAGCGTTAAATTGGGGCAGTTGCGGATGGCTAACATGCAATTAACGGTTCCGCCTGAGGATAATGCGTTATTTTACTTTCAGCAGGCGCTAACTTTAACGCCGGATAATCAGCCTGCGCGTAATGGTTTGCAGCAGATTGCGGAAGTTTATCTTGAGCAAGCTAATGCGGCTTATGCCAGTCGCGAATTCACTAAAGCCCTGGAAAATCTCCAGGCAGGCTTGTTGGCGGAGCCCGAGAATCCTGCATTGCTAAAATTGCTCAGTGAGCATGCGGCTTATGTCACGCGCGCCACGCGTCCTGTTGTTGCGCGTAAAGCTGTGCCGTCGGCCGCGAAAGCTTCCCGTTCAACCACTACTAGTCAGGCCAGTACGAGTCAAGCGAGTAAGAACCAGGCGAGTAAACCGGTAGAGGAGAGTTCTAATCCGGTTTCACGCGTATGGCGGCATATTTTAAGTAATGGTATGGATTGAGTGTTGACGCTTCAGGTGGTTGCTCTTGTTGTTTGATTTATTTTTATAGGGCTTGTTCTTTTATGTTGAAATTACAATTTAAAGACTCACGTCAGCCACCCGTTTGGTTGGCTGATGAAAAAATCACCCTTGGTCAAGATGCTCGTAATCATCTGGTGCTGCCGGACCATGGCGTGAGTCTTTTCCATGCCGAGATTCGGCGCGAAGATGGTCATTATTTTCTCAGCGATTGCGCCAGCGAGGCAGGTACTTGGGTAAATGGCGAGCGGGTTAGTGGTCGTTATCAGATTCGTGCTGATGACAGCGTGCAGATTGGCCCGGTGGCCTTGCAGTTTATCGATCCATTAAAAACTGTCGCTAAGCCGGACAATAGTAAGAAGTGGTTTTTGCAGGTGATTCAAGGTGAGAACGAGGGCAAAAAGTACCCGCTGTCGGGTTCTATGACCTTCGGCCGTTCGGTTAAGTGTGAGTTGTGTTTTAACGATGTTGAGTTGTCGCGCCGCCATTGCGAGTTCTTTTTTAAAGATGGCGTGCTCGAGGTGAAGGATCTGGGCTCGGCCAATGGAGTCTTGCTCAATCGCGCTAAGGTTAGCGCCGCCACCTTGCAGGCCGGCGATCAGCTGCAAATGGGCGCGGTGGTGTTGCTGGTGATCGGGCCGAAGGTTGAGGTTGTTCAAGCGCAAGATGAAGATGCCACGGTCTTTATGCCCATGGCGCCAATGACGCGTATCGTTAAGGGCTCTGCCGCCAGCCTACCCGGGCCAGCGCAGATGCAGAAGGTGCCTGCGCCTGCGGTCGCGACAAGCTCGACGAGCAAAGTTGTAACGTTGGTGGTGCTGCTGGCAGCGGTTGCAGTCGCGCTGTGGGCGGTACGCGGGTTGTTTTAGCGGACCTGGGTATCCTCGGTTGTGCCGGTGCCGGTGCCGGGCGCCGGGGTTGGTTCTGAGCTGGCGCGGCGCAGTAATTGACCCAGCAGTGGGGCGAGTGCTGCGCCCAAGGTCAGCCAGTTAGCGAGCTTTTTGCGTTGCAGCAATGCTAGCGCCAGTGTCGCTAGGGTGCCTGCGGTCAGCACGGCTGTGCTGTTTTTGCCGAGTAGCGCGGTGCATTGTTGGCTGAACTGCCGGGCTTCTTGAAACGGTTTAACCACGCTTAGGCTTTCATGGCGCAATTGCTGGCGATGTAGCTCTAAGCGCATCTGAATCAGGGCTTTGCGCAGTTGCAGTTTGCTGGCGTTGCTGGCTAGTTCGGGCTGGCTCATGGCAGTAACTGCTCGCGGTCTCGGGCCAGTTCATTAAGGCTGGCGCTAAAGGGGTTGTTGCCTCGCCGCAAGACGGCGCGCAGTCGATACAGGCTGGTGATTAATAGCAGACCATAAAACAGGCATAAGCCGCTCATGACGGGCAGGCGAAAGTCATCCCACAGGGCTATCAATAGCAGCGTCGATAGCCCTATCAGCAGTAACCAGCCGGCCAGCAATGCGCCCGCGGTAAGTGCTAAGGCCTGCAAGCTGTTGGCTTTATGCGCTTGCAGTTCGAGCCCAAATAACTCGATATGACTGTGCAGCAAACCAAGCCCTGCCGCGCCCAAGTTGTTCAGCGATGCTGGCTCTGGGGTTGTGTGAGGAGTGCTGTCGCTCATGGTTAGCGCCGCCCCAGCAAGAGTCCGAGTAATAGGCCAAGGCCCGCCGCTATACCCACTGCTTGCCATGGGTTGTTTTGTATATAAGCTTCGCTGGCCTCGCGCACCTCATTGGCCTGTTCGCGCAAGGCGGTTTCGCCGGTGCCGAGGCTTGCGCGGGCGCGCTGCAAATTGTGCTGGATCTGCTCGCGTAGTTGATCTGCATGCTCGCCGGCGAGCCCTGCGGCGTGTTGCAGCAGTGTTTCGGCATCTTTGATCAAGGCTTGCAGCTCATTCTGTAATTGTTCTTGCTGAGTGTGTGCACTGGTATGTGGCATTTACGCTCCCCACGAGTTTTTTTGCTGCAGTAATGAACGATATTGAAGCGAGTCGGCTGCAAGCTGGTACAGCTATTGCTTTCAGTTGGTGCGTAGAGCTTATGTTGTGCGCTAATTTTGAGCGCTTGGGTGGTTGTGGTCTGCTTCGCTAAGCTCGTCTAACACTATGATTAATATAGAAAATGTGCTTTTTGCTGAACGCTCCGTCGTAGATTTTTAAGTGTTACTGCAATTGATTGTACGCTTGAGTCGATGACTTTCTGCGCCACTTCGGTGCGCAGTATTGGTGCGTGTATCAATCTGGTGCTTTTTCGCTAACGTTAAGGGCTGTACCTCGATGGATAACCTGCAAAGTGCTGTGAGCAACCTCGTTCATGGCTCCAATACCCTGTTTATTTTGCTGGGTGCGGTCATGGTATTGGCCATGCATGCTGGCTTTGCGTTTCTTGAAGTGGGCACGGTAAGGCATAAAAACCAAGTCAATGCGCTGTCGAAAATCATCTCCGACTTTGCCATCTCGACCTTAGCCTACTTCTTTATCGGCTACTGGGTGGCCTACGGGGTAACTTTTTTCGCCCCGGCTGCCACGCTAACGGTCGATAACGGCTATGCCTTGGTGAAGTTCTTTTTCTTATTGACCTTTGCGGCGGCGATTCCGGCGATTATTTCCGGCGGTATTGCTGAGCGAGCCAAATTTGGTCCGCAACTGTGCGCTACGTTTTTGATCGTGGCGTTCGTCTATCCATTCTTTGAGGGTGTGGTCTGGAACGGCAATTTCGGCCTGCAGGCGTGGCTACTGGCACAGTTTGGCGCGAGCTTCCATGACTTTGCCGGCTCTGTGGTGGTGCATGCGGTGGGTGGTTGGCTAGCGCTGGCGGCGGTATTGCTGCTGGGGCAACGTAACGGCCGCTATCGCGATGGGCGTCTGGTGGCGTTCGCGCCGTCCAACATTCCATTTTTAGCCTTGGGCTCATGGATTTTGATCGTTGGCTGGTTTGGTTTCAACGTGATGAGTGCGCAAACCATGGCGGCTGTCAGCGGTTTGGTTGCGGTTAATTCGTTAATGGCGATGGTCGGTGGCACCGTAGCGGCCTTGGTGGTCGGTCGCAATGATCCGGGTTTCTTGCATAACGGCCCGCTAGCAGGGCTGGTAGCCATTTGTGCTGGCTCGGATGTGATGCACCCAATTGGTGCTTTGCTGACTGGATTGGTCGCGGGTGGCATGTTTGTCTTTGCCTTTACGGCGACTCAGGTGAAATGGAAAATTGACGATGTGCTCGGTGTTTGGCCGTTGCACGGTTTGTGCGGCGTTTGGGGTGGGATTGCCTGTGGCATTTTCGGCCAGACGGCGCTTGGTGGTTTGGGCGGGGTTAGCTTGATCAGTCAGTTGATCGGCACCGGGCTTGGGGTGGCCGTGGCGCTGCTGGGTGGTTTTGCGGTTTATGGCTTGCTCAAGTCGAGCGTGGGGATTCGTCTAACGCAGGAAGAGGAATATTACGGCGCGGACTTGTCCGTGCATAAAATTGGGTCAACCAGTCACGATTAATCTTGCGCGTAAAAAAGCCCGCGATCACAGTTGTGATCGCGGGCTTTTTTGTGCCTGGAGGAATTACCAGAGGGCCACTGTGTAGCTAAGAATTAGGCGATTTTCGTCCAGATCCTCGGTGGTCTTCACCAAGTTGGAGCGGTATGTGGCGTTGCGCCATTTAATCCCGACACCCTTAAAAGTGCCGTCTGGCTGCACGTAAGCGATGTCGGTGTCACGTTCCCATTCTTTACCGTTAGATTGTGCGCCGCGGTCAATGTTGTCGCCGCTGACGTAACGGCTCATCAGGCTCAAGCCGGGGATGCCGTAGCTGGCAAAATTTAGGTCGTAACGCGCCTGCCATGAGCGTTCCTCTGCTGCGGCGAAGTTGCCGATCTGTACGTAGTTAACCAAGTAAGGATCGCTGTCGGTGATAAATGGAAAGGCTTTATCACCATTCATTTGCTGGTAACCCAGGCCAAACGAGTGCGCGCCCACGCCGTAGGTGAGCATGCCATTGAGTGCGCGGTTATCAATTCTGCCCGCGTATTGGTTGCCATTATCAGAGCTGTCGAAATAACGCAGATCAGCCTTTAGTGTTTGTCCTTCGCTGAGCGGCTGCAGATAAACCAAACCGGCGAAGTTTTGCTGATAGATATTTTCCAGTTCGGCGTAGTAGTAGCTGAGGGTGAGATTTTTGTTCAGTGCGTAGTCGGCGCCGCCAAAGTTAAAGCGGTCACTGCCGCGACTGCTCGACCCGCTAAGTGTCATGTCTTCATGATCGCTGGAGTTGCGCTGCTTAACCTTGCTTAATGCGCCGGCATTTAAACTGAGGTTGTCGACTTCCAGCACATTTAAGCTGCCGCCTTGAAAGGTTTGCGGCAATAGGCGTGAGTCGCTGGCCTGCACCACCGGATTTTTCGGCTGCAAGGTTCCCACTTTCATCACGCTCTTAGAAATCTTGACCTTACCTGTCGCCCCTAGAGAGCCATAGTCGGACTGCGCTTCACCGGTTTCTTTGTCCAATTGCAACAAGCTGGTGCCGGAGCGTCCGCGGCCAGAGTCCAGGCGCACGCCAAGCAGGCCTAGGGTGTCGACACCTACCCCGACGGTGCCTTCGGTATAGCCAGACTCTGCCCGGAACAGGAAGCCTTGCGCCCATTCTTCCGAGTAACTTTTAAATTCCTTAGGGCTTTTGCCGGTAACGGTTGGCAGTTTGTCGTCGTGTCCCTGACGAAAATCGCGATTCATATAGAAGTTGCGCAGCTCAAGGCTGGCTTTACTGTCTTTAACAAAGTCGGCGTGCGCCAAATTCGGCAAGGCAAGGCAGCTGCCTAAACTGGCAAGGGTGATGGCGCGGGCGAGTGGGGAGCGGGGCATTATTATTGTCTCCTGATTAAACGATTTAACGGACGCGTTTATTAACGTTTCGTTACAGGAACAACTTAAGCATAGGTGCAGCGTGCCAGCCTTTAGACTTTAGTCGTCAGGCTGGCAGAGTGGCAGAGTGGCGAGGGAGCGGCTGGGGTTACGCGAAACGCTGCTGCAGGTAGGCGATGATGACTTTTGAGTCATACATCCAAGTCGTGCTGCCGTTTTCTTCAATGCGCAGGCACGGCACCTTGATCGCGCCGCCCTCGGTGAGCAGCGTTTGTCGCGCCACTTCGTCGTTCATCGCATCCAGCAGTTGAATCGGCAGGTTCAGTTGGCGAATGGTGCGGCGGGTACGTACGCAAAATGGGCAGGCACGAAACTGATACAGCGACAAGCTGGCGGCCGCTTGGTTAACCACGGCTTGCGCTTGGGCGCTGCGTTGGATGGGCCGCGGACGGGTAATAAAGTCGATAAAAATGATCAGTTGGCCGAGGCCAATTCGCAGGGCTTTAAGCAGCACGTTAAGTATCCTTGGGGTGGGGGAAATACCAGCAGGCTGGCATCAGTAATGAGTCTGCGGGGTTAACCAATCAGGCTAAGAAATTCGCTGCGGGTGGCCGGGTTGCTGCGAAATTCGCCGAGCATCACCGAGGTGACCATTGAGGAGTTTTGCTTCTCGACACCGCGCATCATCATGCACATGTGCTGCGCCTCGATCACCACCGCGACGCCGAGTGCGCCAGTGACTTGCTGGATGGCCTCGGCAATTTGCCGGCTGAGGTTTTCTTGGATCTGTAGCCGGCGAGCGTACATGTCGACAATTCGCGCCACTTTCGATAGCCCCAACACTTTGCCGTTAGGAATATAGGCGACATGCGCTTTGCCAATAAAGGGCAGCATGTGGTGTTCGCACAGCGAATACAGTTCGATATTTTTAACCAACACCATTTCACTGTTGTCGGAGCTGAACAGCGCACCGTTAACCACTTCATCGAGGCTTTTGCTGTAGCCGTTGCACAGGTATTGCATGGCTTTGGCAGCGCGTTTAGGTGTGTCGAGCAAGCCTTCACGGCCGGCGTCCTCGCCCAGTTCGGTGAGGATGGCGTTGTAGCTGTGTTCCAGAGACATGGTCTTTCCTGTTGATATGCAGGTGTTCAGGTATGCAGGCGCGCAGGGTAGGTGGCGCGGGGCGTGCTGACAACCCGTTAGCGCGGTTTTAGCCGACGAGCGTGCCTGTTGGGTGCAGGTTAGTTATCTGCGTGTTACTCATCGCGGCCTTCGAGCATGGTGCGTTTGAGCATCACATAAACCGCGCCGCTGCCGCCGTGTTTGCCGTTGCATGAGGTGAAGCCGAGCACTTGGGTGTGTTGGCGCAGCCAGGTATTGACGTGACTTTTGATCAGTGGGCGTTTGCCGTCTATGCGCGCGGCCTTACCATGGGTGATGCGCACACAGCGAACTTCCAGTTTGGTCGCTTCGGCGAGAAAGGCCCAGAGGGTTTCGCGGGCTTTCTCCACGCTCATGCCGTGCAGGTCGAGGCTGCCCTCAAAGCCGATTTGCCCGGCTTTGAGTTTGCGCATTTGGCTTTCTTGTACGCCGTCGCGGGCCCAATACAGTTCTTCTTCGGCGCTCACATCGAGGACAAATAAATCAGATAAACCGTCGATGGTTAGGCTGGTTGTCCGCACTGTGGCGGCTTGTCGACGTTTGGCCAGTTGCTGGCGATCGGCTGGGCTTTTGCCAATGTCGGCGCGGTCATGGTTGATCGGCTTGATGCCCTGGGTCGCTGATTTGAATAGGTTTAGGTCGTCGTCTTGCATAGGGCCTCCGCCAAGGCCGGCTAGTTTACCAGTACGAGCGCCGGGCTCGCTGGCGTAAACGCGGCGGCTTAACTGTTTGGTTCCTCATTCGGGTGGCGTGCGGCGTACAAGTCACGCTGATGTTGACGAATACGGCTAATGCGCCACGCCAATACCCCTAGCCATAACAAAAATACCCCGGCAATCAGCAAACTCAGCGGGGCAAAACTACTTAGCCATGGCAGGCTGCTCGGGTGCCCTAAGAAGCTGGCCAAACCGGCCATGGCCAGCAAGATGGCGAAGCAGCAAAAAAATGCCGCCACGGCAATTTCGGCTTGGCGCTGCCATTTTGAGCGGTCGTGGCTGCGCAAGCGGCGGGCGGTAAAGGTTTTTGCACGCTTCATATAGGCTCCGCGGGTGCTCGGTTGGGCTGCGCGGCGAATGGCGCGGGCTGAATTAAATTTAGTCGGGTCTACAGATCTGGGTAGCGCCTCAGCAGATTTATTTACTCCGCCCTATAGCTGCTCGGCGCTCGCCAGCGGCGACCTTTTGCGCCTAAAATTGCCGCCCGTTTTGGAGGACTTTGCCGTGACCGATTCTCGCCTGCGTACCCTGCGTGACCACATTCGTTGGGCCGTCAGCCGCTTTCATGATGCCGATTTGTTTTTCGGTCACGGTACCGATAATGCGTGGGACGAGGCCCGTCAGTTGGTCCTAGGTGCATTGCATTTGCCGTGGGAAATTGCTGATAGCTATCTAGATTGCCGTTTAGAGGCAGACGAGCAGGCGCATCTGCAAGAGCTGCTGCGTCGGCGCATTGAAGATCGAGTGCCAACCGCCTATTTACTCGGTGAGGCGTGGTTCTGTGGCTTACCCTTTGTGGTCGATGAGCGTGTGCTGATTCCTCGTTCACCGATTGGCGAGTTGATTGGCGGGCAGTTTGAACCGTGGTTAGCGCATAGCCCAAGCCGAATTTTGGATCTGTGCACCGGCTCTGGCTGCATTGGCATTGCCTGCGCCTTTAGCTTCCCCGAAGCGGAAGTGGTGTTGGCGGATTTGTCCTTTGATGCGTTGGATGTTGCTAATGAGAACATTCTCCAGCACGGCCTAGAGGAACGAGTGTTCTCAGTGCAGAGCGATGGTTTTAATGCCATGCCCAAGCAGCGTTTTGACTTGATCGTGTCCAATCCGCCATATGTGGATGCCGAGGATGTCGAGGATATGCCGGCGGAATATCAGCACGAGCCGGCACTGGGTTTAGGCTGTGGTGATGACGGTTTGGACTTGGTGCGACGGATTCTGGCTGAAGCGGCTGATCATCTGACCGAGCGTGGCACGCTGATCGTTGAAGTTGGCAACAGCCAGGTGCATGTCTGCGAGCTGTATCCTGAAGTGGACTTTACCTGGCTGGAATTTGAGCAGGGTGGTCATGGGGTGTTCTTGTTGGCGGCCGCGCAGTGCCGCGAACATCAGGCGTTGTTTGTTTCGCGGCTGCTGTAACGCGGCGTGCAGCGGTCTGGTTTATCGCACCATCAGCCAAAGCAGCAGGGCGGCTTGAAATAAGCAGAAGATCACCAGCGTACTAATGGTGAAGCGCAACGCGCCTTCGTCACGCACGCTGGCCGCCAGTAGTTCATCTTTTTGGCGCAGCTTAATGGCTTGTTCCGCTAGGGTTTGATCGGCTTGCTGGAGCATCTTGCCGGCCTCGAGTAAGCCAACTATTTGCACCTTTTCGCCATTCCATTGGCCTTTTAGGTCGCTGAGTAAAGAAGCGCTGTAGCCGCCTTTCAACTGCGCGGTGTCGCTGTAAGTCACGTTAAAGCCGAGCGTTTCGAGTAGGTGATCGCGGCGCACGCGCAAGCTTTCGTCAAAGTTGTCTTTGCCGCTAAAGTCGCCGCCGATAACCTGGTAGTGGCCGCAGCGCGGCAGTGCCCAGTTAATTGCTTGCGCGACTAAAAAACGACCTAGGCCACGATTGCTCGGTTCGGTTTGCAGGCCGCTGGTGGGGCCGAACTCGGCGGTGTGCAAGCGATGATCGAGCCAGAGCTCCAACACGTTGTGTTCGCGATGCAGTACTTGCGCGGGTAATTGCACGTTCAGGCGCAGCATGCTCAGGTGCGGGTGGTGCCGCTCGCTGCGGGCTAGTTCAGCAAAGCGCAACCCTCGTGCGCCGCTGCCACGTTCAGTGGGCTGCGCGAGCATGCGCAGTAGTTGCCAGTGCTTGGCCGGTGACTCAGCCCATTGGCGCTTGAGTTCGGCGATTTGCTCGGCATGTTCAGGCAGCTCAGGGGTGTCGCTCATGATGGTTGTGCAGTACTCGTTTGATCTGTTGTTGGGCTGCAACGCGAGCGCTGCTGTTTGGCAGATTAGCCGATATTAGTGCGCGCGCGCGCACAGACGTGCCGGCGACGGCTGGCGCGGGTATACTTTGCGCCTTTCGAATTAGCTCGCGGAGCGCTCTGCATGTCCGGCAATACTTACGGCAAGCTGTTTACTGTTACCACTGCAGGCGAAAGCCATGGCCCAGCCTTGGTGGCGATTGTCGACGGCTGCCCGCCGGGGCTTGAACTGTCGCTGGCCGACTTGCAGATTGATCTCGACCGGCGCAAGCCCGGCACCAGCCGGCACACCACTCAGCGCCAAGAAGACGATGAGGTCGAAATCGTTAGCGGCGTATTTGAGGGCAAAACCACCGGCTGCCCGATTGGCTTGCTGATTCGCAACACCGATCAAAAGTCCAAAGACTATTCGGCGATTAAAGACCAGTTCCGCCCGGCGCATGCCGATTACACCTATCAGCATAAATACGGTCTGCGCGATTATCGCGGCGGCGGCCGTAGTTCGGCGCGGGAAACCGCCATGCGGGTTGCCGCCGGTGCCATCGCCAAGAAATATTTAGCCACTCAGGGCATTACCGTGCGCGGCTATATGAGCCAGTTGGGGCCGATTGAGATCGGCTTTAAGAGCTGGGAGGCGGTTGAGCAGAACGCTTTCTTTAGCCCAGATCCAGATAAAGTCGCCGAGTTGGAAGCCTACATGGACCAACTGCGCCGTGACCAAGATTCCGTGGGTGCGAAGATTACCGTGGTCGCCGAGGGTGTTATGCCGGGTCTAGGGGAGCCGATTTTTGATCGTCTCGACGCCGAGCTAGCCCATGCGCTGATGAGTATCAATGCGGTCAAAGGCGTGGAAATCGGCGATGGCTTTGCTTGTGTCGCCCAGCGCGGCACGGAGCACCGGGATGAAATGACCCCTGCCGGCTTTTTGAGCAATCACAGCGGTGGCATTCTCGGTGGGATCTCTTCAGGCCAGCCGATTGTGGCGCATTTGGCCCTTAAACCTACCTCGAGTATCACCACGCCGGGTCGTTCGGTGGATGTTGCAGGTAATTCGGTGGACGTCATCACTAAGGGGCGGCATGACCCTTGCGTGGGCATTCGGGCCACGCCAATCGCCGAGGCGATGATGGCCATGGTGTTGCTGGACCATTTGCTCCGCCATCGTGGGCAAAATGCCGATGTGCAGGTAACTACGCCGGTGCTAGCGCAACTGTGATCGAACCGGCGCTGCCGTACTGGCGCCTGTCGGGGTTTTACCTGTGTTATTTCGCCTTGCTCGGCGCCACGGCACCGTTTTTGGCATTGTATTTTGACTCGCTAGGGTTCTCGCCGGCACGGATCGGCGAGCTGATTGCGATTCCGATGCTGATGCGCTGTTTGGCTCCTAGTTTGTGGGGTTGGCTGGGCGATCGCACCGGTCGTCGGCTACTGATCGTGCGGCTCGGCGCTTTCTGCACCTTGGCCAGTTTAAGCCTGATATTTGTCAGCAAAACCTACGCTTGGTTGGCGCTGGTAATGGCTCTGCATGCGTTTTTTTGGCATGCAGTGTTACCGCAGTTTGAAGTCATCACCCTGGCGCATTTGCGCGAGCAAGCGGCGCGATATACGCAAATACGCTTGTGGGGTTCGATCGGTTTTATTCTCAGCGTGGTGGGCTTAGGGATTCTGTTTGAGCGCTACAGCCTAGCGTTGTATCCCTGGTTGTTGCTGGCAATAGTGGCCTGCATTGCGCTGAGCAGTTGTTGGGTGCCCGATGCGCAACCGTCGGTGTCGCGGCGCGAGTCCGCCACTGGCGGCTTGATCGCACAGTTGCGCCAGCCTGGAATTTTAGCTTTTTACCTGTGCGTGGCGCTGATGCAGTTGTCGCATGGGCCTTACTACACCTTTATCAGCATTCATTTAGAGCATCTGGGTTATTCGCGCGGGATGATCGGCTGGCTCTGGGCCTTGGGCGTGCTGGCTGAGGTGCTGGTGTTTATGCTCATCCCGCAAATGCTGCAGCAGGTCAGCCTTAAGCAAATGCTGGTGGTTAGTTTTCTGCTGGCGAGCCTGCGCTGGTTATTGCTGGGTTTTTTTGCTGAGCAACTCAGTGTGTTGTTATTTGCCCAGTTACTGCACGCGGCCACTTTTGGCAGTTTTCATGCGGCGGCGATTTTGTTTGTGCAGCGCAGTTTTGCCGCGCAACAGCAAGGGCAGGGCCAAGCCTTGTATGCCGCGTTAACCGGTGTTGGTGGCGCGGTAGGGGCGTTATATGCCGGCTATAGCTGGACCGCACTGGGGGCCAAGTGGACCTTTGCCCTAGCCAGTCTTGCGGCGCTGGCTGCTGCGATTATTATTGCGCGTTATAGCTCGACCACGCAGCCTGCGGGCACTAGCGGTTATGACGCCTAACAAGAAGAACCTGAGACGAGTTTTAGCCATGACCACCTTAAGTGTTTACCCGCAAGCCAACCCCGAACAACCGAACAAAGTGCTGACCCATGTCGAGGATATCGTCAGCACCTTGGCTGAAGTCGGCGTGCGCTTTGCTCGCTGGCCAGCGCCCACTGCGCCGCTGACCGACACCAGCACGGCGGCTGTGCTGTCGGCCTATCAGGCGCAGATCAGCCAATTGAGCAGCGAAACGGGGTTGTTTGCTGTCGATGTGCTGGGTCTTGCCTCAGTTCAGTCGCAAGCGGTCGAGTTACGCGCGAGCTTTTTGCACGAGCGCAGCTATGCCGCCGATCACGTACAGCTGTGCGTGGCTGGGCGGGGGTTGTTGGCTTTGCACTTTGGCGAGCAGGTGTTTGAGATTTTGTGTGAGAGAGGCGACCTGATCGAATTGTCGGCCGGTGTGAAACATTGGCTGGATATCGGCGAGAAAGCTGATTTCCTCGCCATTCGTTTATTCGCCACTGTCGATGATGCGCTGCCTAGCGTCACCGGCGACCCTATCGGTGAGCGGTTTACGCGGCTTGAGGCGTGGATGTGACGTCCGTAGTGACAATTTTTTCACAGTAAAATCTTACACTTGCGCCATTCAGTGCGACTCAGTATCCGGTATTCTGCCGTTAGCACGTTAACGTTTAACCATTTTTCAGCGGACTTAAAT
Organism: Pseudomonadaceae bacterium; assembly: GCA_019745275.1. Taxonomy (GTDB): domain Bacteria; phylum Pseudomonadota; class Gammaproteobacteria; order Pseudomonadales; family Pseudomonadaceae; genus Aquipseudomonas. The sequence continues at coordinate 6,616 of JAIETJ010000097.1, read as the reverse complement.
CGATATGGCCCACGCTAAGACTTTGCCTCGCTTGCAAGCGCCGTCGCGCCTTGCCCAGCCCAGCTTAAAAAGCCATTTGGCGTTCACTTTTATCAGTGCGCTGGCCTTGCTGGTGATGTACAGCCTGCTGCGGGTCGCCTTGCTGGTCTATAACCGTGAATTGATAGGTGATACGCCCGTCAGCACCTTTATTGAGGCTTTCTACAACGGTCTGCGTTTCGATCTGCGGGTGGTGGTGTACGCCTGTATCCCGCTATTGCTGGCGCTGTTTAGTGTGCGGGCGATGGCCGCGCGCAGGGCGCTGCGTTGGTGGTTGACGGGCTTTGCTAGTTTTACCTTGTTTCTCGCTATTACCGAGTTGGATTTTTACCGCGAATTTCACCAGCGTCTAAATAGCTTGGTTTTCCAGTATTTTCAGGAAGATCCACAAACCGTTATGAGCATGCTCTGGAACGGTTATCCAGTGGGGCGCTATTTGTTGGCGTGGGCGCTGGCAACGTGGCTGTTAGCGCAGCTGTTCAAAGGCCTTGACCTGCTTAGTCGGCCGTCAATCTCAGCGGTTTCGGTGGTTGCCCAGCGTTCATTGGCTTGGCAGTGGCGCTGGCTGGCGCTGTTTTTATGCTTGTTGATTGCCGTGGTCGCGGCGCGTGGTCATTTACGCCAAGGGCCGCCTCTGCGTTGGGGGGATGCCTACACCACTGACTCAATGTTTGCCAATCAGCTTGACTTGAATGGCACGCTGACCCTGTATTCGGCGGCAGCCAGTACCTTTGGTAGCCATCGTGACAATATCTGGAAATCGACGATGGCGGATGCCGATGCACTCAAGGCCGTACGCGAGATGCTGCTGACGCCAAATGACCAACTGGTCGATGCCGATACCGCGGCGATTCGTCGCGATTTCACGCCGCCGGTCGAAGGCACGCTGCCAATCAAGAATGTGGTGGTCATTCTGATGGAGAGCTTCGCCGGTCACTTTGTGGGTGCACTGGGTAGCCCGGCCAACATCACTCCCAATTTCGACAAGCTGGCCAAGGAGGGTTTGTTATTTAATCGATTCTTCTCCAATGGTACCCATACCCATCAGGGCATGTTTGCCAGCATGGCGTGCTTTCCTAACTTGCCAAGCTTTGAGTATCTAATGCGCACGCCCGAGGGCGGGCATAAATTCTCTGGCTTGCCGCAATTGCTCGGCCCGCGCGGGTTCGACAATTTGTATGTGTATAACGGCAACTTCCAGTGGGATAACCAGTCGGGGTTCTTCAGTAACCAAGGCATGACTAATTTTATTGGCCGTGAAGATTTTGTAAATCCGGTGTTTATGGACCCGACCTGGGGCGTGTCGGATCAAGATATGTTCGATCGCGGCGCCCTAGAACTGGAAAAGAACTACGGCAAAAAACCGTTTTATGCCTTGCTGCAAACCTTGTCCAATCACACACCCTATGCGCTGCCGAAAAACTTGCCGGTTGAGCCGGTAACGGGGCATGGTTCGACGGATGAGCATTTAACCGCGATGCGCTATTCCGACTGGGCGTTGGGGCAGTTTTTTGAGAAGGCGCGTAAGCAACCTTATTTCAACGAAACCCTATTTGTGGTGGTTGGCGATCATGGTTTTGGCAGTGAGCAGCAACTGACAGAAATGGATTTACACCGCTTCAACGTTCCGCTGCTACTGATCGCGCCGGGTATTCAGGCAAAATTTGGCGCCACTAGCGATGTGGTGGGAACGCAGGTCGACATCGTGCCGACCATCATGGGCCGTCTAGGTGGCGAGGTACGCCATCAGTGCTGGGGCCGCGATCTGCTGAACTTGCCCGAGGGCGATTTGGGTATCGGTGTTATAAAACCGTCCGGCGGTGATCAGACGGTGGCGATCGTTTCGCCCAAACGCATCATGATCCAGCCCAAGGGCTTTGAAACGCGCCTGTATGACTATCAGCTCGGCGCTAATCCGCAAGCCACCCGCGTACCACTGGAGCTTGAACCTGCATTGAAGAACAAGCTCGAAGCCTTCTTGCAAACGGCCACCAAGAGTTTGCTGGATAACACGGCGGGTGTGGTGGAGAGCAAACCCTAAGCATTAGGGTGAATAAAAACACCTCCAGCGCTGGAGGTGTTTTTTTTATCTGGATTGTCTCGAGCGGCAATCGCTGGAAAGTCCTCAGGCTCCCACCGGCAAGGCCAAGTGCTTGTCTTAGATATGTTTTTAGTCAGTCGAAGCGGTTGTAAGTTGTTGCCAAGGCGGTACAATGGCGCGGTCTGCTGCAAGGCGGATGTTGTTATGGTGGCCCTGCCGGTCCCCCCGCAACGATTACCCGTGAACCTGGTCAGATCCGGAAGGAAGCAGCCACAGCGGGAACATCGTGTGCCGGGGTGTGGCTGGTGGGGTTGCCTCCATCTCCAAGCCCAATTTCACCGCGGCTTACTGTAGTAAAACCCTCAAATTCGTATCTACATATAAGTCTTTTGCCTGTCTGCTGGTAAATAGTCTTTTGCGCTCGATTTATTGCTGCGCAGCATCCTTTCGCTGCTGCCGGGGAGAACGGGTGCAATTTAACCCATGCTCCGCTAGGATTAGCCCCTCTTCAGCTCCAGTCGCGATGGATTTCAATGAGTTATCAGGTTCTTGCCCGCAAATGGCGTCCGCGCTCGTTCCGCGAAATGGTCGGCCAGACCCATGTGCTCAAGGCCTTGATCAACGCGCTGGACAGCCAACGCTTGCACCATGCCTATCTGTTTACCGGCACCCGTGGGGTCGGCAAGACCACCATCGCACGCATTATCGCTAAGTGCCTGAACTGTGAGACCGGAGTTAGCTCAACGCCCTGTGGCGTTTGCTCAATTTGCAAAGAAATTGATGAGGGGCGTTTTATCGACCTGATCGAAGTCGATGCCGCCAGCCGCACCAAGGTTGAGGACACCCGTGAGCTGCTCGATAACGTGCAATATGCGCCGAGCCGCGGGCGTTTTAAGGTCTACCTGATCGACGAAGTGCACATGCTGTCGACGCACTCGTTTAACGCGCTGCTAAAAACCCTCGAAGAGCCACCACCGCACGTTAAGTTTTTGCTGGCGACTACCGATCCACAAAAACTGCCGGTAACCATTCTTTCCCGCTGCCTGCAGTTCTCTCTAAAGAACATGCCGCCCGAGCGGGTGGTTGAGCATTTGACCCATGTGCTGGGCGTTGAACAGGTGCCGTTCGAGGTCGATGCATTGTGGTTGCTGGGCCGCGCCGCGGATGGTTCGATGCGTGATGCCATGAGCCTCACCGACCAAGCCATCGCCTTTGGTGAGGGCAAGGTGCTGGCCGCCGATGTGCGGGCGATGCTCGGCACCCTCGATCACGGCCAAGTGTATGGCGTGCTGCAGGCGTTGCTGGAGGGCGATGCGCGGGGCTTGATCGAGGCCGTGCGACATCTGGCCGAGCAAGGTCCGGATTGGGCCGGCGTGCTGGCAGAAATTCTCAATGTGCTGCACCGCGTGGCCATCGCTCAAGCGTTGCCAGAAGCGGTGGATAACGGCCAAGGCGACCGTGATCGAGTGTTGGCGCTGGCGCAGGCGTTGCCGGCTGAAGATGTGCAGTTTTATTACCAGATGGGCCTGATCGGCCGGCGTGACTTGCCGTTAGCGCCGGAGCCGCGTAGCGGTTTCGAGATGGTCTTGCTGCGCATGTTGGCGTTTCGCCCAGCTGGCAGCAGTGCGCCACCCACGGCCGCGCTAAAGCCCTTGGGGATCAGCCCGGCCAGCGCTGATTCCCAACTAAACCCGGTGGCCGTGGCGGTGGCTGCTAGTGCGGCGCCTGTAGAGCCTGTAGAGCCTGTGGCTCCAGTGGTTGCCACGCTTGTCGAGCCATTGGCTGTGCCTGTTGCCAGACCTCCGTTGGAAATTGTAGTTGCCGTTGAGCCTGTTGCGGCGCCACTGCTGGAGTCCGCCGAGACCGTTGCGCCTGTACAGGTTGAGCCTGCCTCGGTGGCTTCCGTCGAGGTTGATTTGCCGTGGAATGACCCTGTAGTTGCCGTGCAGGTAATCAGCACTGCTGAACCCCGTGAGGCTTATCGGGCGCAGACGCCTGTCAGTAACGCTCCGCTAGTCGTAGATGCGCTGCAGGTTGTTGCGCCCGCTTCGGCATTCAGCGATGCCGCGGCCGATGACGTCGATGATGAAGACGAAGACGAAGACGATGTCATCGATACTGATGTCGCCTATGCCTACCTCGAGTCGCTGCCCGATGACAGCGCTGAGTTGCCAGACTTAACCGAGCAAGTTTTACCCGCTGCACTGCCCGCCACCGGTTTAGCCGCGCAGTGGTTGGAGTTGTTTCCGCAGTTAAATCTGAGCGGTTTGACTGGCAGTATTGCCGGCAACTGCTGTTTAGTGGCGGTGGAGGGCGATCATTGGTCGCTGCACTTGGATCCGGCGCAGGGCGCGCTATTTAATAGCACCCAGCAGCAACGGGTGAACGATGCCCTTAGCCAGTTTTATGGCCGTACGCTAACGCTGGAAATCCAGTTGCGTAAGCCTGAGCAAGAAACCCCGGCGCAAGCGGCGGCGCGTAAACGTATTGAGCGGCAAAGCCAAGCGGTGGCGGCTATCCATGCCGATCCGCTGGTGCAACAAATGCTTGAACAGTTTGGCGCCTCTGTGCGGGCTGACAGTATTGAACCTGTAGACGTGTGACGTAACTCTTAACTAATTAGGTGAACCCATGATGAAAGGCGGAATGGCTGGTCTGATGAAGCAGGCCCAGCAGATGCAGGAAAAAATGCAGAAAATGCAGGAAGAGTTGGCCAATGCTGAAGTTACTGGGCAATCCGGTGCCGGCTTGGTCAGCGTGATCATGACCGGTCGCCACGACGTAAAACGTATCAGCCTAGATGACAGCCTGATGCAAGAAGACAAAGAAGTGCTCGAAGACCTGATAGCTGCCGCGGTGAATGATGCTGTGCGCAAGATCGAAGCCAATAGCCAAGACAAGATGTCTGGCGTGACCTCGGGGATGCAGCTTCCCCCCGGCTTCAAAATGCCCTTCTGATAACTGGGCGTCCAGTCAGCGCACATTACGGCGTTGCAAGCAGGCGCGGGCATCCTCATTTACAACCCGTAAACTTCGGTGCCCACGCCTGCTTGCGCCTTGTACTGCACACCGTCTGATCGCCCGTCCGACGAATGTGTAAGTTAAAACAGTTCCGGGCCGCCCATGCAGTGCGCCCTGTTGTGGTTTCGCCTAAAACAACACGGCATTCCTTAGTTCTTTTCTGGTAGTTCCCTCATGAGCTTCAGCCCGCTGATCCGCCAACTGATTGATTCGCTGCGTATCTTGCCCGGTGTTGGGCAGAAGACTGCGCAGCGTATGGCCTTGCAGTTGCTGGAGCGTGACCGGCCCGGTGGCATGCGTTTGGCGCAGGCGTTGAGTGCGGCGATGGAAGGCGTTGGTCATTGCCAGCGCTGCCGCACGCTGTGTGAGGACGCGTTGTGCCCGCAATGTGCCGATCCGCGTCGCGATGATGCGCTGCTGTGCGTGGTGGAGGGGCCGTTGGAAGTGTTTGCGGTTGAGCAAACGGGCTATCGCGGCCGCTACTTTGTGCTGCGCGGGCATTTGTCGCCGCTGGATGGTTTGGGGCCAGAAGCCATTGGCATCCCAGAACTGTTGGCGCGGATTCAGGCCGGCAGCTTTAGCGAGATCATTCTTGCGACCAACCCCACGGTGGAAGGCGAGGCGACCGCTCATTACATCGCGCAGATGCTGGCGGGTAAAGATCTGTCACTGACGCGCATTGCTCATGGTGTGCCACTCGGTAGTGAGTTGGAGCTAATCGACGGCGGCACCTTGGCGCACGCCTTGGCCGGCCGACGGCCGATGGGCGAATAGTCGGAGCGTTACGGACCAACGTTCGGGTGCGTTAGCCGCTAGCGTTCTAGTCGCGTACGGCAGAAATATCAACTTGATGACCAAGCAAGCGCTTGGTAAGGTTTGTCGACCTTGCCTGGAGCCTGCCCATGTCCGCATTTCAAGAATACTTTGACACCAACCATCAGTTATTACGTGACTCGGTTCGGCGTTTTGTTGAGCGCGAAATCCTGCCTTTTGTTGCCGAATGGGAGGAGGAGGAAAGCTTTCCCCGTGAGTTGTATGCCAAGGCAGGCGCAGCAGGGATTCTCGGGATTGGTTATCCGGAGGCGTTTGGTGGCAGCCATGAGGGCGATTTATTTGCCAAGGTGGCGGTCAGCGAAGAGCTGATGCGTTGTGGTTCTGGCGGTTTGGTCGCCGGGCTGGGTTCGTTGGATATCGGTTTGCCCCCGGTGCTCAAATGGGCCAAACCAGCGGTACGCGATCGTGTGGTACCACAGGTGCTCAGCGGCGAGAAGATCATGGCGCTGGCCATCACCGAACCTTCGGGTGGTTCTGATGTGGCCAGCTTAAAAACCCGAGCAGTCCGTGAGGGTGATTGTTACCGCGTTAGCGGCAGTAAAACCTTTATTACCAGCGGGGTGCGTGCCGACTATTACACGGTGGCGGTGCGCACCGGTGGTGACGGTTTCGGAGGCGTTAGCTTGCTGCTGATCGAGAAGGGCACGCCGGGTTTCACCGTGGGCCGATCATTGAAGAAAA
>JAIETJ010000045.1 GCA_019745275.1 Pseudomonadaceae bacterium | reverse complement strand
AGGGAGTCGGCGTCGGTCAACACTTTGCCGGGTTCAACCAGGGTCTGCAGCGCTTCGATCAAGGCGGTATGGCTCATGGCGGCAACTCTCAAACAATTCATAGTCACCCTGAGCACGCTTCATCGGCCAGGGGTGGGTGTTTCAGGGGTGTCATATGCTAGCATACGCACCCTTTGCAGCGTCCCACAGGCGACGTCAGGCTCCGATTAGGCTCGGGGCGACACGTCTGTAAGCGATGCTTCGCAGCCCTATTTAATTCGGCCAACAGGTTTACGCAGATGACTAAGACGACTTCTCTCGGCAAGAGCAAGATCAAGTTCCTTCTCCTCGAAGGCGTCCATCAATCCGCCGTGGACACCATCAAGGCTGCCGGTTACAGCAATATCGAATACCTCACCGGCTCACTGCCGGATGACCAGCTGAAAGCCAAAATTGCCGACGCGCACTTTATCGGCATTCGCTCACGCACCCAACTGACCGAAGAAATCTTCGCCTGCGCTAACAAGCTGGTCGCGGTCGGCTGCTTCTGCATCGGCACCAACCAAGTTGACCTGAACGCCGCCCGCGAGCGCGGTATTGCAGTGTTCAACGCACCCTACTCGAACACCCGCTCGGTGGCCGAGCTGGTGCTGGCTGAAGCCATCTTGCTGCTGCGCGGCATCCCCGAGAAGAACGCCTCGTGCCACCGTGGCGGCTGGATCAAGAGCGCGGCTAACTCGTTTGAAATTCGCGGCAAGAAGCTCGGCATCGTCGGCTACGGTTCAATCGGCACGCAGCTGTCGGTATTGGCCGAAGCCCTGGGCATGCAGGTGTTTTTCTACGACCCACTGACCAAACTGCCACTGGGTAACGCCACGCAGATCGCCAGCCTGACCGAACTACTGGGCATGTCTGACATCGTCTCCTTGCATGTGCCAGAGCTGGACAGCACCAAGTGGATGATCGGCGAGAAGGAAATTCGCGCAATCAAAAAAGGCGGCATCCTGATCAACGCCGCACGTGGCAGCGTAGTGGTACTGGAAGCCTTGGCTGATGCGATTAAAGACGGCCACCTGATCGGCGCCGCCATTGACGTATTCCCGGTTGAGCCACGCTCCAACGATGAAGAATTCGAAAGCCCGCTGCGCGGTCTGGACAACGTGATTTTGACCCCGCACATCGGCGGCTCCACCGCCGAAGCTCAGGCCAACATTGGTCTGGAAGTAGCCGAGAAGCTGGTTAAGTACAGCGACAACGGTACTTCGGTGTCCTCGGTTAACTTCCCAGAAGTGGCGTTGCCCGCGCATCCGGGCAAGCATCGTCTGCTGCACATCCATGCCAACGTGCCGGGTGTACTCAGCGAGATCAACCAGGTGTTCGCCAAAAACGGCATCAACATCTCCGGTCAGTACCTGCAGACCAACGAGAAAGTCGGCTACGTGGTGATCGACATCGACGCCGAGCACTCGGACCTGGCCCTGGAAAAACTGCAACACGTTAACGGCACCATCCGTAGCCGTGTGCTGTTCTAAGCACAGCAGCTACTCTAATAAGGGCGACTTAGGTCGCCTTTTTTTATGTTTAATCGTCGGGATAACGCCTCGGCGAACGCACTCCAGCGAATACTGCACGCCACTCATCCTGCCAGCGAATAGGCCAAAACAATGCATCGCCGATACTCTCAGGCAACCCTGCTTCTGTGCGCTATCTTGACCTGCAGCAACCTGCAGGCGGCAGCCGCTGTTAACACCCTAAGCACCACCTATGAGCCGGCTCCGGGCGAACTGCAAACAATCGCACGACAGGCGCAAAGCGGCCGAGTACTCGAAGGCTGGCGGGCTGAAATCGAACAACTAAACTTACAGCCGCCATTGACCTTAAGGCTGATTATGCGCAGTTGTGGTGAGGCCAATGCCTACTATGACAGCGAGGCCAAGAGCATCGTTTACTGCTACGAAGAGCTGCTAACGGCGCAGGCAACGCTGAGCAATCACGCAGACAAACTCAGCGCCGAGGAAGTGCAACTGTTTGCCGCTGGCTGGCGAGATTCAGTATTTTTCCATGAGCTGGGACATGCCCTGATCGATCAGCTGGAAATCCCCATGCTCGGCCGCGAAGAAGATGTTGCCGATCAGATCAGCACCTACATCTGGGTGCACAGGGAGGATAGCGAGGCCATCCTCAACGGCACCATTTACAGCTTTAGCGAGCAGGACGCCGAAGTCGACGAGGAGACGCTAGCCGACACCCACAGCCTCAATGCTCAGCGTTATTACAACGTGATGTGCTGGGTCTACGGTGCTGATCCAGAAGGCTACAAGGAGGCGGGCGAACAGCTCCCCGATGAACGCCGCGAAGGCTGTGAATACGAATATTGGCAGCTGGAAAACGCCATCGAGCAACTGCTACCCGAGATATTTAAAGGGGCCGAGTAATACACGGGGCAGCGTCGTCGAGGCGCTGCACATAAGCCCCCGCCTCGGCCAATTGCTGCTCATTGAACACCCGCACCCCTAGGCGCCGCAGCGCGGCCGTGGTGACCCCTTCACCGGCCACTAACTGACCACTAAAGCTGCCATCGTAGGTGTGTTGATTGCCACATGAAGGGCTGCGCGCCTTGAGCACGGCAAGCTGAATGCCATGCTCGCGCACCAGTTGCTCGGCCTGACGCGCACCCGCGACAAAGGCGGCGCTCACATCCACGCCCTGCACGTCATACAGCGCAATCAATCCATCGAGCACCTGCGCGCCCTGCCCTCCGGCAATCTCTGCCGGCGCACGCGGCGTCGGCAAGCCACCGGCCACTTCAGGGCAGAGCACCAGCACCCGGCCTTGCTGCTGCCATTGCTGCAACAGGGTAAATGGCCCGTGCGCGCCACCGTCATAACGCACCGTATGGCCAAGCAAGCAGGCGCTGACCAAGATTCTCTGCATTTAATCTCCTCCTAAGCGGCTCGCGGCAAGCACCGATGGGCTGCCGCTGCGCGGCGAGGCCGTCCTACAGCGGGCCATTGCCGCGGCGCCGAAACCAGCCGGTTAGCGACAAACGTTCACGATTGGCCGGCAACACCGCATGCGGCCAGTCGGCGGACATAAACAACAGCAAGGTGCCGGCCTGCGGGTACACATCCAGCTCGCGCCCCTCACTCAGGTAAAGGCGTAAAGCGCCGCCGTGTTCAGGCAGCCAGTCGTCGTTGAGGTAGAACACCGCCGAGACGCTGCGCTTGTCGTCATCGCGAAATCGATCTAGGTGCTTCTGGTAAAACGCCCCCGGCGGATACAGGGCAAAGTGCCCCTCATAGTCTTCCAGCCCCAGATACAGCGCTCGATTTAAGTCCAGGCGCAGCTCATCCAACAGCTTCAAATAGCGCGCACAGGCCGGCGATTGCGCAGCCTCCAGCCATTCGATCTGATCGCCGCGCACAGCATTATTGACCCTTTGTGCGCCGGCCCGACCGACCCCGGCCGGTTGTAATGCACCGTTTTGCTGCCGCGCACGGCACTCGGCGGCTAATGCCGCGGTCAAATCGGCAGGTAAGGCGTGCATTTGGATGGCCCAGCCGTGCTCAGCAAGGTCATCGATAAGGGCAGCAAAGGGTATTTCGGGCAGAGTCGTCATGCCGGCAAGTCTATCAGCCACAACAACTCCCCTCGACAAGCCGCAGGCCAGACGCGGAAAATAGCCGAACTTACCTAGGAGCCGTTATGCGCGCCTTTTTTACTGCTGTGTTGCTGCTCGTTACCTTACCCAGCCTTGCGGCCAGCCCGGCAGCCGACGCCTATGTGCAGCTGTATCAAGCCGGCGGCTGGCCAGAGCAGCGCGCGCACTTTCACGACGCCCTTAAGGCGGCGCAAGCACGCTATCGCAGCAGCTTGCCGCCGGCGATTTATCAGGCCTTAGTGGAAAACAGCAATCAGCGCTTTGCGCAGGCTTCGATGGATCAGCGCGCGCTGGCCAGCCTGCGCCAGCAACTGCTTGACCCGCAGCCTGCCTTAGGTTTTTTGCACTCTCCGCTGGGCCGGAAAATTATCGCCAGCGAGGTGCAAGCCACCCGCCGCGAGCAACTGGCGCAAAACGCCCAAGGCCTGCCGCGCAGTCAAGCGGGCGCTAGCCGGCGCTTATTGATTGGGCATTTAGTCCAAGCGCTACCAACCAAAGAAGCCGGCGCCGAAGTCAGCCTAGCCCTCGCCGGAGTGGCGGCCGACAGCCTCAGCCAAATGCTTCCCGGCTTGTTTGATGAGACTCAAGCGCAAGGCCTACTGACTAGCCAGCGGCAACGACTGATGGAGCAAATTGCCGGCGACTTGGATAACACCCTGCTGTATGTCTATCGCGATCTGTCTGACCCGGAGCTAGACGAGTACATCAGCTTTGCCGAGTCAGCTGAGGGTCGAGCCTATTATCAGGCCGCCCTCGCCGCCCTGCGCGCCAGCCTTAATGCCGAGCAAAAACCGTAGGCCGGACTTCTGAGCGCAGCGAAAAGGCCGGCAATTATGCCGCGCCGCAATGCTGGCGGCGTGCGTAGTCTTTCGTTGCGCCTAAATCCAGCATGCGCCGCACCCTACGCCCTCGCCACTCACACGACCTACCCCAACCGCTCACTGAGAAAATCAAAGTAGCGACTACGAAACTCCGGCGTTTCGTTAACCAAATGATGCCGCGCTTGCGGCAGCATCAACAGTTGCGGCGCGCTAAATTTGTCGTTGAGCACCTGCATATTGTGCCGCCAGTCGACAGTCATGTCGTCGTCGCCCTGAATAATCAGCGGGCTACGACGGCTGCGCGGCGCGGCTTCGATCTTTGGCACCCAACGCGACAAAGCGCCCACCCAGGCGGTCGGCAGGCTGAGCGGCTGCAATGGGTCGCGCTGAATAAATTCGAGAAAGTCCGGGTCATTGGAGTTGGCGTTAAACCGCCGCGGGATGGAGCTGACGAAGGGCTTGAGCATCTGATAACTGAACTTTGACCAACCCCACGCACGCGGACGCACCAAGGGTGCGAGCAAAATACTCTGGCCAATTTTGTCGCTAATCTCGCCCAGCAACAAATGGTCGAGCATCACCGCGCCACCGGCGCTCTGCCCACAGAGGTGCCACGGCTGAGGTAAATCCAGTTGTTCGGCCTGGGCAAACACACCCTGCAAGACCCGCTGATAATCACTAAATTCACCGATGTCGGCACGCGCACCGCTGGACAGCCCATGCCCCGGCAAATCGCAAGCCAACACGGCAAAACCCATGTTCAACGCCCACTGAATAACGTGTCGATACAGGCCCATATGGTCGTAATAGCCATGCTGAAAAATCAACGTGGCGCGTGGCTGCTCCGGCCACCAGACCTGCACCGCCACCTGATAACCAACAATCTGAAAACAGCCCAGGCGGGTCTGTACACCGGGCATATCGATGCCATAAAAGGCTTGATAGGCCTGCTGCTCAGGGGTCAGTGCCGACCCTGTGGCTAAGGGCCGCAGGCTCTCACGCAACTGCTCGGGCTGGAAACGTTGGGGCATAAGGCTTTCCACACAAAGGTCGGACTCAGAGCGGCGCCAATTACGCGTCGCACCACAGGTTTTACGGCTGGCGATATTCTGCTTAGCGGCGCGCCGTGGCAAGCTAGTCGTTTAACCATAGCCGGCTTGAACCGAATAAACATGCGTGTACCCTCTCGTAGCACCTTGATCGCCAGTGTTTTCTTCCTGCTTTGGGCCAGTGCCATGGCGGGCGCTTACTGGTGGTATCAACTGCGTTATCTACGCAGTTTTAGCTCGCAGGCGGCGGTATTTAGCGGCGATGTACTGCGCCTGCCGGACAATTTAGCGGGACCGGGGCCGATACGTATCGTGCATTTCTGGGACCCAGCCTGCCCCTGTAACGTCGGTAACCAACAGCACTTAAGCGAATTACTCGGCCACTTCGGCCCGCTCGGGGTGCGCTTTTATGCCGTGCAAAAACCGGGTAGCCACGGCCAACTGCCGGCCACCTTGGCGAGCTTAGGAAATCTCGCTGAGTTACCTGGCAGCAGCCAGTTACAGGTCAGCCCGGCGGTGGCGATTTGGGACACGCAGGGCCAATTGGCGTATTTCGGCCCCTACAGCGAAGGTGCCAACTGCACATCGAGCAACAGCTTTATCGAGCCGATCCTCGAGGCCTTACTGGCCAAGCGCCCAGTCAGCGCCAGCAACACCCTTGCGGTCGGCTGCTTTTGCGACTGGCAACAGCCGTAGCGCTAACAGATACGGACGCAGGCAAACGGGTGGCCGTAGGGTGGACTCCTGAACGCAGCGAAGAGGCCACCAATGTGCGCAGCGAACAGGCCACCGTTGAGCGCAGCGGATAGTCCGCCAGTCACTCGGTGCATGACAGTCCGCCACTGGCGTACTGCCTTCGGCGAGCACACCCTGCGGTAGCGTTCATTAAACGTCCGCCGCCGCGCCACGACCTAACCGATACTGCTCCGGTGGCAGGCCATACCAACGGCGAAAGGCCCGATAAAACGGCGACAACTCGGTAAAGCCACAGGCCCGCGCCACCTCACGCAGCGGCGTGTTGGCCTGTAATAACTCGGCACTGCGCAGCCGTTGCACCTCCTCGCGCAGAGCGCGAAAACCCCGACCTTGCTGCAACAAGCTGCGCTGTAAACTAGCCATCGGCAGCCCCAACGCCTGCGCGCAAGCAGCCAAATCACAGGGTTCACGGCCTAAGCGCAAGCCAATCTGGTAGCGCAACCGGTTGAGCAGTTGGTTCTCGTGCAAGCCGGCCAGCAACTGTTCGGCATGTGCGCAGAGCAAGGCAAAAATCGGCCCATTGGCGCTGCGCAACGGTCGCGCCAGCAACGCGCGTGGAAAGAACAGCGCATCGTGGGCCTGACTAAATTGCGGGGTGAGGCCAAACAGACGTTGATGCTCGCTCAGGTTGGCCGGCGCAGCATGCCGGAAACTCAAGCCGCTCAGGCGAAACTCGCCGTCGGTCAGAGCGCTCAACTGCTTACTAAACAACTGCGCCACGCACTCCATCTGCTGGCGTAGCGAGCCGATGCCCTGATAGTCCAGATCAATCTGCAAGCAGGCCGTTTCGCTCGCTTCATCGTCCAGCAAACGGGCGGCAAAACCACCACTGAGAATGTGCTGCCAGCGCACAAATACCTGCAGCGCTTCGCGCAGGGTGCTGCTGGCCTGCTGGGCGTAGCCGACCACATCCATGGGCCGTGGCTGCATCACTTCGCCCAGATGCAAACCAATATCGGCATCGCCGCTGAGCGCCGGCAACGCCAGCCAGAACTGCGGCGCCAGTTCGTGCACCAGCCGCGTGTCGAGCGCACCGACCTGCAGCGCAATACCCTGATAGGCCTGCCGGTAGATCTGCGTAGGGTCGAGCCCCAGCACCTGCATGCCCTCATACAACAGACGGCGCAGCGTAGCGGAGTGCGTCATGGGGATCAGTGCGGTGTTGGTCATACGCCGGCCTCATTAGTGACCGAATAATTGCGCACTGCGCCGATTAGGTCAATGCACTGACACCGGCGCCAAGGGCACTATGGCCGCACTGAAATAAGGAAGCCTTGCCCATGAAACGCAGCCTGAAAGTTCTCGTCGTAGTGATTGCCGCCGTCAGCGCCGGTGGCGGCTGGTATCTGCACAGCAAGCAACCGCTGCGCAGTGGCGAGGTCCAGCTGAGCAACCTGCAAGCACCGGTCAGCGTGCGTTACGACGAGCGCGGCGTGCCACATATTCAGGCGCAAAACGAGGCCGACCTGTACCGCGCCCTCGGCTACGTGCATGCCCAGGATCGACTGTTTCAGATGGAAATGATGCGCCGCCTAAGCCGTGGCGAATTGTCCGCCGTGCTCGGCCCCAAGCTGATCGACACCGACCGGCTGTTTCGCACCCTCGGCATCCGCCAGCATGCCGATGCCTATGCGGCGCAGATGGACCCGAGCAAGCCGGCCAATAAGGCCCTGGCGGCCTATCTGGATGGCATCAACCAGTATCAGGCCGGTCATCCGGCGCCGCTTGAATTCGACATTCTGGGCATTCCAAAGCGCCCGTTCACCACCGAGGACACCCTCAGCGTCGCCGGTTATATGGCCTACAGCTTTGCCGCCGCCTTTCGCACCGAACCGGTGCTGACCTATGTGCGCGATGAGTTGGGCGCCGATTACCTGAAGGTGTTTGACCTGGCCTGGCACCCCGAGGGCGTGCTCAACCCGAGCCTGGCGGCCAATGACTGGAGCGACCTGAATCGCCTCGCCAGCCTCAGCCAGCAAGCGCTGGAAGAAGCCGGCTTGCCGCAGTTTGAAGGCAGCAACGCTTGGGCGGTGTCTGGCAGCCGTACCGCCAGCGGCAAGCCGCTGCTGGCCGGCGACCCGCATATCCGCTTTGCCGCTCCGGCGGTGTGGTACGAGGCGCAGCTTTCGTATCCGGGATTTGAGCTGTACGGTCATCATCAAGCTCTCAATCCGACCGCCTCACTGGGCCACAACCAGGACTTTGGCTGGAGCATCACCATGTTCCAGAACGATGATGTTGATTTGATCGCCGAAAAACTCAACCCCGAAAACCCCAATCAGGTCTGGTATCAGGGCCAATGGGTCGAACTGCAGAGCCGCAGCGAACAAATTGAAGTCAAAGGCGCCGCCCCGGTCGAGCTGACTCTGCGCCGTTCGCCGCACGGGCCGATCATCAACGATGCCCTCGGCGTCACCGTCGGCAAAACGCCGATCGCCATGTGGTGGGCCTTTCTAGAAACCGAGAACCCGATTCTCGACGCCTTCTACCAACTCAACCGCGCCGATACCTTGCCGAAAGCCCGCGCCGCCGCCGAGAAAATCCAGGCGCCCGGTCTTAACGTGGTGTGGGCCAATGCTAGGGGCGATATCGGCTGGTGGGCCGCCGCGCAACTGCCGCAGCGCCCGGCCGGGGTCAATCCGAATTTTATCCTCGACGGCGCTAGCAGCGAGGCCGACAAGCCGGGATTTATCCCCTTCAGCGCCAACCCCCAGGAAGAAAACCCAGAACGTGGTTATATCGTCTCGGCCAACCATCAGCCGGTGCCGGCCAGCGGCATCGCCATCCCCGGTTATTACAACCTGCCGGATCGCGCCCAGCGGCTCGATCAGCGTCTGGCCGATAACAGCGTGAAGTGGAATCTGGACAACAGTCAGGCGCTGCAACTGGACAGCGGCAGCGGCTATAGCCAGCGCCTGCTGCAACCTTTACTGCCAGTCTTGCAGGCCACCGCCAGTGCTGACGAACAAGCACTGGTGCAACTGCTGGCCGACTGGGACGGCGAGCACAACCTCGACGGCATCGCCCCGACGCTGTTTAACCAGTTGGTCTACCAGTTAACCGACGCGGCCATGCGCGATGAACTGGGCGATAGTTTCTTCGACACCCTGCTGTCCACCCGAGTGCTCGATGTAGCCTTGCCACGCTTAGCCGCCGACGCCGACTCACCCTGGTGGGACAACCGCAATACCCCCGCTCAAGAAGACCGCGCCGCCACCGTCAAAGCCGCCTGGCAAGCCAGCCTCACCCACCTGCGCAGTACGCAAGGGCCAACCCCGGCCGACTGGCAATGGGGCAAGGCGCACACCCTGACCCACGAGCATCCGCTGGGTAAACAGCCGCCGCTGGATAAGCTGTTCAACGTCGGCCCGTTCGCCGCCCCCGGCGGTCACGAAACCCCCAACAACCTCTCGCACAAGATCGGCCCGGCACCGTGGTCGGTGGTCTACGGCCCCTCGACCCGGCGCCTGATCGACTTTGCCGACCCGACTCACGCACTGGGCATCAACCCGGTCGGCCAAAGCGGCGTGCTATTCGATGCGCACTACAGCGATCAGGGCGAGCCTTACATCAAGGGCCAGTACCTGCCGCAGCACTTCAGCGAAGCCGACGTGGCCGCCAACACACAAAGCACGCTGCGCTTGCTACCGAGTAAATAGGCAAACCTTGAGCCAATAAAAAACCTCGCCATGCGAGGTTTTTTATTGGCTACTAAACACTCACGGCGCTAGTGCAGCAAGACATTCACCGCAGTTCGGGCTCAGAGGCTGCAGGTGCCACGCACCATACTGGCGGCAGTAATATCAGCGTTCTGGTTTTGAATCGCCGACCATATGATTACCCCGCTTTGACCCGGAGAAACGGAGCCGGTGGCCTCAACGGTTTCACTCAGACCCTGAGCATTGGTCAGCGCCAGAAAGTAATCACACTGATACTCCGACTCGCCAGAACCATCGGCCGCGCAGATCAGGTTCCACGTATTACCGTCCTGCTGCGGCCCTTCACACTGCGCGGCAGCATTGGCATAGCCGCCCCACAAGCTGGCAATAACGGCCACTGCCAGTAATTGTTGCTTTCCCATAATTGCGTCCCTCTGGCGGCTAACATTGACTGCTGCAGTTAAAATTCATTCCCAGCCCAGCCAGACTAGCTCACTCCTATTGCGTATGCGCAACTGAGCCTGCGCTTTACTCGAGCAGAGTTAAAATTTACTCCAACTCCTCGTCATCACGAATTAGCACGCATTTGCGCCCGCTTTCATCCTCGAAATAATCGTACAGATAGAACATCTGCACGGTCCCATCGGCTTGCATGCAGGCTAGGTAGTCGCCGGACTCGGCGGTGAAGTATTCAGCCGCGGCAGGCGTGGCCTCGCACTCGATAAAGGCGCTGACAAAACGCTCGGGGGCATCATCACCAAAGAATTCGGCACGCTCATCCTCATCCCATTCAGCTGGGGCTTGAAAGGCGCCGAGAAACATCACTTTGGCATCGCCTAGGTCTTCCTCCTCGGCGTCGGCATCAAACTCGTCCGGGCGATACAGGGTGCAATCTTGCGCCTCGGGGTGCTGCAAAATGGCCAAACGTGAGGCCAGCCGCTGCACCGGATTGAGCTCTCCGGCTTCGCAGATTTGTACCCAGACCGGGTCGGTGCTCTGTTCTTGTGCCTTGGCTTGCATAGGATTCTCCGCAGTAAAACTGGCTGCTGACTTGCATTAATACAGTGAGGATTATGTGGCCATGATGCGCTAAAGCGACTCGGCGCAAAACCGTAGGCCGGAATCAGGCGCGCAGGAGCCGGCCGACAATCTGCGCGAGCACAAAAAAGGGCCACTTGCGTGACCCTTTTTGTTTTAACTCACGCGCGGGTTAGACCGCTGGGTGCTGCTGCGACGGGTCGCGGCGGCTGTCCGGGCCGTTCTGTAAGGCCACCCCGGCGGTTTCGTCCATGGCTTGCTGAATGGCCCGCTTGCGGCGTTCTTCGGCCTTGGCCGAGAAAAACCAAGCGAAGAAGGTAAACAGCGACACCGACAACAGGATCAAGCTGGCTACCGCGTTGATTTCAGGCTTCACCCCCAGACGCACCGCAGAGAACACTTCCATCGGCAGGGTGGTGGAACCCGGCCCGGAAACGAAGCTGGCCAGTACCAAGTCATCCAGCGACAAGGCAAACGACATCATGCCGCCAGCCGCCAGTGACGGCGCGATCATCGGGATGGTAATCAGCATAAATACCTTCCATGGCTTGGCGCCCAAGTCCATGGCCGCCTCCTCAATGGAGATATCCAACTCACGCAAGCGCGCCGACACCACCACCGCCACATAGGAGGCGCAGAAGCTGGTGTGGGCGATCCAGATGGTCAGAATGCCGCGCTCCGCCGGCCAGCCGATCATTTGCGCCATGGCCACAAACAGCAGCAACAGCGACAGACCGGTGATGACCTCAGGCATTACCAATGGAGCTGTAACCATCCCAGCAAACAGGGTGCGCCCCTTAAAGCGCGGAATGCGCGTCAGCACGAAGGCCGCCAAGGTGCCGAGGATCACCGAGGAGACCGCCGTGTAGGCGGCGATTTCCATCGAGCGCCCCACGGACCCCATCAGTTGGCTGTTATCTAGCAGCCCGAAATACCACTTCAGCGACCAACCACCCCACACCGTTACCAGTTTGGAGGCGTTGAACGAGTAGATCACCAGAATCAGCATCGGCAGGTAGATAAACAATAGGCCGGCGACCAGCATGAAATTTGAGAATCGAAAACGCTTCATGCTTTGGCCTCCAGCGCTTTAGCTTCGTTACGGTTAAACAGCACGATTGGAATCATCAACACCGCTAACATCACCACCGCCAGCGCCGAGGCAACCGGCCAATCGCGGTTGTTGAAGAACTCTTGCCAGAGCACCTTACCGATCATTAGGGTCTCCGGACCGCCGAGCATTTCTGGAATCACGAACTCACCCACCACCGGGATAAACACCAGCATGGAGCCGGCAATGATGCCGTTCTTGGACAGCGGCACGGTGATTTTCCAGAAGCTGGTCAGGCTGCGTGCGCCCAAATCGGACGCGGCTTCCAACAGGCTCAAATCATGCTTAACCAAGTTGGCGTACAGCGGCAGGACCATAAACGGTAAATAGGAGTACACGACACCAATGTAGACCGCCAAGTTGGTGTTGAGGATGACCAGCGGCTCGTCGATCAGCCCCATGCCCAGCAAGGCACTGTTAAGCAGGCCGTTGTTGCTGAGGATGCCCATCCAGGCGTACACGCGAATCAAAATCGCCGTCCAAGTCGGCATCATGATCAGCAGCACGTACACGGTTTGCATTTCTTTTGGCGCACGGGCAATGGCATAGGCCATCGGGTAGCCAATCAGCAAACAGAGTGTGGTGCTGATAAAGGCCATTTTCAGCGAGCCGAGGTAGGCCGACAGGTACAACTCATCGCTGGCCAACATCAGGTAGTTGCCAAGGTTCAGAAGTATCTGAAACTTCTCCTCAGCGTAGCTATAAATTTCGGTGTAGGGCGGAATGGCCACGTCTGCTTCGGCAAAACTGATCTTCAGCACGATGGCGAAGGGCAGAATGAAGAACATAAACAGCCAGGCAAAAGGCAACCCGATGACCAGGTGCCGTCCTTTGGGCATGAGTAAGCGCTGCTTGGCTAGTTTCATGAGCGCAGTACCACGCCGCTGTCGTCTTCCCAGCAGACGAACACTTCATCGCCCCACGTTGGCCGGGTACCACGGCGCTCGGCGTTAGCCACGAACGACTGGACCACTTTGCCGCTCGGCAGCTCAACATAGAACACCGAATGACCACCCAGATAAGCGATGTCATGCACCTTGCCGCGTGACCAATTGTATTCGCCGCTTGGCTGCTCGGTGGTGACGATGAGTTTTTCTGGGCGCAGGGCGTAGCTGATGCTCTTATCTTCCATCGAGGTGGTAACCCCGTGGCCGACATAGATATTGCGCTCCAGCGCAGGGCTGTCGATGACCGCGAAGCCTTCTTGGTCGTCCACCACCACGCCATCAAACAAGTTCACGCTGCCGATAAACTCGCACACCAGCTTGCTGGTTGGGGTTTCGTAGATGTCCACCGGGCTGCCAATTTGCGCGATCCAGCCGAGGTGCATGATGGCGATACGCTCAGCCATGGTCATGGCTTCTTCTTGGTCGTGAGTCACCATCACGCAGGTCACGCCAACGCGTTCGATGATCTCAACCAACTCCAACTGCATTTGGGAGCGGAGTTTTTTGTCCAGTGCGCCCATCGGCTCATCCAGCAACAGCAGTTTCGGGCTCTTGGCCAAGGAGCGCGCCAAGGCCACACGCTGACGCTGACCACCCGACAGTTGATGTGGCTTGCGCTTGGCGTACTGGGTCATGTGCACCAGTTTCAGCATCTCAGCCACACGCGCTTCGATCTGCTCCTTGGGCATGCTGTCTTGCTTAAGGCCGAAGGCGATGTTGTCTGCCACGCTCATGTGCGGAAACAAGGCGTAGGACTGGAACATCATGTTGATCGGCCGCTCGTACGGCGGCAGATCGGTGATGTCTTGGCCGTCAAGGTAAATACGCCCGGAGGTCGGCCGTTCAAAGCCGGCGAGCATCCGCAGCAAGGTGGATTTGCCTGAGCCAGAGCCGCCGAGCAGGGCGAAAATCTCGCCCTTGTGAATGGTCAGGGACACATCGTCCACGGCCACTGCCTCGTCAAACTTTTTGCTCACCCGGTCAATTTTTACCAGCACCTCTTTCTGCGGTTTCTGGTTGCCACTAAGGGCTTTTTTATGCACACCGGCGGTTATTGCCATTTACCACGACTCCCAACACATTTGCGCCCAGCCACTGTTTGGCTAGAGCAGATAAATTCACTTGCCCGTTTTAATCTTGGTCCAACTGCGGGTCATCGCTCGCTGAACTTTGGCTGGCAACTCTTGCGATACATACAACTTGTCCATGACAGCGGCCGCCGGATACACCGACGGATTGTTGAGCACGGCCTGATCCATAAACGGCCCTGCTTTAACATTTGGATTGGCATAGCCAACGTAGTCACTGACTTGCGCGATGACTTCTGGCTGCATCAGGTAATTAATAAAAGCGTGCGCTTCTTTGACGTTAGCGGCATCGGCGGGAATGGCCAGCATGTCGAACCAAAGATTGCCGCCCTGCTTGGGGATCACGTAGTCAATCTTCACGCCTTTGCCGGCCTCTTCAGCCCGCGCCTTGGCTTGGAAAGCATCGCCGGAGTAAGCAAACGCCACGCAGATATCGCCATTGGCGAGATCCGAGATGTATTTAGAGGAGTGAAAATAAGTTACTGACGGGCGCACGGCTAAGAACTTGGCTTCGGCCTTTTTATAGTCGTCGGGGTTCTTGCTGTTTGGGTTGAGGCCCAGGTAATTGAGCATCGCTGGGAACATTTCATCCGGAGAATCCATAAAAGCCACACCGCAGGCTTTTAGTTTTTGCAGATTCTGCGGTTCAAACAGAATTTCCCACGAGTCGAGTTTATCGACACCAAGCGCTGCCTTCACTTTATCGACGTTGTAGGCAATGCCGTTGGTGCCCCACAAATACGGCACTGAGTACAGGTTGCCGGCATCGTTCACTTCTAACTGTTTCAGCAGCGCCGGATCGATATTGGCCAGATTCGGCAGCAGTGCTTTATCCAGCTTTTGGAACGCTCCGGCTTTGATTTGCTTACCGAGGAAATGGTTAGTCGGCACCACCACGTCATAACCGGAGCGACCGGCTAACAACTTACCTTCCAAGGTTTCATTGGAGTCGAACACGTCATAACCGGCTTTGATCCCGGTGGCTTTTTGAAAATCCTCGAGGGTGGTTTCGCCGATATAGTCAGTCCAGTTGTACACATGCACCACGGGGTCGGCCTGGACATTGGCGAGCAAACCAAAGGCAGCGGCGGCAACTAGAGCGTTACGCAAAGAAAAATGCACAGGAAGTCCTCTTGTTATTGAATAGACACTGCTGAAAACAGCGCTGGGACTGAGCCTTTGTTGAATGGGTTAGCGCTAGCGGCTAAGCCATTCGACAATTGCTCCAGTTAACCTGCGGCAACCGTGGTCGCCGCAAGCTGCTTGGTGGTTATTTACCGGCTTTGATTTTGGTCCACATGCGCGTCATGTCGCGCTGTACCTTAGGCGGCAGGTCGGCAATGGCGTAGAGTTTGGTCATCACCTCGGCACTTGGGTAAATGCCCGGATCGTTGCGAATAGCCTCATCGACCAGCGGCGTAGCGGCGGCATTACCGTTGGGAAACTGCACCTCATTGGTGATCTCGGCCATGATGTCTGGCTTCATCAAGAAGTTCATAAAGGCATAGGCCGAATCGACGTTAGTCGCATCCGCCGGCACGGCGATCATGTCAAAGAAGGTGCCGGCGCCTTCTTTAGGAATGTTGTAACCCACCTGCACACCGCTTTTGGCTTCTTCGGCGCGCGATTTAGACTGTTGAATATCGCCCGAGTAACCGACTGCGACGCACAGGTTGCCGTTGGCTAAATCGGAGATGTACTTGGACGAATGGAAGTAGGCGATGTTCGGTCGAATCTTCAAGAATAAGGTTTCGGCGGCTTTAAGCTCTTTCGGGTCTTGGCTATTGGGTTTGTAGCCTAGGTATTGCAAAGCAATGGGCAAAATCTCGGTAGGCGAGTCGAGAAACGACACACCACAGCCTTTTAACTTTTCGATGTTCTCTGGTTTAAATAAAAGGTCCCAAGAGTTCACCGGGGCATTTTCACCCAGTGCCGCTTTGACTTTATCTACATTGATGCCGATGCCTATTGAACCCCATAGGTATGGGAAGGCGTATTGGTTACCGGGGTCGCTGACCTCAAGCGTTTTCATCAAGTCAGCATTCAGGTTCTTCCAGTTCGGCAACTTGCTGCGGTCCAGCGGCTGGTAAACCTTAGCCTTAATTTGCTTGGCCAAAAAACTATTCGACGGCACCACGATGTCGTAACCCGACTTACCTGCCAGCAACTTGGCCTCGAGGGTTTCGTTGCTGTCAAACACGTCGTACACCACTTTGATGCCCGACTCTTTTTCAAACTTGGCCACGGTGTCTTTGGCGATATAGTCCGACCAGTTGTACACGTGTAGAACTTTCTCTTCGGCCTGCGCCGCACCGGCCAGTAACCCTAGCAACGACATTGCCAGTACCGACTTCGCGAATGTATTCATGCTTGCAACTCCTACTACGTGAGAGAGTGAAGGCGCGAGCACCTTCATTAAGCCTAGCCAAATTATCCAGCGCGTCCGTGCTGTTACGTCATCTGCTGTCGACCGCCATAAGCCTGCCGAGAGCCTTTTCGGTGTTCGTTAAGCGGTCAAATCCTGCAAAGTCAGATCAAGGCATAAACGGGCCTTGGCCAACAATTCGTCAATCTCGCTGGCACTGATCACCAGCGGCGGCGCAATGATCATGGTGTCGCCGACGGCACGCATAATCAGCCCATTCTTGAAACAGTGACCACGACAGATCATGCCCGCGCCCCGATCCGTGAAGCGCTCACGGGTTTGCTTGTTCTTGACCAGCTCAATGGCGCCGAGCATGCCAATACCACGTACTTCACCCACCAGTGGGTGATCGGCCAATTCACGTAAACGCTTTTGCAAGTACGGTGCCGTTTCTTCACGCACCCGTTCAATTATTTTTTCATCACGCAAAATACGGATATTTTCCAGCGCCACCGCCGCCGCCACCGGATGCCCGGAGTAGGTGAAACCGTGGTTGAAGTCGCCGCCCTGTTTGAGCACCTCGACGATCTTGTCGCTGACGATCAGCCCACCCATGGGGATATAGCCCGAGGTTAGGCCCTTGGCGATGGTCATCAAGTCGGGTTGATTGCCGTAGTAGTCGCTGCCAAACCACTCGCCGGTGCGGCCGAAACCGCAAATCACTTCATCGGCCACGAACAAGATGTCGTACTTAGCCAGAATTTCGCGGATCTTCGGCCAGTAGCTGTCGGGCGGAATAATCACCCCGCCCGCGCCCTGAATTGGCTCGGCGATAAAGGCCGCGACATTGGCTTCGCCGACTTCGAGAATTTTCTTTTCCAGCTGCTCAGCGGCCCAGATGCCGAACTCATCAGGGCTCATCTCGCCGCCTTCACCGAACCAATACGGCTGTGGGATATGCACGATGCCCGGAATCGGCAGATCGCCTTGCTCGTGCATGCCCTGCATACCGCCGAGGCTGGCGCCGGCCACGGTCGAACCGTGATAGCCGTTGTGCCGGCTGATGATCACCTTCTTATTCGGCTGACCTTTAATTGCCCAGTAATGGCGCACCATACGCAGCATGGTGTCGTTACCTTCCGATCCCGAGCCGGTAAAGAACACATGGTTCATACCCGCTGGAGTCAGCTCGGCAATCACCTTGGCCAACTCCAGCACCGGCGGATGGGCGGTCATAAAGAAGGTGTTGTAGAACGGCAGTTGCTTCATTTGTTTGCTGGCCGCATCGGCCAACTCGTCACGGCCATAGCCAATGGCGACACACCAAAGGCCGGCCATGCCGTCGAGAATTTTGTGGCCTTCGCTATCCCACAAATACACCCCTTGAGCATTAGTAATAATGCGTGGGCCATTCTCGCTCAGTTGCTGGTAATCGCTGAACGGCGCCAAGTGATGGTCACGGCTCATGGCCTGCCACTGTTGGGTTTGCGGGTTAGTGTTGGGCGTTGTCATGGTTCAACCTATTAAATATAACGTGGGCCACGCGCAGCACGGCCCGCGTGATGGTCAGACGGCGTAGAGCAGGAACTCACGTTCCCACGAACTGATGACCCGTTTGAAGTTTTCGTGCTCGGCGCGTTTTACCGCGACGTAGCCGGTAATAAACGACTTGCCAAGGTAGGCTTCCAAGACCTTGCAGGTTTCCATGCGCTCCAAGGCATCTTCGATGGTCAACGGCAGACGCAGGTTGCGACGTTCGTAGCCACGTCCTTTAACCGGCGCGCTCGGCTTGAGGCCTTCTACCATGCCGATATAACCGCACAGCAAGCTGGCCGCGATGGCTAGGTATGGATTGGCATCGGCGCCTGGCAAGCGGTTCTCGACCCGACGGCTTTGCGGGCCGGCATCCGGTACACGCAAACCAACGGTGCGGTTTTCTTCGCCCCATTCAACGTTGACCGGTGCCGAGGTGTCCGGCAGGAAGCGGCGGAACGAGTTAACGTTCGGCGCAAACAGCGGCAACAACTCGGGGATGTATTTCTGCAAGCCACCAATGTGGTGCAGGAATAACTCGCTCATGCTGCCGTCGGCATTCGAGAAAATATTTTTGCCGGTTTTGATGTCGATGATGCTCTGGTGCAAGTGCATGGCACTGCCCGGCTGGCCGGTCATTGGCTTAGCCATAAAGGTCGCGCCAACGTTATGTTTGAGTGCCGCTTCACGCATGGTGCGTTTGAAGATCAGCACTTGGTCGGCCAACGACAAGGCGTCACCGTGACGGAAGTTGATTTCCATCTGCGCGGTGCCGTCTTCATGGATCAAGGTGTCGAGATCCAGATTTTGCAGTTCGCACCAGTTATAAACGTCTTCAAATAACGGATCGAATTCGTTCGCCGCCTCGATCGAGAACGACTGTTTACCGGTTTCCGCCCGACCCGAACGACCAATCGGCGCTTGCAATGGGAAGTCTGGGTCTTCGCAGCGCTTGGTCAGGTAGAACTCCATTTCCGGCGCCACAATTGGCTGCCAGCCTTTATCGGCATACATCTTCAAGACTTTCTTGAGGACGTTGCGCGGCGACAACTCGATCGGATTACCTTGCTTATCGTAGGTGTCGTGGATCACCTGCGCGGTGGCTTCGATCGCCCAGGGTACGAGGAACACGGCATTTTCGTCCGGGCGGCACACCATGTCGATATCGGCAGGGTCCAGCAGGTCGTAATAAATGTCGTCTTCCACGTAGTCGCCGGTGACGGTCTGCAGCAGCACGCTCTCCGGAAGGCGCATGCCCTTCTCGTCGAGGAACTTATTGGTCGGCGAAATCTTGCCACGGGCAATCCCGGTCAAGTCGCTGATCATGCATTCCACTTCGGTGATCTTGTTATCTTTGAGCCAGCTGGTGAGCCGGTCGATTTTGCTAGTCATACATACCTCTAGGGGTGGGAAATGAGAACCTAACGAGTAACAGCTAAGCTCAATGTTGGCTCGCGCGCCGGTATTCGGCAGTGCCGAACACCTGAGCGTACGCGAGGTAGTGCAAATTGACGGAGCCCGCGGCGTGCAGTTGCGATCCTAAGGCGCGGGCAAAGTTCCAGCGAATTGCCACACAATAACCGCCAAGAGCAGCAACTAATGGCACGCTCGCGGCAATAACAGCTTTAATAACAGACAGGGTACTGCTGACGCGCAGCGCAACATGGTGGCGATCGTGCGCACGGCCGAGGCTAGGGCAATGCTGATGCGCAGCGCTGTAGAGCTGGCCAATTAACTGCAGGCAAGACATCTGACACCCGATTTATTGATGTTATGGGTTGCGACCGAGATTAGCCTTGTTCGATTTTTTACACAATAGCCCTGTAAAAAATTAAACACAGCGCATACAGCGGCAGGCTCAAACACGCAGGACAAGCCGTTGAATTGCCTTGAAAAGCCCTAAAATTGGCCACGCAGCCCCTTTTTAGGGCACAATAGACATGCTCTTGACAGTGCCCTGGGTTTACGATTGACTCAAGCCATGCCATTTGCATGATTGATATTTTTAACAAAAAAGGTGTTGCATCATGTCGGTTCCTCCGCGTGCCGTTCAGCTTAACGAAGCGAATGACTTTCTTAAGAAACATCCCGACGTGCAGTTCGTCGACCTATTAATTGCCGACATGAACGGCGTGGTTCGCGGTAAGCGCATTGATCGCGCCAGCCTGCACAAGGTTTATCAGCGCGGCATCAACTTGCCCGCATCGCTATTTGCCCTCGACATCAACGGCTCTACCGTTGAGAGCACCGGGCTTGGCCTAGATATCGGCGACTCCGATCGGGTCTGCTACCCCATCCCCAATACCCTGTGCAATGAGCCTTGGCAGAAGCGCCCTACCGCGCAACTGTTAATGACCATGCATGAGATGGAAGGTGAAGCCTTCTTTGCCGACCCGCGGGCGGTATTGCAGCAAGTCATCGACAAGTTCGATGCGCTGGGACTGACCATCTGCGCGGCGTTTGAGTTGGAGTTTTACCTGATCGATCAGGCCAACGTAAACGGCCGGCCGCAGCCGCCGATGTCGCCGCTGTCGGGCAAGCGTCCGCAATCCACCCAGGTGTACATGATTGACGACCTGGATGAGTACGCCGAATGCCTGCAAGACATTCTTGAAGGCGCCCAAGAGCAAGGCATCCCAGCCGATGCCGTGGTTAAGGAAAGCGCTCCGGCGCAGTTCGAGATCAACCTGCACCACGTCGCCGACCCGCTCAAGGCCTGCGACTACGCGCTGCTGCTCAAGCGCCTGGTGAAGAACATCGCCTACGACCATGAGATGGACACCACCTTCATGGCCAAGCCGTACCCGAACCAAGCGGGTAATGGTTTGCACGTGCACATTTCGATTCTCGACAAAGATGGCAACAACATCTTCAAGAGCGAAGACCCAGCCACCAACCAACCGCTGCGGCACGCGATTGGCGGCATCATCGAAACCATGCCTGCGTCGATGGCCTTCCTCTGCCCGAACGTCAACTCGTACCGCCGCTTCGGCGAGAAGTTCTTCGTGCCGACTTCGCCTACCTGGGGCATCGACAACCGTACCGTAGCCTTACGCGTACCGAACGACAGCGCCGATGCGGTGCGCATCGAACACCGCGTAGCCGGCGCCGATGCCAACCCGTACTTGGTCATGGCCTCGGTATTGGCCGGTATTCACCATGGTTTAACCAACCAAATTGATCCGGGCGAACCGCTGGAAGGCAATGCTTACGAGCAAACCGAAGCCAGCCTGCCGAACAACCTGCGCGATGCTTTGCGTGAGTTGGACGACAACGAGGTGATGGGCCGCTACATCGACCCGAAATACATCGACGTGTTCGTCGCCTGTAAGGAGAGCGAGTTGGCCGAGTTCGAATATTCGATCTCCGACCTTGAGTACAACTGGTACTTGCACACCGTGTAAGCGCAACACCCGACGCCGGCCTTAGTGCCGGCGTCTTTTTATCTGACATTTGCTTTTACCCTAGCTCCAACCCCTATGGCGGCGAAGCCGTGGCCGAGTGTTGGCTTAATCACGCAGCGCAACAACGCTGCACACCGAATATGGAGATCGTTATGCCGCGTTTTCTGGCTCTGCTGGCGCTGACCTTGGCCCCGCTACTGGCTAGCGCCGAAGAGGTGATTAGCGTTTACAACTGGAACGACTATATCGCCCCGCAGGTGCTGGTCGACTTTGAGAAAGAAACCGGCATTCACGTGGATTACCACACGTTCAGCACTCTTGAGGAGCTAAACCAAGCCCTCAACAGCGGTACCGCCATTGATATCGCCGTACCGTCTTACGAGCGGCTACCGCAGATGATTGCAAGTGGTGCGATCTTGCCTTTGGACAATAGCAAGCTGCCCAATCGCCAGCATCTAGACAAACAACTGCTGAGCAAACTCGCCGCCTTCGACCCCAACAATCGTTTCGCGGTGCCCTACCTGTGGGGCTCAGTCGGTTTGGCGGTGAATATTCCGGCCGCCGAAAAAGCCTTCGGCGGGCCCTTGCCGCACAGCTGGAGCCTGCTGTTTGACCCAGAACAGAGCAAGCGTCTGGCCAGTTGCGGCCTCAGCGTGCTTAATGAGCCGGCCGAGGTACTCTCGGCACTGCTGGTCTATCAGGGGCGCAACCTATCGAAAAGCCCGCCACGGCAACTCAAGCGCGCCGGCGATGTGCTGCTGCAACTGCGCCCTAACCTTAAATATGTCGATAGCCAGCGCTATATTGAGGACCTCGCCAGCGGCAAACTCTGCGTCGCCCTAGCCTGGGTTGGCGACGCGCTGGCCGCGGCCAAAGCCGGGCAACCGGTGCAGTTCATCATTCCGCAAGAAGGTGCCACGGTGTTTATCGACACCCTAGTGATTCCTAAGAGCGCCAAGCGCCCGGATCTAGCCCATCGCTTTATCGACTACCTAATGCAACCCAAGGTCGCGGCGCAGATCACCACTGAAACCCTCTACCCGAGCCCCAACCTAAGCGCACAAAAGTTTATCGATGCGAGCCTGCGCGATCAGCCAGGGCTTTATCCGGACCGTGAAACCAAGCGGCGCTTGGCGGTAATGGACCTGCTGCCGGAGAAGCAAGCCGCGGTACGCGATGAGATCTGGCGTAACTTCGTCGACGCCAAGTAACTTGCCCTGCGGCCGCGTCTGACGTCCAATAGCGCCTTCCACGCCAAGGAGCGCCCTATGTCACGTCTCGCCAGCCGCAAGCCCCGCGCCAGCAGCCAAGCACGCATCAGCACGATACTCGCCGCGGCGCGCAGCTTGCTGGCCGAACAAGGGGTGAACAGCCTGTCGGTATACAGCGTGGCTGAGCGAGCGCAAATGCCGCCGTCGTCGGTCTACCACTTCTTCGCCAGCGTGCCGGCGATTTTAGAAGCGCTGACCGGCGACATTCACGCGGCCTTCCGCGCCTGCCTGCAACAACCCATTGCACATGCCGAGCTGCGCGACTGGCGCGACTTGTCGAGCATCGTCGAGCTGCGCATGCTGGCGATTTACGCCGCCGACCCGGCCGCCCGTCAGTTAATTCTCGCCCAGCACGGCTTAACCGAAGTCACCCAAGCTGATCGCCTGCACGATATTGAGCTTGGCCAGTTGATGCAGGCCTTATTTGACCAGTACTTCCAGCTACCCAGCCTACCGGACGACGTCGACGTGTTCGCGCTGGCCATGGAACTGTGCGACCGCGTGTATGCCCGCTCAGTGCAACAGCACGGGCTGATCACCCCACGCATGGCCGAAGAAGGCATGCGCGTATTTGACGTGTATTTAGCCCTATATCTGCCGCCTCTACTGCCAAAACGCAGTCTTTAATACCGATAGTTATCGGCATTTAAATCAGAAAACACCCGCCGATAGATAAATATAGTTTCTATTGCAGATTTTTATCGACTATAAAGTCATCAACTGCCAAGCCACTTCAGTGCTCGGCAAAGCCGCTTTGGCGCTCATCTGCTAACGTCAGATGACTTTTTAATCGTTGCTGCCCGGCACCCATAGCCTGCACCGACGCACCGACAGGTAAACCGCATGAGCACCGTTAACAGCACCCCGCGCGCCGATGGTTTTTACATGCCCGCCGAGTGGGCACAGCACAGTCAAACTTGGATGGTCTGGCCTGAGCGCCCAGACAACTGGCGGCTCGGCGGCAAGCCGGCACAAAGCGCCTTTACCGCGGTGGCTAAAGCGATTGCTGAATTTGAGCCGGTGACTGTGTGCGTTTCGGCTGGCCAATACGAAAACGCCCGGGCGCGTCTCGATCTTGCCAATATCCGCGTAGTCGAAATCAGCACCGACGATGCTTGGGTACGCGACACCGGACCGACCTTCGTGATCAACGGCCAAGGTGCCGTGCGCGGCGTCGACTGGACCTTTAACGCTTGGGGCGGTTTCGATGGTGGGCTGTATGCACCGTGGCAGCGCGACGACCAAGTGGCGCGCAAAATTCTCGAAATCGAGGGCTGCCCGCGCTACCGCACCGAAGCCTTTGTGCTGGAAGGTGGCTCATTTCATGTCGACGGCGAAGGCACGCTAATCACCACTGAAGAGTGCCTGCTCAACCGCAACCGTAACCCGGAACTGAGCCGCGCACAGATCGAAAGCATGCTGCGTGAACACCTGAGCATCGACAGCGTGATCTGGCTACCCGATGGTTTGTTTAACGACGAGACCGACGGCCACGTCGACAACTTCTGCTGCTACGTGCGACCCGGCGAAGTGCTGCTGGCCTGGACCGACGACGTTAACAATCCCAACTATCCACGCTGCCAAGCGGCCATGGCGGTGCTGACTAACAGCCGAGATGCCAAAGGCCGCCAGCTGATCGTGCACAAAATGCCGATCCCCGGCCCGCTGCATGCCTCGGACGAGGAATGCGCCGGCGTCGACCTGAGTGCCGGCAGTCAAGAACGCGATCCGTCGATTCGCTTGGCCGGCTCCTATGTGAACTTTCTCATCGTCAACGGCGGCATCATCGCGCCGAAATTCGACGACCCAATGGACGCCGAAGCCGAAGCCATTTTGCAGCGCTTGTTCCCCGAGCACCGGGTGGTGATGGTGCCCGGCCGGGAGATTTTGCTCGGCGGCGGCAACATTCACTGCATCACCCAGCAGCAACCGGCGCCACAGCAGCGCTAGACCAGCGGCGCTAAACCAGCAGCGGGCAGCGGCTTGCACGCCGAATGCCCGCGCTACAGCTGATTAAGCGGAATTTTCAAGTAGCGCACGCCATTATCCTCGGCTGGCGGCATGTGACCGGCGCGCATATTGACTTGCACCGATGGCAGCATCAGCGCCGGCATACTCAGGCCGGCATCGCGGGCGTTGCGCATGGCAACGAAGCTGTCCGCATCGACGCCCTCATGCACATGCACGTTCTGCCCACGCTGCTCGGCCACCGTACTCAGGTACTGATGCTCAGTACGCCCCGGCGCCTGGTAGTCGTGGCACATATACAGGCGCGTGGCGTCCGGCATAGCGAACAATTGCTGAATAGACTGATACAGCACTCGCGCATCACCACCGGGAAAATCGCAGCGTGCGGTGCCGTAATCGGGCATAAACAGGGTATCGCCGACAAAGGCTG
The DNA here is from genome assembly GCA_019745275.1 of Pseudomonadaceae bacterium. Lineage (GTDB taxonomy): Bacteria > Pseudomonadota > Gammaproteobacteria > Pseudomonadales > Pseudomonadaceae > Aquipseudomonas. The sequence continues at coordinate 8,205 of JAIETJ010000045.1, read as the reverse complement.
CATCGCCCACCACATAGGTCAGGCACGCGGGCGTATGCCCCGGCGTGTGGAGCACCTGCACGACTAAGCCACCAATCTTGAAGCTATCACCGTCAGCAAACAGTTGGTCGAACTGACGACCATCCACGGCAAAGTCAGCTTCCGCATTGAACAGTTTGGCAAAGCGGCTTTGCACCTCGCCGATCTGCGCACCTATGCCCATGCGGCCGCCTAACTGGCCCTGCAGGTAAGCCGCCGCCGACAGGTGATCGGCATGCACGTGGGTCTCCAGCAACCACTGCACCTGCAACTGCTCGGCGTGCACATAGTCGATGATGCGCTGCGTACTGGCATGGCCAATGCGCCCGGCGGCGGGGTCGTAATCCAGCACCGGGTCAATAATCGCGCACGCCGCACTGGCCGGGTCGCGCACCACATAGCTGTAGGTGCAACTGGCCGGGTCAAAAAACACCTGAATATGCGCGCTCATACTCGACTCCCGCGGCGCCCGAAAAGCTCAAACACGCCCATCCCCGCCAACATCGCCGCGCTAAACAGCCAGGCTTGCCAGTGCCCGGTCAAGGTTAAAACCAGCGCAGGCCCCGGACACATGCCTGCAATCCCCCAGCCCACACCAAACAGCAAGCTACCTAGAATCAAGCGACGATCCAATTCACGCTTTTGCGGTAACTGCATGGGTGCACCGAGCAGCGAGCGCCGTTGGCGCTTGGCCCAGCTGAATGGCCCGATAGCCACGCCAATCGCCGCCACCATGACCAGCGCCAAGGACGGATCCCACGCCCCGGCCAGATCGAGAAAACCTAACACCTTGGCCGGATTGGCCATGCCCGCCAGCAGCAAACCCAGGCCAAAAACCAGTCCAGCAAGAAGCGCGGTGAGCTTGCGCATAATCAGGCTCCCAGCAGGTGACGAAGAACCAACACCGTGGCAAAACCCGCCGCCATAAAAGCCACCGTTGCCACCAACGAACGCGCCGACAGCCGCGAGATACCGCACACCCCATGGCCACTGGTGCAGCCAGCGCCATAACGGCTGCCGATGCCGACTAACAAACCCGCCACCAGCAGACTCAACCAGCCGCCCTGAAACTCAAGCGCCGGCAAGGCCGCAAACACTTGCCACAGCAGCGGTGCCAGCACTAATCCGAGCAAGAACAACGCCTTCTCCGCCCGCCCCTCACCGCCGCGCGCCAGCAGGCTGCCGAGCAAGCCACTGATGCCAGCCACTCGCCCGTTAAACAACACGAACAGCGTCGTCGCCAGACCAATCAAAGCCCCGCCGGCCAAGGCCGACCAAGGGCTAAAGTGCAACCAATCGATAGTCATTGCGTCGCCTCGCCACAGAACTGTTGATACAGGGTGTTGATCAGCGCTAACGCCTGCGGACTGCTGATGCGGTAATACACCTGCTTGCCATCGCGGCGAGTATCGACCAACCCTTCGCGGCGCAATACCGCCAGTTGCTGCGACAGAGTTGGCTGCACTATGCCCAGCAAGGCCTCTAACTCCCCAACATTACGCTCGCCCTGAGACAGCTGACAGAGCAGCAACAGCCGATCAGGGTTGGCCAAGGCTTTCAATAACTGCCCAGCTGCTGCCGCCGATTCGCGCAGACGGTCAAGATCAAGAGATTCACTGCTGCTGGTCATCGCCGGATCTCAGTTAGGATAAATACAATATATATTTTTATAGATTATATTCTACATAAGCACCTGGCAATAGCTCGGGCAGACTTGCTGACTGACGGTAATTATGTGCATCACCGGCATAAAAAAACCCGGCGCACCTAAGGTACGCCGGGTTTTTTCAACGCTCGCGTGGCTTAGCCGTTGGCTGGGCGCAGCGAATAGGTTTTCAGTTGTTCGGCAAACTCGCGCAGCGATTGAATACCGCTGGCCTCGGCCTCACTGACCCATTGCTTGATAGCTTCAAGCATCTCGTGACCGTTGCTGCTGGTCTTGACCCAGATTTGCTGCAACGCCAAACGTTTCTCGTAGATCACCTTGAGCGCCTGACTGTCTTCCAGAATGCGCTGAATGCGCGCTTGGTGCTTCGCGTCGAGCAAACTGGTCTCACGCGACAGAAGGCGCTTGGCGCGGTGGAAATGGTGACGCACCGACGCATCGGCCTTCGCCACTTCTTGCTTAACCAGTGGCCCGATCACCAATTTGCGGTACTGGGCCATGATCTGGAAGCGGTTATTCAGGATCGCCATAGCGGTGTCCATGTCCAGATTACCCTTGCCGGCCACCCGATGGGCAATCGGCGCCACACGCTGGACCTTGGCCAAACGCAGGAAGCTGAACAGTTGAATCCACGCCCAGCCCATGTCGAACTCCCAAGGCTTAACCGAGAGCTTGGCGGAGTTCGGGTAGGTGTGGTGATTGTTATGCAGTTCTTCACCGCCGATGATGATGCCCCACGGCGACAAGTTGGTCGCTGCATCGCGGCACTCGAAATTGCGGTAGCCCACAGCATGGCCCAAGCCATTAACCACACCAGCTGCCCAGACCGGAATCCACATCATCTGCACGGCCCACACAGTCATGCCCAGCACGCCAAACAAGGCGAGGTCGATGACCGCCATAATGGCGATGCCGCCCACCGGAAAGCGCGAATAAACGTTACGTTCAATCCAGTCTTCAGGGCAGTTTTTGCCGTAAATCCGCAGGGTGTCTGGGTTCTCAGCTTCGGCCCGATACAGCTCAGCACCGGTCAATAGCACGGTGCGCAAGCCTTTGATCACCGGGCTGTGCGGGTCATCAACGGTTTCGCATTTAGCGTGGTGCTTGCGGTGAATAGCGGTCCACTCGCGGGTGTTTTGCGCGGTGGTCAGCCACAGCCAGAAGCGAAAGAAATGCTTCAGCGCGGGGTGCAACTCAAGCGCGCGGTGCGCCGAATAGCGATGCAGATAAACCGTAACAGCAACAATAGTCACGTGGGTTATCAGCAGGGTAACTGCCAATAACTGCCAAGCCGACAAGTCGAGCAAACCGTTGTACCACATGGGAAGCAGGCCTCAAGCAAAGAGAAAAACACTGAATGAACAAGCGTTCACTCATTATCGCTGTAATTGGCGCGAAAGTCCCAGCAGCTTGTCGCGAATAACCACTGAACCGTCGCGCGGACGCGCTACGGCTTGCGTATGCAACTCGGTCCGGCACGCTGCTCAACGGCCTCGCGCACCTCGTCACGGCAACCGAGCAAGAAGCCCAACTCGGCCACCACAAACAGCGGACCAACAGCCAAGCCCATAACATCGTCAACAAAGGCTGGTTTGCGGCCCTCGTAGTAATGGCCAATAAACTGAATCACCCAACCAAGCACAAACAAGCCCAACCCCCAACCCAACCAAACAGCCGTGCTCTGCTGAGCCAATAGCGCCCCCGCCCACAGGCATAAGCCCAGCAAGGCGGTCATCAGCACACCAATGCGCAGATCCAGACGCAGGTAAAAACCGGCCGCCGCGATGACCGTCAAGCTGGCCGGCGACAGCCACAGGCCAAGTACCGACAAACCGGGACGCGACAGCAGTACCGCGACTGCCAGCACTATCAGCGGTATGCCGATAAAGTGCGTGGCGATATTGCGGCGGTCACGGTGGTAGGCGGCGTACTGGGCGAGGTGCTCAACTAGGGTTTTCATGCTGCTAATCACTCGTGCGGGCGTCAGAAAGCACCACCCTAGCAGTCAACCCAAGCCTGCGTAAGTGGCCGTAGCGGCCAGTTAGATACCCCCCTGAGAATTTACCTGCCAGCCCAACACCTCGCCGAAGCTGGACTACAATTATTCCATTATCGAAGGTGCGCACACGGCTCGGCGAGAAGTTCGGCCATCCTCGATTAACGAGCCAAAGGTGCCGTTGATGTTGCAGCGTCTGCAAGCCGTTTTGTCACTGCTGGGGGTTTATCTGCTGGCCAGCTCCGCATGGGCCGATCTGCCGAGCCTGCAACTTGACGCGCACCGTCTGCAGCAACCGGTCCCCGTGGAGCGCAGCCTACTGCTCGAAGACCCCCACGCCAGCCTAACCGTCAGCCAAGCCTTGGTACAACTGCAAGAGCACGGCCAAGTCAGTACCAGCAGCCCACATTTAGGTTACTCTGCCAGCGCATGGTGGCTGGGTTTTAGCCTGCAGGTCAGCAGCCCCGAGCCTCTGTTTTTGGTGCTCGACAACCCCTACGCTGACCACATCCAACTGTGGCTGCTTAGCCCCGAGCAACCGCCAAGCCTGCTCGAGACTGGCGACTTACTGCCGTTCAGCCAGCGCAGCGCGCCCTACCCCAATTTTATGCTGGCGCTGCCGGCCCTTGATAACGGCGAGCACAGCCTATTGCTGCGCATCGTCAGCAGCAGCTCGCTTACCTTGCCGGTGCAGATCGTCTCGCTCAGCGCCAGCAAACAATTGATCGCGCAAAAATGGTTACACGCCGGTTTACTGTGCGGCGCACTGCTGATTATGGCGCTGTTTCATCTGCTCAAATACAGCGCCCTGCGTGAGCCGCAGTTGGGCTATTACTGTGCCACGCTGCTCAGCGCAAGCCTGTACTACGCCGCTATTCTTGGCCCGGTAAACATGCTCTGGCCGCAATGGCCGAGCCTGACGACCGCGCTACTTAATCTGGCAGGCGCGCTCTGCCTGGTATTTAGCACGCTATTTATTAAGCACGTACTGGCTTTACACGGACGACGGCTGGGCTGGCTGTGCACTGTGTTTTTTACATTGATTTTACTCAGCGCGCTGCCTGCCGTGCTGGGTATCAATGATTACCGACAGCAGCAGTGGATGAACCTGGTATTTCTCAGCAACGGCCTACTGCAACTGGCCATGACCTTTTACGGCGTCAAGCTGGGCCGGCCGTTTGCCAAGTCGCTCAGCGTATTTTGGTCGGCCACCTTGCTCCTGATGATTCTATTGCCACTTAGCCGCGCCGGAGTACTGCCCGACTTGCCGTGGCTAAGCCAGGTTAGTCTGTACCTACCCGCTGTCAGCTTCTTTATGTTCGGCATTTTCAGTGGCATGCAGCTGGACATGATTCGCGCCGATTTACTCGCCAGCCAACAACAGGCCATCGGCCACCTCGAACGCTATCAAGCCCTGTTTAATAACGCCGCCGAAGGCATTGTGCGCTGCAACCGCAGCGGGCTAATTGTCGAAGCTAACCCAAGCTTTATGCGCCTGCTCGGATTGCCTCCAGAACAGACCGAACAGCTACTTGGGCGGCCGATCCAAAGCCTTGTAAAAGCCTCAGACTGGGCACATTTATTTTTGCAGCTAAGCCTCACGCAGCCTACCGCCAGTGGCGAATGCCAAGTGCGCGACCAGCACGGCACTGAGCGCTGGATCTATTTGTCGCTACAGCTGCAGCCCCAGCAGGACTGTATTGAAGGCATAGTGGTAGACCTTACTGAGCGCCGCGCCCTCGAGCAGCATCTACAGCATCTGGCCGCCCATGATTCACTGACCGGCCTGCTTAATCGCCGCGAGATGGAGCGTTTGCTGCAAGAGTCATTGAGCCGCCCTGACAACCACAGTTTCAGCCACCTGCTTTACCTCGATCTCGACCAATTTAAACAGGTCAATGATCTGTGCGGGCACGCGGCCGGTGATCAACTGCTGCGTCAACTCGCCAACGCACTGCAATTACAGTTACCAACCCCGGCCCAACTGGCGCGCATCAGCGGTGATGAGTTTGCCGTACTGCTCACCCACCTCGACGAGCCAAGCGCTATGGCACAAGCCGAAGCATTACGCGGCTGCGTCGAGCACTTTGTATTTAGTTGGCAAGGCCGGCCGTTTCGCCTATTTGCCAGCATTGGCCTGCTCGAACTCAGCAGCGCGGTGAGCGACTGGGAAACCGCCCTGAACTGGGCCGGCAGCGCCAGCCAGCGAGCCAAACATCAAGGGCGCAACCGGGTGCACCGGTTTAACCCGGCCGACGGCCTGCTGCTGGAGCATCAGCGCCAACTGCAGTGGATTACCCGCCTGCGCGCCGCCATCGAGCACCAACATTTTGCCCTGTTTTTTCAACCAGTCATGGCCCTGCAACAGCCAGAGGAGGGCTTGCATTACGAGATTTTGCTGCGCTACCGCGACCCACACACCACTGAGTGGGTCACTCCCGGCGAATTCCTCGCGGCGGCCGAGCGCTACGGATTACTCAGCGCCATTGATCGCTGGGTAATCCGTCGGCTATTCGATTGGATGGCGGAAAATCCGCTACATCTGCGCCAACTGGCTCAGGTAAACCTGAACATCAGCGGCAGCTCACTGCAAGACAAACAGATCCATGAACTGCTCAAAGAGCAACTGGCGCGCAACCCACTGCTAGGCAGCAAGCTGTGCATTGAAGTGACTGAAATGGTCGCGCTTGGCGAGATCGGCGCCTCGGCTGAATGGATTACCCAGCTTCGCGAGCAAGGCATCAAAGTGGCACTCGACGACTTTGGCAGCGGCTTTGCCTCCTATGCGTACCTGCGTCACCTGCCACTGGATGTTTTGAAGATCGACGGCACCTTTATCAGCGGTTTAGAACACGATCCAATCAACCAAGCTATGGTCAGTTCCATGCAGCAAATCGCCCAGCAACTGGGGCTAAAAACCGTAGCCGAATTCGTTGAAAGCCAAGCCACCCTCGACTGCCTACGCAGCCTCGGCATCGACTACGCGCAAGGTTATTTTATCGACCGCCCCCAACCGCTGGAAAACCTTGCCGACCAGCACAGCGTGCAGTTGAGCTTGGCGCTGGTGACCGACGTGCCGCAGCCTTAACTAGCCGCACGCAACGAACGCAGCGGCCAACGACCTAAAGCCCATTACCCAGGCAAAAAAAGACCCGCCGAAGCGGGTCAATAAATCGCCTGACTGGTGAGCCTTAAGCGAGTTCGTCGAAGCACTCGGCGATAATCGCCAAGCCTTTATCCATTTGCGCATCCGGTGCTGTGAGTGGCACCAGCACCCGCAGGACGTTGCCGTAGGTGCCGCACGACAGCAGAATCAAGCCCTTGTCGCGGGCCTTGGCCACTATCTGTCCGGTCAGCGCGGCATTCGGTTTGTGCAGGTCGCCGCCTTCACATAATTCCATGGCAATCATGGCGCCCAAAGCGCGTACATCACCAATGCTGTTGTGCTTGGCCTGAATAGCCTTGAGACCCGTTACCAGACGTTCGCCAACGGCCTTGCAACGCTCCAACAGTTGCTCTTCCTCGAACACTTCCAGCACCGCTAAAGCTGCCGCGCAGGCAATCGGGCTACCGGCATAGGTGCCGCCCAAACCGCCCGGCGCGATCGCGTCCATGTGCTCGGCCTTGCCGCACACACCGGCGACTGGAAAACCACCGGCAATGGACTTAGCGAAAGTGGTCAGGTCAGCCACCACGCCCATTTGCTCCATAGCGAAGAAGGTGCCTGTCCGGCCGGCGCCAGTTTGCACTTCGTCAGCGATCAGCAAAATTCCGTGCTGGTCGCAGAGGGCGCGCAGACGGGCCATAAAGTCTTTGGGCGCGACGTAGAAGCCACCCTCGCCCTGTACTGGCTCAATGATGATGGCGGCGATGTCACGCGGCTCAACGTCATTTTTGAAAATCCGCTCGATGCTCGCCATGGCGTCATCGACGCTCACATCGTGCTGTGCGCACGGGAACTGCGCACGAAACACGCTGCCCGGCATGATGCCCATGCCAGCCGAATACGGCACGACCTTACCGGTCAAGCCCAAGGTCATCATGGTGCGGCCGTGGTAAGCACCAGTGAAGGCGATCACGCCGGCGCGGCCAGTGGCGGCACGGGCAATTTTCACCGCGTTCTCGACCGCTTCCGAGCCAGTAGTAACCAGCAGGGTTTTCTTCGCGAAGTCGCCCGGCACCTTGGCGTTAATCTTCTCGCACAGCTCAACGTAGGGCTCGTAAGCCAATACCTGGAAGCAGGTGTGCGACAGCTTGGTCAGCTGATGCTGCACCGCGGAGACGATTTTCGGGTGCAAGTGACCGGTATTGAGCACCGCGATGCCACCGGCGAAGTCGATAAACTCGCGACCTTCAACGTCGGTCACCGTAGCGTTCTCGGCCTTCTCGGCAAAGATCGGGTGGATCTGGCCAACACCGCGCGGTACGGCAGCTTGGCGGCGTTGCATCAGGGATTCGTTAGTCTTGCTCATGGTTATCCTCGTTGGCCGCCGGGCGGGCCAGTTACGCAGTGTCAGTAAAATTC
>JAIETJ010000111.1 GCA_019745275.1 Pseudomonadaceae bacterium | reverse complement strand
TTGCGCTTGCTGCCTTGCATTCGCGCGGCGATGGCCATGCCTAAGGCGGCGCTGATGCTGGTGCTGGAGTGGCCGACGCCAAAGGTGTCGTACTCACTCTCGCTGCGCCGCGGAAAGGCGGCGATGCCATCCTTCTGGCGTAGCGTGCCCATCTGCTCGCGCCGGCCGGTGAGAATCTTATGCGGATAGGCCTGATGGCCAACGTCCCAGACCAGCTTGTCGTCCGGAGTATCAAATACATAATGCAGGGCGATGGTCAGTTCGACCACCCCAAGGCCCGCACCAAAGTGCCCGCCCGTCTGCCCAACCGTGTACAGCAAGTACTGGCGTAACTCATCCGCCAGCCCGTCGAGTTCGGCCTCGGCCAAGCGGCGCAGGCCGTCCGGCGTGCTCGCACGGTCGAGCAACGGCGTTACAGGGCGCTCACGGGGAATATGGTGAAAGGTCGTCGGCATCGGGCGCATCGCGTTATTGGGCGGAAAGGGCGGCAAACATCCGCCAGTTTACCCGAAGCGCGGCAGCCAGCCCAAGCAATGCATTGGCGCAGGTGCTGGTAACGAGGGTTTATTTTCGCGCGGCTTTTCGTCTGGCGGCTTGCTTGCGCTTGGGCAATGGCTTAATAAAGGCGCTGATTTTTAATAAGAGCGGTTCCTCCGCCAAGGTTTGCTATGTCTGATTACTTGCAGCACCTTTTGCATAACCTCGACTGGGTGCTGCCGCTGCGCAGCGACTGGCTGACGGTGTTGATGCACGGCGTTAGTTTGCTCGGTTACGAGAAGTTTATTTTGTTCTTCCTGCCGCTGGGTTATTGGGCCTGGCAGCGGCCGTTGTTTTTGCGCTTGTTTATCTTGGTGTCGGTCAATGCGCTGCTGAATGCTTACTTGAAAGATCTCTGGCAAGACCCGCGCCCGCCGCTGGCCATGCGTTTGGATGATTTGGTCGGTGCCAGTTACGGTTTGCCCTCCGGGCACTCACAGGTGGCGGTGGTGCTCTGGCTCTGGCTGGCCTACGAGCTGCGCCGCACCTGGGCGTGGTGGCTGTGCGGTTTTATTGTGCTGGCGATTATGTTCAGCCGCCTGTATCTGGCTGCTCACGATCTGGAAGACGTGCTCGGTGGTGGCTTGATCGGCGCCGCCATGTTGCTGTTGTTCGCGCAGATTAAAGATTGGCGCTGCTGGGCGGCGCGCCATCTTCCGTGGCACCTGGGCTTGATTGCGGCAGTGGCGCTGCTGAGTTTCTTCACCTGGCCGGGCACGCCGCCGAGTTATATCCCGCTGCTGGCGGGCATGCTGGTTGGAATGCTGCTGGGCAGCGCGCAGTTGCCCTTCGCCACGCCGGTTTTACTCTGGCAGCGTGGGGTGGTGGCAGTGATAGGTTCGCTGGCGTTTATCGCCCTGCAGTTGGGCTTGAAAAAGCTCGAACCTTTGCTCGGTCTTGAACCGCTGCTGTGGCAAGGCGTGCGCGGGCTGGTGATGGGTTTGTTTGTCGGCTTACTGCTGCCGTGGCTATTGATTAGTGCGCATTTACTGGTGGTGCGCCGCAGTACCGAGTGGCGCTGAGCATTAGACTTGTAGGGTGCAATCGCCGCAGGCGCTTGCACCGTTTAAGAGAACCGAGACTCGTCGCTTATCCCCCTTCTCCTTATCCCCCGGATTAGGCTTTATTCCCCGGATTACGCTGCGCTAATCCGGTCTACTTAGCTGCGCCGTGCGACGATGAAATGGGCGAGGGCGCGCAGCGGTTCGGCGCGGCTGTCGAAGGTTTGCAGGGCCGTCAATGCTTGGTCGCGCAACGCTAGGGCGTAGGCCTTGGCGGCCTCTAGGCCGAGCAGCGCCGGGTAGGTCGGTTTGTCGCGGGCGATGTCGGCGCCTTGGCGTTTGCCCAAGGTAGCGGTATCGCTTTCAACGTCAAGAATGTCGTCCTGTACCTGAAACGCCAGGCCAATCGCCTGCGCATAACTGGCCAGCGCAGCCAAAGCGCGGGCATCGGCTTGGCCGCTGGCCAGTGCGCCAAGGCTGACGCTGGCTTCGATTAGCGCGCCAGTTTTGTGTCTGTGCATCAATTCCAGTGCGCTTTGATCGAGCTTGTGCCCGACCGAGCCCAGATCAAACGCCTGCCCACCGACCATGCCAGCAGAGCCTGCGGCGCGGGCCAGAGTGCTGAGCATGCGCAAGCGAGTGTCGGCATCCTGCGGATTGCGGCTGCCATCGGCCAGCACTTCAAAAGCCAAGGTTTGCAAGCCATCGCCGGCCAGAATCGCCGTAGCTTGGTCAAAGGCAATATGAGTCGTCGGCAGGCCGCGACGTAAATCGTCGTCGTCCATCGCTGGTAAGTCGTCATGCACCAACGAATAGGCGTGGATTAACTCCACCGCACAGGCGGCGCCATCGGCTTGTTCGGCCGTGCCGCCGAGGGCTTCACAGGCCGCATACACCAGTAACGGGCGAATCCGCTTGCCGCCGTTAACCACGCTGTAGCGCATGGCCGCATACAGCCGCTCAAGCTCGCTCAGTGGGGCCACCAATAGTTCGCTCAGCGCCGTATCGGCGCGCGCTTGGCACTGCGCTTGGTACGCGGCAATCATGCTAACGGCTCAGCATCGAAGTCGACCTGCTGCAGTTCTCCGTCGCTTTCGAGCAGCATTTGTACTTTTTGCTCGGCTTGGGTCAGCGCGCCTTGGCACTCGCGGGTCAGGCGAATGCCCTGCTCGAAGGCGCTTAGCGAGTCTTCCAGCGATAACTCGCCGTTCTCCAAGCGCTCAACCAGTGCTTGCAGGTCGGCTAAGGAATGTTCGAAATCAGCGGCGGCTTTTTTGCGGGCCATGGTGGCTCTCTCGGCGGGCTAGAACGGGCGCGACACTAGCAGAGCGGCGCGGCGCGGGCAAATCGGCGGGCTCGCTAGCCTGCCTTGTAAGTTGGCTGTTAAGTCGGAGTGAGAGTTGCTCTGTATTTTTTCAGTTGTGGGTGTCGGAAGGCTTCGCTCGCGACTTTCTAGTGCTTTCGGATAGCGTCGACCGTCTCTACAAGACCACCAGCTATTTCGCGCTGCAGAAAAAGCGTAATATTGCTCGGAATGATGGGGCGGGGCATTCCATGGTCTGCTATCGCTATCGCTATCGCTATCGCTATCGCTATCGCTATCGCTTAAATATCCCTGCGCGGCATTGTTCGCGCCGGCTGAGGTGATTATTGGATGAGAGTTTTTTCTTGGCTTCCAGCAGAAATGCTGCGCGGATTCTGGCGCAATCGCGCCCTTATAGTCGCATTAACGAAGCGTGAGGTAGTCGGTCGCTATCAAGGTTCTGTAATGGGGTTGCTGTGGTCTTTTTTTAACCCTTTATTTATGTTGGCCGTATATACGTTCGTTTTTAGTGTGGTATTCAAGGCACGCTGGAATGTGGGGAGTGAGTCTAAGACAGAATTTGCACTCATGTTGTTTGCAGGCTTGATGGTATTCAATATTTTTGCAGATTGTATCAATCGCGCGCCCAATCTAATTATAGCCAATACTAACTATGTTAAAAAGGTGGTGTTCCCACTCGAAATACTAGCCTACGTAACTATGGGGTCGGCATTATTTCATTTTCTAGTGAGTCTTAGTGTTTGGCTGGTGGCATATTCATTGTTTTTCGGAGAGATCCATGTTGCGGCTTTTTTGCTTCCGATAGTGCTGTTACCGTTGATGTTGTTCGTTTTGGGGTTGGTTTGGTTTTTGGCTTCAGTGGGTGTTTATTTACGTGATGTCAGTCAATTTATCGGAGTGCTCACGTCGGTGCTAATGTTTCTTTCGCCGATCTTTTATCCGATAACGGCCCTGCCGGAAGAGTATCGACATCTGCTTTTCTTCAATCCACTGACCCCCGCGATTGAGGTGGTCCGCAGTCTTCTTTTTCTTGGACAGGTTCCCGATTTACTTCAATTGGCGAGGTATTATCTCTTGGCATTTGTATTTTTCTGGATGGGTTTTGCGTGGTTCCAGAAGACGCGTAAGGGGTTTGCCGATGTCCTCTGAAGTCGCCATAGCCGTCAGCAACCTTAGTAAATGCTTCCATATCTACGACAAGCCGCGGGATCGGCTCCTGCAAATGTTCGCTCGGAGCCGAAAGCAATATTTCCGTGAGTTCTGGGCGTTGAACTCAGTGTCCTTCGAGGTTAAGAAGGGTGAAACAGTAGGTGTTGTCGGCCGTAATGGCAGTGGTAAGTCTACGCTTCTGCAAATAATTTGCGGAACACTTAATCCAACGCATGGCAGTGCTGTCACGGTTGGCCGGATTGCAGCGCTACTGGAACTGGGTTCGGGTTTCAATCCAGAGTTTAGCGGTCGTGAAAATGTTTATATGAATGCCGCGGTGCTAGGGCTGAGCAGAAAAGAAACGGATGCAAAGTTTTCCGAAATTGAAGCATTTGCAGAAATCGGCAACTTCATTGATCAGCCAGTAAAAAGCTATTCCAGCGGTATGATGGTGCGTCTTGCATTTGCGGTGGCAATTCATGCGGATCCGCAGATATTGATTGTTGATGAGGCTCTTTCTGTTGGTGATGAGTTATTCCAGCGTAAGTGTTTTGCACGAATTGAGGCGATCAAGAAAAGTGGTGCGACTATTCTGTTTGTATCTCACTCAGGCAGTACAGTTATTGATCTTTGTGATCGTGCGATACTGCTTGATGCCGGGGAAAAACTCACAGAAGGCCTCCCCAAGTTGGTGATTGGCCAATACCAGAAATTACTCTATGCACCTGCCGATAAAGTGGCTTCTATTCGTGCGGACGTTCAAGCGAATCATGAAATAGAGTTAGCTCCAGCCATTAAAGAGGGTGCTGCGGTCAGCTCTGCCCCCAATAGAGTAGGTGGCAGAGCTGAGATTGATGAGTTTTTTGATCCGTATCTGCAATCCACGAGCGTGCTTGCGTACGAGTCTCATGGCGCGCAGATAAAAAATCCCGAGATACGCACTTTGGCTGGTGAGCGAGTCAACTGCCTGAATCGCGGAGGAACCTATCGCTACAGTTATCAAGTGGACTTCGCCAGTTCGGCTGATACGGTCCGCTTCGGCATGATGATAAAGACACTATCGGGTGTCGAACTGGGCGGGGCGGCTAGCTCAGCTAGTGCAAGCGATTCCATAAGTTATGTGTCGCCAGGCTCGACGGTTCAGGTCGCCTTCAGCTTCGAATGCAACCTTAATCCGGGTACTTACTTCCTCAACTCGGGAGTGATGGGGGTTATTGCTGGCAGCGAAACCTATCTGCATCGTCTGCTGGATGCCTGCTTATTTCGTGTATTGCCTGTTGCTAGCAATCTCACGACGGGTGTCGTCGACTTCAAATGCACTTCCGATTTCGAATACAAGAATTGATGAATATGAAACAGAAACATATTATTGCTGTGCTGGGTATGCATCGTAGTGGGACAAGCGTAATAACTCGTGGGTTGCAAGTGCTCGGAGTCGACTTGGGCGATCGACTGCTACCCCCAGAAGAAGGCATAAATGACAAAGGCTTCTGGGAAGACATGGACGTCACCGCCTTCGATGTCGATTTATTGAGCGCCCTCGGACACGATTGGCATTCATTCGCGCCGATAATGTGCAGTGAGTTTCAAGGCTCGATCATCGACGGCTTCAAGTTACGTGCGGTCCAACTTATGCGCGATAAGCTCGCCGATATCGACGTGCTTGGGCTGAAAGACCCGCGGATGGCTAGGTTAATGCCGTTCTGGCTTGACGTTTTCGAGCACCTTGGAGTGACGGTCAGCTATGTGATTGCCTGCCGAAATCCGATGAGCGTCGTTCATTCTTTAGCTCGGCGGAATGATTTTCCACTGGAGAAGAGTTATCTGCTGTGGTTCGAACATATGCTGCTCTCCGTGAAACACACGGGGAGTGCGCAACGGGTATTTGTGGATTACGACCTGATGCTTCGTAACCCTGCGCAGCAGTTGGCTCGCATCGCGCGTTCTGTCGGACTGCCATTCGTTGATGGCAGTCCGGAGCTTGTTGAGTACGAGAACGAATTTCTCGAACACTCGTTGCGCCGGAACGACTTCGCTCCGGAAGATTTGAAGCTCGACCGGGCTGCGCCGGCGGATACACTAAGGCTGAGTGCGTTGTTATCGGACTTGACCTCTGAGCGCATTGATGATGACAGTCGAGTAATAGAGCAAGTTGAAGCGCTGCATGCGTCCTTGCTTGGGCGCTATCCAGACCATCGCCTAATGCAGTCCATGGAGGATCAGGGCGCGCAACTCAGCGAATGCTTGGCAGCGAAAGATCTGTCTATCGGTCAGCTTGGTGAGCGGCTCAATGAGTTGAGTGGGTCGCTGGAGTTAACGCATCAACAGTTGGATGTAGCGAATCAACAGTTTTCTACCCTGAGTGCACAACAGGACCTGCAGGCAAGGCAGCTATCGCTCCAGGAAAACTTGTTGTTTGCCGAGCGTGCGCGAGTAATAGAGTTGGAGGGCGTCCTTGCGCAGCGGACCGCAGAAAAGTACCAAATCCAGTATGCTCTGGCCGTTTCCCGCACAGGAAGATCAGCGGTTAAAAGCCTGATCAAGGCACTGGCGCGACGACTTGGGCTTGGTAGGCTGCATATGCAGCATGTTCGTAAGCGCTTGATGCGCAGTGGCCTGTTCGATGCTGAGTATTACCTCGCAACTTATCCTGACGTCGCAGCGGCAGGCATTGACCCGCTCAAGCACTTCCTTGGTGGCGGTTGGGCGGAGGGGAGGAACCCAGCAGAGTTCTTTTCAACGAAAGCCTATCTTGAGCGTTACGCGGATGTTCGTATTAGTGGCGTCAATCCATTACTCCATTATTTGAAGCATGGTTATCGCGAGGGGCGGATGGTTCCCTCTCTATCGGGAACCGTCAGCGTGCTGGTGCCGCGTAGGTCATTTGCGCAGTTGGTGATGCACGCTTCCCGCTTGGTATTAGCCCGTCCAGATCTTGCCAAAAAATTTTTCGTTGAGGCGCGTAGTGGGGGCGTTCGTCATGCAATGGCGCTGATCCAGGCCGCAGTGCAAAAGCCGCAGCAGATTACGCTTGACGATTTTTCACCTTGCCCCATGTCGGAGCGAGACGCGCAACTTTACGACACTTTCAAGGTGGTGCCGTATTACCTAGATCCTTACCCATATAGGGATGAGCCGCTTTCCGAACTTACGGTTGCTGTGCATCTTCATGTGTTTTACGCGGATATGACTGATGAGTGCATTGGCTATCTGAGGAATATTCCGGTTGCTTTTGATCTTTTCCTCTCCGTGCCTGAGGGGCAGGATGCAGCCTTATGTGCGCAACGGTTCAGATCAGAGCTTGCGCTGGCTCACAAGGTTATCGCTGAGGCGGTACCGAACCGAGGCAGGGATGTGGCGCCATTCATCACTCAGTTCGGCAAGCGGCTCGCTGGTTACGATGTGGTGGGGCATTTTCACACCAAGAAAAGCCCGCATAAAGAGAGTTTGTCAGGTTGGTTCGATACGCTGATGAGCAGTCTTTGCGGTTCTAAGTCCGCCGTTTCTCAAATCCTAGGTTTGTTCGCTAAAGATGCGAAGGTCGTCTATGCGGCGGGTAATCACATCGCAAGCTGGGACAATACAGGATGGAGCGACAATTACAGTATTGCCCAAGCATTGCTTGCTGAGCATGCCGACTTCGACATTAATGATTTCGAGCATATTGAGTTTCCGCAGGGCGCCATGTTCTGGGCGAAGGGCGGGTGTCTTCGAGAGTTTCTGAGCCTACCGCTCGCCTATGAAGATTTTGCTGAGGAACCCATCGCTGCCGATGCTACCCTGGCGCATGCTCTGGAGAGGCTGGTGTTGGTCTTCAGCACCCTCCACGAGGGCAGAAATTACCGACTCGAATCGCCGCAGCTCTCGCCAGAGTCGCAGCCTTTCTTTGAAGAGCAGTACGACTATTCCGGTGAAATCGTTCACGACAGTGTCAAGGTGCTGGCTTATTACCTGCCTCAGTTCCATCCCACACCTGAAAACGATGCGTGGCACGGTAAAGATTTTACTGAGTGGACCAAGGTTCGTGCGGCCAATCCCCTCTTCCAGGGACACTATCAGCAGCATGTCCCTCATCCTGACATCGGCTATTACCACTTAGGCTCCCCTGAGCAGTTAGCCTTGCAGGCGCAAATGATGCGGCAGGCCGGTGTCCACGGCATGGTCTTCTATCACTACTGGTTCTCGGGAAGACTTATTCTTGAAATGCCGGCGCAGATGCTCTTGGCCAATCCGGATATCGACATGCCGTTCAGCTTTTGCTGGGCCAACGAAAATTGGACTCGACGTTGGGATGGTAATGAAAGTGAAATTCTCCTTGGGCAAGTCTATTCGAAGGACGATGCGCTCGACTTCATTCGCTACCTGATGCCTTTCTTCAAGGATAAGCGCTACATCAAGGTTGATGGTCGTCCGGTGCTGTTCATCTACCGTCCCTCTGCGATGGAGCATGTCGAGGATTACCTGTGCATCTGGCGTGAAGAGTGTGTGCTCAATGGCGTTAAACCTCCCTATGTAGTCGCGACTCTCACCCGTGGTGCCGTTTCGCCAGCACACTATGGCATGGACGCTGCCGTTGAACGCCCTTTACAGGATTGGACCGGAGGGGCGGTCGCTGATATGCGCCCGAAACTTAAGCCTTACTGGCCGGTAAATGGCAGCGTTCTGGATTATGGCGAGGTAGCCGACCACTACATGCACAAGGAGTTGGTCAAAGACTGCGTGCTGTTTCGCTCATTGGTGCCAACTTGGGACAATGCCGCCCGTTACGGCTCTGAAGCGCTTGCATTGCATCGCTTCACGACCCCGAAATTCCAAGAGTGGCTGGAGCATCTGATTGATTACTCGGTGCGTGAGCTTGAGGTGGATCGTCGTTTTATCGTTGTAAATGCTTGGAACGAGTGGGCTGAGGGTGCGCATTTGGAGCCCGACACGCGATTCGGTTATGGCTATCTGAACTCTGTCGGCCGGGCGCTGTGCGACTACTCCTTTAATGAAACGCGCTACTTGGCGAGCCGGATCGACAAGCGTGTCGTCGTCAAATTGAAACTGGCGGACGAAGTGCGAGAGTGGCTTGCGCAGGATGGTGACGCACGGCATAAGTTCGTCCATTGCTTGGCCAATTCAACGATTTTCAAAAAAAGCACGGTCGTGGTTGATGATGCC
Source organism: Pseudomonadaceae bacterium (assembly GCA_019745275.1). Lineage (GTDB taxonomy): Bacteria > Pseudomonadota > Gammaproteobacteria > Pseudomonadales > Pseudomonadaceae > Aquipseudomonas. The sequence goes on along the minus strand of JAIETJ010000111.1, from coordinate 24,348 downwards.
GTGCTGGTAGGCCAGTTGTTTGATTTGGGCGCTGACTGTGCATTGCAGTCGCAAGCGAGCGTAGATTTCACACTGAACTTCGACGCTCCCTACGTTTTTCCGTCGACATGCATCGAAACGCTAATGTTGATGGCTTTGCGCCATCCAGGCTTCAGCATATCGGCCAGCGTGTTGAACGATCCTGACTACTGCCAAGATCCGCACGCGGTGAATTTCGAAATTACCTATTGGGCTAGGTCGGGCATGGAGCTACGTCCTGAGAAAACAGCCGTTAAAGGTTACAAAGTGGCCGGCAAGGCGAGTTGCTTCCGTATTTTGCCTGAGCAGGTTGACGATGCTGGTGAAGTTAAGCCGCTGGTTTCGACGGTCATGCGTTTTCATTGCAAGGGTGATCGCGAGTTGCTGGTCAATGCGTTGCTGTCGCTGATAGTGCAGGCAGGATGTCGGGTGCGCCCCTTCCTTGCGGTTCAGGACGTATCCGATGATGATCTTGTGCAGCTCGAAGCTGAACTGGCGCGGCTACCTTGGGTGCAAGGCTGCGAGCCAGTTATCCGTCGCTATCAGTCGAGTGACAGCAGTCCGGATCTGCGCTCATTGATGTTGAATGAGACGCTCAAATCGGTGGGGCGTGGTTATGCGGCCTTCCTCGATTATGACGACGTGCTGTTTCCGTGCGCCTATCAGGGGTTGGTCAAGCGACTGCAGCGTACCGGTAAGAATGCGAGTTTCGGTAGGGTCTACTCGACCAGTGTTGATGCTGTGACGGGCTTGATCCTTAAGCGCAACAGAACGTACGAATATGGCTTATCGCATGCGGAGTTTGTTCGTCTTAATCATGCGCCGCTCCACAGCTTTATGCTCGATCTCGACCAGATCGACCTGTCGAAGTTGCATTACTATGACGATATGAAGTTTATGGAGGACTATTACCTGACGCTGCAAGTCTTTACTCCGGCCGATACTGACTGGGAGTCGCTGCGCAATTGCGAATTCATCGGCGACTATGTACACAGACTGGGTGACTTCAGTAATACGCTGGCGCTCAGTAGCGAGCAAGACCGCACGGCGTTACTGCAAGACGCGCACTATATGGTTTGCGAGGGGCGCATCACGGAACTGCGCCGGACATTGGCTGGCTGATGCGTTCAGTCGCGTCAGCGCACCTTATATTAGGCTATGTCCCCGTTAAGTGTTGATGGCAAAAAGTAGGGTGGGCTTTAGCCCGCCAAGTCCCTTATCGCGCGGCGGTGGGCTGAACCCCACCCTACAAAATCAACCTGCAACAGCTAACGGGTACACAGCCTTATATTATGGGTTGCCTCGCTGTGCAGGGGGGGGCTTCGTGCGGGTCTATAGTGCTGTGTAGATGGCTGGCGTGCGTCAGCTATCAATCGTTGGGTTACTGCTGCGCTCCGAGTTAGCTCGTTTTAACCACTCCTCGTGCCGGCCTCTTGAACGTTTGTCCTTCTGCTTGATGGGCTAAGCCTTTTGCGTAAGCGCTCAAGGGGTAATTCGCCCCATTGATGGCCGGCGGTGCCTATGGCTATCGACAGGCTAATAGCGGCTGCGAGCGCCAGTGGCTGTTCTGGCCAGTGTTTGGCAAAGTAAACCATGATCAGCCAGTGAATTAAGTAGGTTGAATAGCTGACCGTGCCTAGGAACGTCAGCGGCCTGCAACTGAGTAGGCGGCCGGCCAAGCTTTGGCCGTCGACTAACAGGGCAATGAAAGTTGCCCAAAGCAAACCCAGGTAAAGATGTTTATCGGCCAGGTTAGTATTGAGTGGTGGGCCAAATATCAGGGCGCGCACACCGGGTGTGGCGATAATTAAAAGTACCAGTGTCAGTAAGCCAAAGGCGCTGGCTAAGTGTTTTATAGGCTGCGCTCGGAGTTGCGGTTGTAGCAAGCCAGCCACTACACCAAATATGAAGGTTGGCAGGTACCATAGTGTGAGTGGTGAGTTCTCAGGGGTTAGCCAATACGGCCATAGGTATTGCTGGCCTAGCACCAATACGGCCGCGCCGGCTAGCAGTGCGCTGGTGCCGTAGCGGTTTTGTAGGTGTAATGCGGCCCACAAGATAAAAGGCAGTAGCAGATAGAACTGGAATTCAACCGCAATGGTCCAGAGATGAATGGTGCCTTGTTGCAGGCTCAATACCGCCCATAATTGCTCCAGGTTGGTAATTCCAACGCCGGCCCAGTAGTAAATAAAGCAGGCTAGGATAAACATCGGCAAAATTCGTAGGCTGCGGCTGATGGCGTAGTCGCGCAGGCTGGCCTTGCTAAAGCCGCGGCGCTGTAAGCCTTGGGCGAGCAGAAACGCGCTAAGTACAAAAAACAACCACACCGCATATTTGCCACTGCCCTTAAGGTAGGGAAAGCTGGCAGGCCAAAAAAAACTAATGCCATGGATTACTAATACGATCAGGCAGGCAAGGCCGCGAATGCCATCTGCGGCAGGGAGGTGGCGATCGGTGGGTGGTGCAAGCATCGAGCACTCCAGATTAAGGCATAGGGTATTAAGCAAATAATGGGCAAAAAAAAGAGCAGCCCGAGGGCTGCCCTTTTATCAGCGTACAACGACTAAGTTAGGCTTAGAACGTGGCGAAGCTGTTAGCGTCTTTCGACACGGTGTAAGTCTGCACGTCCAGCTTGCCTTCAGTGATTTCAGCGTCAACTACGAGGCGCAGTTTGCCTTCGCCAGACAGTGCCAGACCTTTGGCAGCGGCTGCGTTGAAGATGTTCTGAATGGTCAGCTGAGTGGTCGAAGCACCAGCGCCAAGAACGCTAGTGGTTTGGCCGGCTACGTCGCCCAGGTTGAAAGTAGCGCTTGCGCCTGCATCGTTGATTGCGGTGATGTAAACATTGCCGGCGATGGTTGACTTGTTAGAGATGCGCACGAAGTTGCTGTACACGCCGCCTGGCTTAAGGGCCAGATCAACATCATCACTCGCGCCAGTCTTGGCCAGGTTAGCCATGCTTGTCACGTCTGCAGGAGCAGTAGTCACCTGAGCGCCAGTACCCAGAGTCAGCTTGGCATTGAACAGGGACGGTGCGATTGCGGTGGTGCCGGTTGCAACGTAAATCAGTTGACCGCCAGTGATGGCGACAGGTGCTGCAGCCAGTGGGAAGGTGATGGCAGTTTTGCCAGCGTCCAGGCTAGTAGCAGCCAGGCCAGCAAGTGTGCTGCCAGCGCCTGCTGCAGCAGCAGCGTTGAAGCTACCCGACACGGTCAGAACGGCAGTAGTACCGATCATGTTGGTCAGGGTAAGAGCTGCACCGCTCAGGTTGCTGCCGAAAGTGTTGGCGTTAACCGACAGATTCAGGCCACCGAAGGCGTTAGAGGTAACAGTGGTGTTAGCGAACTTCTTGGACTCTGCAGTTACATCAATTTGCTTGGAGGCAGTAGCGGCGCCGGCAGCTGCCGAGAACACCAGGCCGTTGGCAAATTTGGCGTACGGGAAGGTGCCAGCAGCAACGGTGTTAGCGTTGTTGGCCACAGCGTCAGGCTGAGTGGAGAACAGCTTGTAGCCGATAGTGATGTCGGCTTGGGTAGCTGCAGTCAGGCCAGCCAGAGTCAGTACCACTGGTGCTGCCGAGGTGCCGCTGGTAGCGACGCCGGCTTGGAAAATCACGTAAGTTGCGCCAACGCCACCGGCAGAGATGGTTGCAGCAACGCCGGCAACGGTCATTGTTGGGTTAGCGGTGAACTTAGCGCCATTGGTTAGGTCCAGACGTACCAAGTTCTGGTTGGTAACCGAGAAGCCGGTGGGCCAAGACACGGTGTCAGTGGTAGTCAGGGCGATGTTGCTAGCAGCAACAACTTCCTTAGCTACAGTGTTAACTGGAGTAACAACTGGGCTAACGGTGTAGTCCAAGTTAGCGGCGAAAGCGTTAGCGCTAAGGGCGGTAATAGCAACTGCTAGTAGTGTCTTTTTCATTATGGTGTTTCTCCAATTAAACATGTTTAACCCGAGGAAATCGAGTTGATCCTAAGCACCTACAGCGTACTGGTGCTCGCTCTCTTCCGGAAGGGAACGAGCGGCATGCGTGTAAGTGGGCGTATATCTGTGAAGATTTAGCCTGCCGCGATGATAACCATCTTGTATGAAAGTGCAAGCTTTGCGCCGTTAAAATGTCGCTAAGTGGGCGTTTTAGTGGGATTAATTGCCTCGGTACCGTGCTGTTGGTGCCCCGCCGGGGGGGGGTTAGCGCAGCAACTGCGCCTCGGGGGCGGCCGATGGCGTGGCGGCTGGCTCGGCGTCTGGCAGGCCGTTGTCGGGCAGGCCGCTCGCTTCTGCGGGCAGGCGGTTAAGGCCGCGCCGCTCAAGGCTTGGGCTGTTGTTGAGTGGCAGTTGTTCGCGGTAGCGTTCGGTCAGGCTCTGGGCCTCATCGAAGTCGCGGATCACGTAGGGGATGATCATGACCACCAGTTCGGTACGGTTGACGGTGGTGCTCTGGGATTTAAACATCCAGCCAATCCATGGCAGGTCGCCAAGAATGGGTACGCCGGTGTCGCCCTTGCCTTTGCTGCTGGAAATTAACCCGGCGAGCATCACCGAGCCGCCGTCGCGCAAAGTGATGGAGGTTTTGACTTTGCGGTTATTGATGGTTGGGGTGAGGTTTTCGGTGCTGCTGGAGGTGTCGGTCGCCTCTGATAGCTCTTGGTTGACCAATAGGTCGACCACGCCGTTGGCCTGTACCGTCGGCTTGATGCTCAGGAGTACGCCGGTTTTTCGATATTGAACCGTTTGGGTGATGGGCGCGTTGGGGGTGTCGGTGGACTGGGTGGTGCCAGTAACGACCGGGATTTCATTGCCGACTTCTATTTGCGCTTCTTCGCCGCTGCGCACCATTAGCTTGGGGCTGGAGCGAATTACTGCCTGTTTGTTGTCGTAAAAAGCGTTGAGCATGGCCTTGGTTTGCCCGGCGCTGTTAAGGGCCATGTTGAGGCCGCTTTTGCCAATACCGTTGGCGGTGTTAAAAATCAGGTCGGTGCCGCCGATGCTGGTGGAGACTCGCTTCCAGTCAACCCCGAGGCCTTCTTTGTCGTTGAGGTTCACTTCGGCCAGCAGTACGTCGATCATCACTGAGGGCACTGCGCGGTCGAGTTCGTCGAGCAGCGGGCGTAGTTGCAGCCATTCGCGACCGCTGCCTTTAAAGATGATGGCGTTGCGATTGGCGTCGACCACTACGCTGCCTTGCTCGGGGTTGCCGGTAATGGTGCGCGGGCTATTGTTGCTTGCGCTTAGGGGGGTGCTGCTGGCGCTGCTGGTGTTGGCGCCGGAGGATAGCGCGCTGCTGCCGCCGGGCGGGGTGTCGTTGCTGGCCAGCCCGCTGCCGGGGATGGTGGCGCTGTAACCGAGCGCGCCGAGCATGCTGGCTATGCCGGCGGCTTGGGTATTGCGGACCTGGTAGACGAACAGGCCGCTTTCGACTTTTTCTTGTGACTGGCGGTCGAGCAGTTCGACCCAGCGGCGCGCGGTGGCGAGCACTGCCGGGTCGGCGGCAAACACTATCACCCGCTGCAATTCTTTGAGCTTGAGAACAATGACGCCACCCAGGGGTGGGGTTTCTGAAACGTCGTAACCCTCGGATTGCAAAACCTTTACCAAGGCCGTGCCGAGTTGCTCGGCATCCGAGTAAATCGGGCTTATGGCTATGCTGTGACTGCCTTTTAGGGTCGTCTGGTCAAACAGTTCGATGGCTTGGCTGGCTTGGCGGACCTGCTCGACCGGGCCGCGCAGCATCACGGTATTGGTTAATGCGTCGCTGGTGATTTGCAGGGTGTTGCCGGGGAACATTTCTTTGAGCCAGATAATCATCGACTCGCTGCGTACCACGCGCATCGGCACTTGCTGGAAAATTGGCCGGTGCGACATGGGCACGTCAGGCAGCGTTCTACCGCTGACGAGCAACGGCAGGCTGTCGTTGGCGGTATTTTGGCTGACTTGAAAAGACAGTACGCCCTCGCGCTCTTTGATAGATATGCCGTAATCGGTAAGCACGAAGCGAGCGGTGGCAAATAAGTCTTTCGGTGTTTGGGGTTCGTTCAGGCGCAGCGAGACTAGGTCACTCTTGGTTTGCAGTTCGGGGCTAAGGCTGAACGATTGGCCGAGGCGATTGCCAAATACCTCATTAATAAAGGCTGGCAACGGGTAGTTGTTTAGGTTGATGGCGATAGGAGCGCCGGTCAGGTTTTGACCAAGCGTGTCGGCGGCGGATTCGACGTAGTTTGGACCTTGGCGTGGCTGGCTGGGGGTCGCTTGGAAGCGCTGCGCTTTGCGCGCTTGTTCGTCGCGCGTGGTCTCGGCTTGCAGTTTTTGCGTGTACTCCTGGGGCTTGATGGGCGCGCGGATCGGCCCGGCGAGCGGCTCAGGATTGGGGTTTAGGCTGCAACTGGCGAGCAATAGCAGGCTGAGTGTGAGCAGGCTACGGCCAAAAGGGGGCGAGGCGAAGCGGGTTGTGCGCATCATTTTTTAGGCTCGGGCTGTACGGCGGGCTGCGTGCGGGTATCTGCAGTCGGCTGGGGGTAAAGGAGTAATTCGCCTGCAGCGCCAGTGGTATCTTGCCAGCGCAGGCGCGTGGCTTCGATGGTGGTTACCCGGCGCTGGGGGTCAAGGGGGTCACCGATGTTGAGGGTGAGTATCTGTTGCTGTGGGTCTAGTACCTGGGCGCTGTGGCTTTGGCCTTGACGAATAAGGCCGATAAGGCGCCAGGTATGGGTGGCTGGGCTCTTTTGGCTTTGCTCGGAGGCACTGTTGTCGGCTTGGTTGCTTGCATCGGTGCCTGGCCAATAAGTGCTGAGCTTGCTGGGTGCTGCTTTGGGGGCTGCCGGCTGGGGCGCGCTCGGCCAAACCCAGGCTTCTTGATCAGTTGTTTCGGTGGGTGGGTTGGGCAGCGGCCACAGATAACCTAATAGCAAGGCGGCGGCGCAGGCACCGAGGATCGGTAGTAGGTATTTCACTTGGCTCCCCAGGGGGCGTACCAGACGCTGGCAATCAGTGAGAAGAGTAAGCTTTGGCCAGATTGTGACTGCACATTTAGGCTGTCGATGCGATAGCGTGGGGTGCCGCTCTCAAGTGCGCTGATCAGTGCGTACAGTTGAGTGCCTTGGGCGGTGCCGGCCAGTTGCAATTGCAGGGGGATTAACTGGGTTTGTGGGTCGCTTTTACCGGCGGTGGAAACCTCAATGCGGATCTGCTGCAGGTGTTGCCGCTCGAGCTGTGTTTTGGCGTAGGTTTGAATGTCGGCACGGGCCAAGGCTTCGCTGTCGGCGCTGGCGAAGTAGGCCAGTTGCTGTTTGTCGAATTCGCCGCGCGCCTGCTCGAGGCGCTCAGTCCATTCGTTTTGCGTGGCCAATTGCTGTGCGTCGCGTAGCTCGCTGTGCAGGCTGGCAATGGCCGCGTGTTGCTCGCGACGCTCGTCGCTGGCCAGTAAGTTCAGGTAGAACAAGGCGATCAGCGGGATGGCCGCCAGCCCTAGGCGTAAGCGTGGGTTTGCGGTCAGTTGCTCGCGGGCTTTGTGCCATTCCTGCTGCCACCAGCCGTTCATTGCTCGCTCCTGTTGAGCTTGGGGGTGGCTTGCAGGGTGACCATGTCGTTGATCTGCTCAAGCTGCACTTGCACATCGCTCAGTAGGCCGGTGGCGTCTAAGCGCTGCACGTAGTTGCGCGGGTCGGGTTGTGGGTCGCGGAGAAATATTTGTAGGCGTCCTGGTTGGTAGTCATAGCGCTGCCAAAGGCCTGAGAGCTCTGGTAAGGCGTTGGTCAGTTGGGCAATTAGTTCGCTTTGACCAATGCCGAACAGGCTTTGCCGGCTTAGCCAGCGCTGTTTTGCTTGCAGCGCACGGTTGCGGGCTTGGATTTGCAGCGCGTTATCGTTCTCGAGTTCGCTGAGTTGTGCTTGTAGCGCTTGTTTTTGCAGGTCTAGGTCTAACCATGCACCGCTTTGCACCAGTAATAGTGCCAGCATGAGGGCTGCGCAGGCACCTAGGCCCATTTGCTGCAACAGCCGGAGGTCCGCAGCTTGCAGTGGTGTGCGTTGCGTTAGGTCGAGCGGCAGAGACTCTTTATCGTACTCGGGTTTGGCCTGCCAGCGGCTGTCGAGCAATTGTTGGTTTTGCCAGCGTTGCCATTCGCAGCCGTGCAAGCCGCTAATCAGTCGCTCACCGTCCGCAAGCGGCTGCGCCAGGCTGAGGGCTGAATCTGGGACGATGCTGTATCGATCGCAGGCGGGTAAGCGTGCGCGCAATGCCGCTTGGTCCCAAAGCCAAAGCTGCGCGCGGCTACCTTGCCAGCCGACATAATGGCCGGGCTCGGCAAAGGGTGAGAGGAGTAGCAGTTGTTGTTGTAGTGCCTGGTTGCGCTTGCCTGCTGGGATTTTATCGAAGCTGAGGCTGAAGTGCAGGCACAGATCGCGCGCCAGTAGGGTGCGTGGGCGCAGCCCTTGATAGGGCTGTTGCTGAGTGCGCTGGCGGTCAATCATCCATTGCATGCTAGAACAGCGGCGCATTAGCCAGCTGTTGAGGTGCAGGACAAGGCTGCTGATTGTCGAAAGTAAAGGAATAATCAATGTCCCAAGGGGTCTGTCTGGAGCCGGGCGTGGATGATATCCCAAGCCATATCGACTGTCTGCAAGACAGCGCGCTAGGCCAGATACGGATGCGTACAAAGGCGGACGCCAGGCTAGGAATGGCGAGAGGGTCAAGGGGGATGATACGTCCGATACGCGCATTGGCATCGGCGAGGTCGTTGAATGGTTTGTTTTGGCGGGCGTCAATTAAACCTTGAGCCAGCGCTGCATCGATGCCGGGGATACTTTGTAATACGTCTTTGGGCATGGTGTTTAGGTTGTGCAGTTGGCCGCTGCGCGCTGTGGCCAGGGTGAGCATTGTGCGTAACGGCTGCTCTAATTTAGCCGCGTCAAGCAGGTTGAATATTTGCCCGGGGCTAATCATTAGTCGTTGTGGCGGTGGCGCTAGCCCTTGGCTTAGGTAGTCGGATGAGCTGGCACCATTGAGGCGGCGCAGGTCATCTTGGTCGGTGTAATCCTGGAGTTGATCGAGGAAGCGTTCTGCCTCTTGGGGTTGTAAGCCGTGCTGGCGAAAAAGGTTGCTCCAGCGTTCTCGGTCTGGCTCGATTAAGCTGAGTAGCGAACCTTCGTCTTGCAAGCTGAAGGCGCTTTGGCCAATGCCTTGATAGCGTTGACCGTCTAGGCGGAGGCGCACTAATGGGCTGATGTCGAGGTCGGCTTCTATAGTGGCGGGTGGTTGCAGCAAATAGGCGTTTAGTACTAGTGGGCGCGTGGCGATAATGTGCAGTAGCGTGGCGATGTTGGCGTCGCTGTTTAGCTGGCTTTGCAGGCGCTCGCGCAGTTGCTGGGCTTGCTCTAGGCGCTGTTCAGCGTAGTTGGCGATGAATGTGGCCACCAACGAAAGAATCATCAGTAGGCCAAGCACGGCAATCAGGGCGAAACCTTTTTGTTTCATTTAAATATCACGGTAGTCGACGCGTGGAAAGGTACGCCCGGGTAAGTTGAAGTACCAGCGCAGTGGGGGGGCGTTGCTAGGCGTTACTTCGAGCAATATGGTGCGCGGAATTCGCCCATCAATAGAGGGGGTTGTTTGCTCTGCTGCGTAAGGCCAGTGGTCAATGGGGGCGCCCTGAAGTGAGCGATAAATAAATTTGCCTTGGCTGCCCGGGGGCCATTTGGCTATTAGCCATTGTGCTTGGCCGGGCTGGCCGTAGCTAAGTTGTAGCTGGCCATCGGGGCTATTGTTTAGCTGCCAAGAGAAGGCGCTAACTTGGCCGGACATCCCTAGCAATGGGCGCTGAGTAATACCGCTAAGGCTCTGGGCGTCGCCCTTGAACTGGCGTGGAGGGTCAAGCTCTGCTTGGACGCCAGCAAGGGTGTCGGCAAGCCAGCGATAGCCAAGTTCGAGTGGCATACCTTCGGATTGCTTACGTTGCACGCGCTCATAGGTGCTTAGGGCGCTGCTAAAACCTTGCATTAGCAAGCTACTGACTAAAGCGAGCAGGGTCATGACGACGAGTAGCTCTAACAGTGTCATGCCGCGTTGGCGGGCGCGAAACTTTGCCTCAGAAACCATCGTCGAGCTCTGCTAGGCCAGGCTTTAAACGGTAGTTAACGACTCGTGTGTGCAGGGCGGGCAGGCTGTGTATTTCCCCTCGGGCGGTTAGCTCTACGTCGTAGAGCGAGAGGAGAAAGTTGCTGTTGGCATAGTTGCTGTCGCGAGTCATGTCACTTTCTATGGCGTGAGCGCTCCAGTCGACACTTATGGCACCGGAGGTAAGCGTGCCACTTGGCCGCTGGGCCAGGTCAACGCTTTTCAGGTATTGCGCGGTGCTATTAATCGCGGGCGTTGCATCGACGTAGAGTTCGGCGCGTTGCAGTTGATTCAAGCTGGTGTTGATCCAGGCAAACAGGGCCATACAGGCTCCTGCGAGAATGACCAATGCCACTATGGCTTCGAGCAGCGAAAAGCCTTGTTGTTGGCGGGGTAGTCGATGCGGATGGGATAGGGTGCGCATCTTAACGTGGCCACTGGCAAAATGGTGGCTGTAGGTGTGCGTCGGCGCGCTTGATTTTACCTTGCCAGATCTCGACTTGACCGCCGAGACAGCTACCATTGCTTAGATAAACAATGGGCGGATTGGCAGTTACCCGCCAATTAGTCGGCAGCTCAGTGGGAGCCCCTTGATCGTCTATACGTAACGGGTTGGCGCTGCGCAGTGCTAATAATGGTAACCCATTGATTTTTTGGCGTACTTCCAGCTGCGCATTTTTGAGGGTTAGCTTGTCGCCAAAATCGGAAAATCTGGGGGCTATTACGCCCGCAATTAAACCAATCAGGCTAATTACGACTAGCAGTTCCAGCAGTGTGAAGGCGCGCTGCAGGTGCATTACTTTTCCAGGATGCCGACGTCAGCATCTAGCCCTTCGCCGCCGGGTGTGCCATCGGCGCCTAGTGAGTAGAGGGCAATGCCTTGGAGGTTGTTGGCCGGGCTTTTGTATTGGTAGTCATGGCCCCACGGATCTTTCGGGAGTTCGTCTTCTAGGTAGGGACCCTGCCAGTTTTTAGTGTCGCTGGGTGCGCTCATTATGGCCGCTAGGCCTTGCTCTGTGGTGGGGTAGGCGCCGACGTCGAGGCGATAAGTTTGCAATGAGCCACGCAGCATTTTGACTTGGGTTTGTGCGGTTTTGACCTTGGATTTATCCACGTTAGAAAATAGTCGTGGGCCGACCAAGCCGGCCAGCATGCCGAGGATTACTAGAACAACCAGAAGCTCAATAAGCGTGAACCCTTTTTGGTTGAGGGTGCTGGGGGTAAGCGATTTCATGAGTATACGATTTTCCAGTTGGTTAGATAGCCATGTCATTGACGCTGGTGATAGCTAAGATAATGCCGAGAATAATAACGCCAATGCTGGTTCCGATCAGCAGGATGGCGAGAGGTTCAATCAGGGCGAGTAGTTTTTTCATGCGGTTCTTGCTGTTCTCTTCATACAGATTGGCCAATGATGAGAGCATTTCGGCGGCGCGGCCCGTGCGCTCGCCGACCTTGACCAGGTTTATGCCAGTCCGGTTCAGTGTATGGGTTTCGGCCAGGGCAGTGGACACGCTTTTGCCTGAGCGGACGAGCCGAATAACTTCTTGCATGGCGATTCGGCGGCGCGGAATGCGCATTGAGTTAGTCGAAAGGCTGAGCGCAGTTAATAAGTCAACTTTGCAGCCGAGCATGGCCGAAAGTGTGTAGGACCAGCTGGCCATGTCTGTTTCGTTAAGCCAGCGCCCTATCACGGGAAGGCGTGCAAGCCAGTTAGTAAGGCTGTCACGCAGGCGTGGTTGACGCAGTGCGCTGACCCCGATGACTGCGGCGATCGCGAGCCCTGCAAGCAACATGTCCCAGTGAGCATTGAACCATGTTCCTGTCGTGAGAACTGCGGTGGCTAGCCAAGGCAGTTCGACTGCGCTCTTGGTGAGCATGCCGCTGAACTTTGGCACTACGACGATAAACATCAAGAGGATGGCTGCAAGCCCGGCCACAACCAGTATCGCTGGGTAGATTAACGCGTTGCGTAGTTCATTGGCGGTGCGCTCGTCATATTCCATCTTCGCTTGGGCGCGCTTGAGCGCGCCAGCGAGGTCGCCGGTGAGTTCGCCTGCTTTAACTAAATGCAGCAAGTAACTTGGTAGGGGTAAGCCGCTATTTGCAAGGGCCTCGGAAAAAGACTCGCCGTGCTGTAGGGCTCGAGCAATACCGGTAAATGCGAGGTCTATTTTTTCATGGTGGCCGGCGTCAGTCATCGCTTCGATGGATTCGGCAATTGAGACTTCTGACTCGATGAGGCGGGTAAGTTCGTGTAGCGCCTGTGCGATATGCTGGCTCGTTAAACGTGGCGTGAAAAAGCCGGTCTTGGGCTTGCTTTCCAGCGGGTTGAGTTCAATGGGCGTGATGTTTTTGGCTTGCAGTTCGCGCAATGCCTCAAGCTTGTTGGTAGCCTCCAGCAACCCGCTCTGCGGCTCTCCTTGCGCGTCAAAGCCTTCATAGGCGAATTTCATCGTGTTGAGTTCCTGCGCCTTCGGCTTTGCGGGGGTATTGAGGGCGACATTGTAGTGGGTTTTTCTTGGTTTTGTTGGGCTGCTGGGGGGGGGCTTGTGGCGCGGTAGGGGGTGTTAGGTTTCCTATGAATGCGGCGTGTTGATAGCTAGAATGAAAGGCATTTTGCGCGAGTATCTGAGTTGTGGGCTTGCACTACGCTTTTGTTATTCTGAGGGGTTGCGATGAGGTTGGGCGAGCGTTTAATCCGGGCTGGACTGGTTACTGATGAAGATTTACAGCGCGCTCTAAACCTGCAGCGGCAGGCCGGTGGTCGGCTGGGCTCTATTTTTATTCGTATGGGTGCGCTTTCTGAAGATGCTTTGTTGGCGGTGCTGGGCGAGCAGTCTGGGCTACCTTTGATGGCTGGTGCGGAAATGCCTGCTCCCTCGGTGGTTTATGCCTTTATGTCAGGCCTGCCAGTTAAGCTGACTTGGCTTTTGGACAATAATTTTTTGCTTTGGCAAGAAAGCGATGAGCTCCATGTGCTGGCCAAAGACTTGAATGACTCGCGAATTGCCGACTTGCTCAATTATTCGTTTGCGGGGCAGGAGCCTCGACGCTACCTGGCTCGGGCTCAAGATGTTGAAAGTTTGGTTGGGCATGTGCGTCGGGAAAGCGCTGTGTCAGAGCTGTTTCGCGATGACAGTCAAACGCTTAAAAGCCTAATCGAAGAGGCTCCGGTTATTGAGTTGGTAAATAATTTGCTCGCTCAGGCGGTTGATTCTGGCGCTTCTGATATTCATGTTGAGCCAGAGGAGGCGCGCTTTACGGTTAGGATGAGAGTTGATGGCGTATTGCACACGCGAATGGTGCAACCATTTGAGCGTTATCCCGCTATTGGTTCGCGCATTAAGTTGATTGCCGGATTGGATATTGCTGAGAAGCGCTTACCGCAGGATGGTCGAATAACGTTGCGCTTGAGTGGCAAGGATATGGATATCCGGGTGTCCACTGCGCCTGGCGTATTCGGGGAGTCGATTGTGATGCGCTTGCTGCCGAAGAATCGTGATTCTTTATCTTTGGCGGGGCTTGGTTTTGAGCCGGATCATTTAAAGATGCTCAGGCAGTGGTTGGCATTCCCAAATGGCATCGTATTGGTGACTGGTCCTACCGGGTCGGGTAAGTCAACAACGTTGTACGCTGCGCTGGAGGAGATGCGTGACGGTAGTAACAAGATTATTACGGTTGAGGATCCGGTTGAGTATCAAGTGTCGGGGGTGACGCAAATTCAGGCTCATGCAGAGATTGGCTATACTTTTGCGCGCGCGCTGCGTGCGATCTTGCGGCAGGACCCTGACGTCATTATGGTTGGCGAAGTTCGTGATTTAGATACCGCCCAGATTGCTATTCAGTCGGCCCTTACGGGTCACTTAGTGTTGTCTACGTTGCATACGAATGATGCGGCATCGGCATTTACCAGGCTTGTTGACATGGGTTTGGAACCTTTCCTGGTTGCTGCTTCTGTGCGTGGAGTGCAAGCGCAGCGATTGGTGCGCAAGCTCTGCGAGCACTGCGCCGAGGTTGAGGTCGAGCCTGCATTGCCTGCGGCTTGGTATGAGATGGGGCGCAGTGCTGCTGACGGCGTATGGATGAGTGCGCGGGGCTGTGCGCATTGCCATCAGACAGGGTATCGCGGGCGCATGGGTATATACGAACTGGTACCTTTGAGCGGACCTCTACAAAAGCTGGTAAACAACCAAGCGCCACTGCAAGAAATAAAGGCACTGATTAAAAGTCAGGGGTATAGAGGGTTGCTTGAAGATGGGCTCGTTAAAGCTAGCAAGGGGCTGACGAGTATTGAGGAGGTTATGCGCGTTGCGTATGTTGAGCAGGATGAATGAGGTAGGTTTCAACGCAAGGGTCTGAGCGGTTATCTGATATTCCCGCTTCTCGTTATGGTTTTTTTGGGGCAAATCGCCCCTCCCCTTCTAGTTATTGTGTAGTTGTCAGGCTTGAGCAGTGGGTGGCTTTTATCAGTTGAGCTGTAGCTGTGCTCAGGTTTAGCTGTTTGGTATTAATGTCTAGGTCTGCTGCAAGTGGTGGCTCATAAGGGCTGCCAACACCTGACAGATTTGGCAGCTGGCCAGAGCGGGCCTTTTTGTAAAGCCCTTTAATATCCCGTTGCTCACAGACCTCCAGTGGCGTGCTGACGTATACCTCGATAAAATTGTCCTCTCCTATTAGTTCCCGCGCCATTTGCCGTTCTCTTCTGAACGGTGAAATAAACGCCGTCATCACAATTAAGCCGGCATCCATCATCAGTTTGGCTACTTCGGCAATGCGTCGAATATTTTCTACGCGATCGGCGTCGGTAAAGCCTAGGTCTTTGTTCAGGCCTTGACGCACGTTGTCGCCGTCGAGGATGTAGGTTCTGTGGCCGAGTGCGTGCAGTTCTATTTCAAGGGCGTTGGCGAGTGTCGATTTACCTGAGCCGGAAAGGCCGGTAAACCAGATCACTTTGCCTTTGTGGCCGTTGAGGTTTTCTCGGTCATTGCGCGTTATCGAAAGTGCCTGTTTGTGCACATTCTGCGCACGCCGTAGGCTGTGGGTGATCATTCCCGCAGCAACGGTGGCATTAGTTGTGCGGTCAACCAAGATAAAGCTACCCAGCGTTCTCGACTGTTGGTAACTGTCAAATACTAGGGGGTTGCTGGTGGCGAGGGTGCATAGGCTGATGTCATTCAGTGATAACTGTTTGCTGGCCTCGTGGGCAAGGGTGTTAACGTTTACTCGATGCTTGATGCCGGTGATTGAGGCTGAGGCCCGCTGAGTTGCTAATTTGACCTCGTAGCTGCGACCGATCAGTCCGGGTTCTTCATTCATCCAGACCAGTGTTGCCTCAAACTGGTCAGTGGTGTCCAGTGGACTTTTGCTCAGGGAGAGAATATCTCCACGCGAGACGTCAACCCCCTTACATAATCTAAGGGTAACGGCGTCGCCACAAAGTGCTTCCTGCATTGGGCCGTTCATGCTGACAATTTCTTCAATGGCAACCGTTTGTCCGGAGCGGGTTACGCGAATTTCATCGCCCACGCGAAGCTTCCCCTCGGCGACATAACCGCTGAACCCTCGGAATGAGGCGTCGGGTCGATTTACCCACTGCACAGGAAACACCAAGCGTTCAGGGTTTGGCGTATTGATTTCAATCGTTTCCAGGTAGCCCATCAGCGTGGGGCCGGAATGCCAGGGCGTGTTTGCCGAGCGCTCGGTAATGTTGTCGCCTTTTAGCGCACTGAGCGGGATGGGCGTGATACTGGTAAAGCCCAGTGTTTGTGCGAATTGCTCGAAGGTTTCGACGGTTCGCTGATAGGTGCTGGCGTCAAAGCCGACCAAGTCCATCTTGTTTACTGCCAGCAGCACATGGCGGATGCCCATTAGCGATACCAGGTATGCATGCCGCCGTGTCTGTGTCAGCACGCCTTGTCGGGCATCAACCAAGATTACGGCCATGTCCGCCGTTGAGGCGCCGGTGACCATGTTGCGCGTGTACTGCTCATGGCCAGGCGTGTCGGCTACAATAAATTTGCGCTTGCCGGTAGAGAAAAAGCGATAGGCCACATCGATGGTGATGCCCTGCTCGCGCTCAGCCGACAAACCATCGACGAGCAAGGCAAAGTCGATGTCGGCACCTTGGGTGCCGTACTTTTTTGATTCGTTTTTAAGTGCAATCAATTGATCGTCTGTGAGCTGTTGAGCGTCCCAGAGTAGGCGCCCAATTAGCGTGCTTTTGCCATCATTAACGCTGCCGCAGGTTATAAGGCGCAGCAGATCTTGATCTTGTTGTTGCTCAAGGTAAGCCTCAATTGTCGATGGCGTATTGCTGGCTGTTTTTTGAGCTTTGGGTGTCATTAGAAATAACCCCCCTGCTTTTTCTTTTCCATGCTGCCCGAGCTGTCACTATCAATAGCTCGCCCTTGTCTCTCTGAGCTATTGGAGCTGAGCAGCTCCAGCAGGATGTCGGCCACAGAGGTGGCATTTGACTCCATTGCACCTGTCAGGGGGTAGCAGCCGAGTGTGCGGAAGCGGATGCACTTGGATTCAATTTTTTCGTCAGGTAGCAGGTTCATGCGCGAGTCATCGACCATTAATGTCAAGCCGTTGCGCACGACTACGGGCCGCTCCTTGGCAAAGTACAGTGGCACCAAGGGGATATTTTCCTGGTAGATGTATTGCCAGATGTCGAACTCTGTCCAATTGGATAGCGGGAAGACGCGAATGCCCTCACCTGGATTTATGCGCGCGTTGTAGATGTTCCAAAGCTCGGGTCGCTGCTTTTTTGGATCCCAGTGGTGGCTTTGGGTGCGGAGCGAAAAGATCCGCTCCTTGGCTCGGGATTTTTCTTCATCGCGGCGAGCGCCACCGAATACCATGTCAAATTTATACTTCTCGAGTGCCTGCTTGAGGCCTTCGGTTTTGGTTATGTTGGTGTGCAGCGCAGAGCCGTGATCGAAGGGGTTAATGTCTTTGCTGATGGCCTCTGGGTTGATATGCACCAGCAAATCCATGCCGCTTTCGCGCGCCATCATGTCGCGGAACATATACATCTCTTGAAACTTCCAGCGTGTATCTATGTGTAGCAGACGGAATGGCGGCGGCGAAGGGTAAAAGGCTTTACGCGCCAGATGCAGCATTACGGCACTGTCTTTGCCCATGGAGTGGAGCATGGCGGGATTTTCGGCCTCGGCAACGGCTTCACGAATAATCTGCAGGCTTTCAGACTCGAGGCGTTTGAGGTGGGGGGTGAGCGTCCTGGATGCACCGATTGCGCCGATTCGATTTCCTTCATCGAGCGCGGCCGGGTAGCTCAATAACCCCTGCTCGACATTGGCGGGCACCTTGGTTTGTCTGCAAATGTTGACTAGTCGACCGCTCGGAAAGATAACAATGTCCTTGCCGATATGCTCTTGCAAGCGTTGCAGTGCGATTGTTAGCTGTTGTGCGTCAATAGTGCTGCTGCCGAGCGGTAACCAGTAGCGTGCACCGCGCGCATCATTGGCATGCAAAAAATCCTGACTGTCTCTGGCGCGCTGCAGCTGAGCAAAAAGCACCAGCTTGCGTTTTGTGCGCGCTCTTTCAATATCCCAAGTCAGGACTGATGGCGTCGGCCGGCGGTCAAATTCATCGCTAAGGATTTCAGCAGTTAGTTCGGGGGGCAGGATGCCAAGCTCATGCAGTCGCCGTTCTGCTGTGCGCTTGGTATCTGCTTGATTGAGCTGGTTCAGATGAAGAAATGCCAGCTGCGTATTCCATACGAGGGGAGCGTCCAATCCAAGAAGATCAATATTTGGCATTTAGATCTCGATCTGTCGCAAAAAAGCGTGATGAGCTTATTTGTCTGCCAATGTACACGAGCGGAGAGATACTTGTCGGTAATTATTGTTTTTTGTGCATTATGCGACATTGCTGTCTTGGGCCAATAAAAAAGCCGGCTTGTGGCCGGCTTTTAGGGGGTGGGTTTGGCTTATTTTTGGTAAGCCGCAACCGCCTTTAAAATCTCGCTGCGGGCTGCGTCGGCATTGCCCCAGCCTTCAACTTTGACCCATTTGCCTTTTTCGAGGTCTTTGTAGTTCTCGAAGAAGTGCTTGATTTGCTCCAGCAGCAGGGCTGGCAGGTCGGTGTATTCGTTGATGCCGTTGTACAGTTGCGACAGTTTGTCGTGCGGTACGGCGATCAGCTTGGCGTCGCCACCGGCTTCGTCGGTCATGTGCAGCACGCCGATTGGGCGGGCGCGTACCACTGAACCTGGGGCTACTGGATACGGAGTCACCACCAATACGTCGAGGGCGTCGCCGTCGTCGGCTAGGGTGTTAGGGATGTAGCCGTAGTTGGCCGGGTAGAACATCGGGGTGGCCATGAAGCGGTCGACGAACAGGCAGTCGGTGTCTTTGTCGATTTCGTATTTGATCGGCGCGTGGTTGGCCGGGATTTCGACAACAACGTAGATGTCGTTTGGCAGGTCTTTACCTGCTGGAACCTTACTGTAGCTCATAGGTGACTCCCGAGGATGGGCCAAAAAAGTGGCGCGATTATAGGCATATTCGCCGGTGGTTGCTACATGTCCGGCCTACGCCTTTGGTCGTGTGGCGGGTAGCTGTTGCGCGGCTGGCAGTTGTTGCCAGCGCAGAAGTGGGTCTTGCCGGTAAAACCGGCGCAGTTGCCCGTACACCTGCGGGTAAGCGGCGTTCAATAGGTCGGGGGCGCTGAAGAAGTATTCGCTGCATACGGCAAAGAACTCCGCAGGATTTTCTCCCGCGTAGGCATCGATAGGTGGCGGGCTGTGCGGATGCTGTTCAAGGTGGCGGTTTAATTGCTCAAAGGCCGCTTGCATGACCTCGGCCCAGTCGCTTTGGCGCATGTCCGCGTGCAGCGGAGGCAGGCCGTTGGCGGAGCCGTTAAGCATGTCGAGTTTGTGCGCCAACTCATGGATCACTAGGTTGTAGCCATCCCACTGGCCGCTCTGCAGTACGCCGGGCCAGGCCAGTATCACCGGGCCTTGCAGCCAGGCCTCGCCGCTGTGCTCGCCAGACCATTCATGCACCACGCCGCTGGCATCGCGATGCTGCTGGGGGCTGCAAAAGTCGCCGGGGTACAGGACCATTTCATGAAAACCCTGATACCAGTTCAGATCGGCCAAGTGCAGCAACGGCAGTTCGGCCAGCGCCGCCAAATGCAGGCGATCGTTATCTTCTAAGGTCACGCCGGGCAGGGCGGTGAGGTGTTTGGCGTGTAAAAACAGCAGCGCCCGCTCGCGTAAGCGCTGCTGCTCGGGGCTACTTAGTCCGTTGAGGATGGGCAGTTGTTGCTGGACCTTGGCCCAAGTTGTCGGGCTGATCGGGTTGTTGCGCAGAATGCGGCGTTGCCGCCAGGCCTTGAATGACCACATGAGTATTGGCACTCAGAACCTAGGGGCTGTCGGCAGCCCCTAGGCGAAGGGCTTATTCGTCGTTGAGTTCGAGGGTGTAGTTTTTGAATTGGCTGTCTTCGCGAAAGCCAATCGACTCATAAACTTTTTGCGCCACATCGTTGTGAATGCTGGTGGACACGCGTAGGCGAATGGCATTGGTTTCGCGGGCCATTTTTTTCGCGTGCTGCATCAGGCCGTCGGCCACCAGTTGGCGGCGGGCGTCTTCACAAACGTAGATGTCGTTGAGAATCCACACGCGCTTGAGGGTCAGCGACGAGAAGCTTGGGTACAGCTGGCAAAATCCCAGCGGGGTGTCGTCTTTGTCGGCCAGCGCCAAGTAAATCACCGACTCTTTACGGCTCAGGCGCTTTTCTAAGAAGCTGCGCGAGGTCTCGGGGTAGGGCATGGAGTTGTAGAACTCGCGGTACTTTACAAATAGCGGAGTCAGGATGTCTAAGTGCTCTAGGGTAGCTTGGACGATGCGCATAGTTGACCTCGAGTTCGGTGTATTAATTGTAATTATTTGCAGGCATAAGGCCATAACTTGACGCCGATGCTGCCTAATCCGGCTAGAAAGTGCAATCCAAACAAGCGTTTAACTTTGCCCTGAGAATATAAGCCTATTGCTGCGCTTAATCGGCCGCTCAGTCTTAGCTGTGTGCGGGGTTGCTGGCCAGTAAAAAATTAGCCTGCCGGTTGGCTGAGTCGTCGCCTTCCAGCACCTGTACTTGGGCTTGGTCTTTAAGTTCCACGCCGGACAGTTGCCGTACCCACGCCTCGCGCATTAAGCCCAGCAGTCGGTGGCTGGCCATGGCGTAACTCAGGCCCTCTAAGCGGATGTTGGAGATGCAGTTGCGATAGGCGTCGGTGAGGCCAACCTTGGGCGCATAGGTAAAGTACAGGCCGAGGCTGTCGGGCGAGCTGAGGCCCGGTCGTTCACCGATCAGGATGATGACCATTTTTGCCGCCAGCAACTCGCCGACCTCATCGGCCACCGCCACTCGGCCTTGTTCAACCAAGAGTACCGGTGCCAGCGACCAGCCCTCGCTATCAGCGTGCTCCTCGATACGCGCCAGTAGCGCCAGGCTATGCCGGTGTACGGCCAGTGCCGAGAGGCCGTCGGCAATCACTATGGCCAGATCGACGCCACCGGGATTGGTGGCGGCATAGTCGCGCAATTGCTGGGCGGAGTCGCTGTGCAAGCGCCGGCCTAAATCCGGGCGCTGCAGGTAGCTGTTTCTATCACTGGCGGCGCTGTGCAGTAGCAAGCTGGCGTGACCTTGTACGGCCAATTGGGTGCGTAACGCCGCGTGATCGAAGGGCAGATGCACGGCGTCGCGGGCTTGTGCGTGGGCGTATTGAAAGTCCAGTTGCGCCGCTGTCGGCAGGCTGATGCCGGTGCGGCCCAGCGCGATGCGTGCCGAGGTCAGGCGGCGCAGCGCTAGTAACGGGTCGCTGAGTGATTGGTCATCGGGCATGGCAATGTCTCTGCGCCGGGCGGGTGTGCCCCGCGTCTTGGTGTGCGTTGAGTGGCTGAGGCTGAGGCTGAATAGTATTTGCGGGTTGCACCCGCCCTACGCGGCTGTTCAATTTAGTTGCGCCAGTGCTTGGCGAAACGCGGGTGGCAGTTGCTTGGCTAAGCGCACTTGGCCGTCGGTTTGGCTGAAAATGCCCATGCGTTGCAGCCACGCCTCGAACTCCGGCGCCGGTTTTAGCCCCAGCGTTTGCCGGGCATACAGGGCGTCGTGGAAGGAGGTGGTTTGGTAGTTGAGCATGATGTCGTCGGAGCCGGGGATACCCATGATGAAATTGATCCCGGCCACGCCCAGCAGGGTGAGCAACACGTCCATGTCGTCCTGATCGGCTTCGGCATGGTTGGTGTAACAGATGTCGCAGCCCATCGGCAGGCCCAGCAGCTTGCCGCAGAAGTGGTCTTCTAGCCCGGCGCGGATAATCTGTTTGCCGTTGTACAGATACTCCGGGCCGATAAAGCCGACTACGGTATTCACCAGAAACGGTTTGAAATGTCGGGCCACCGCGTAGGCGCGGGTCTCGCAGGTTTGCTGATCGAGACCATGGTGAGCGTTGGCCGACAGCGCGCTGCCTTGGCCGGTTTCAAAGTACATGAGGTTGTTGCCGACGGTGCCGCGCTGCTGGCTGAGGCCAGCGTCGTAACCTTCTTGCAGCAGGTTCAAGTTGATGCCGAAACTCGCATTCGCCGCCTGAGTACCGGCAATCGACTGGAAGACTAAGTCCAGTGGAATCCCACGATTGATCGCCTCAATCGAGGTGGTCACGTGGGTCAGTACGCAGGCTTGGGTGGGGATTTCGTAGCGCTGGATCACCGCATCGAGCATCTGCAGCAGGGTGCTGATGGAGGCGAGGTTGTCGGTGGCCGGGTTGATGCCGATCATGGCGTCGCCGTTGCCGTACAGCAGACCGTCGAGAATGCTGGCGGCGATGCCGGCCGGCTCGTCGGTCGGGTGATTGGGTTGCAGGCGGGTGGACATGCGCCCGCGCAGGCCAACGGTGTTGCGAAAGCGACTGACCACGCGAATCTTCTGTGCCACTAGCACCAAGTCTTGCACGCGCATTAACTTGGACACCGCCGCCGCCATCTCCGGAGTCAGGCCGGGGGCGAGGGCGCGCAGACTGGCTTCATCGGCCGCCTCGCTGAGCAACCAGTCGCGAAAGCCGCCAACGGTCAGATGGCTGACCGGGGCAAAGGCGTCGGCGTCGTGTGTGTCGATAATCAGCCGGGTGACTTCATCGGCTTCATACGGAATCAGCGCTTCGCTGAGGAAATGCTTGAGCGGAATATCGGCCAGCGC
Organism: Pseudomonadaceae bacterium; assembly: GCA_019745275.1. Taxonomy (GTDB): domain Bacteria; phylum Pseudomonadota; class Gammaproteobacteria; order Pseudomonadales; family Pseudomonadaceae; genus Aquipseudomonas. The sequence goes on along the minus strand of JAIETJ010000111.1, from coordinate 1,991 downwards.
CATCTGCGCGGCCACCCGCTCGCCGGCGTTACTGGCGGCCACACCGGCCAGATAATCGCCGGAGCGCGCCGGGCTGGCCTTGGCCAGAACGTCTTTAAGGCTGTCGAAGTGGAAAGTTTCCACCCCAACCGAATGGGTAAAACGGGCCATGGGGTTACTCCTGATACGGCTCGTTAGGGTTGTAAAAACTGCTGCCGAAATAACTCTGAGAATACAACCGTAGGACGGACTCTGGAGCGCAGCGAACAGTCCGCCAGCGCAGTCGCCTGATTGGCGGACTGTCGTTCCTCCGAGTCCGCCCTACCTAGCTGTTCCTTTAAACCCCAGTCAACATCGCATCCGCCGGTGCCGCGTCGCGGTGATGGCCGGTCAGCAGGAAGTAGGTAAAACCCACAGCCATAAAGCCAAGAAACACCAGGCTGATCATGGCATTAAACCAAACCATCGCCACCAGACAAACCAGCGCTAGTACCAAGGCAATGCCCGGCACAATCGGGTAGCCCGGAGCGCGAAAGCTGCGCTCCATGTCGGGTTCGCTTTGGCGCAATTTGAACAGGCTGAGCATGCTCATGATGTACATGACGATGGCGCCGAACACCGCCATGGTGATCATCGCGGCGGTCAGGCCCATGCCTTGTAGGTTGATTAGACCGTCGCTGTAGATAGCGGCGATGCCGATTATGCCACCGGCCAGAATCGCCCGATGTGGGGTTTGAAAACGATTCAGCTTGGCCAGCCCGCGTGGCAGATAGCCGGCGCGGGCGAGGGCAAAGAACTGCCGCGAGTAGCCGAGGATTATCCCGTGAAAGCTCGCCACCAGCCCGAATAAGCCGATCCACACCAGCATATGCATCCAGCTGGAATTCTCACCAACTACCGCCTTCATCGCTTGTGGCAGCGGATCGTTAATGCCCGCCAACTGGCGCCAATCGCCGACCCCGCCAGCCATGATCATCACGCCCACGGCCAAGAACACCAAGGTCAGAATGCCGCTGATATAGGCGCGTGGAATGGTGCGTTTGGGGTCTTTGGCTTCTTCGGCGGCCATGGCCGCGCCTTCGATGGCGAGGAAGAACCAAATGGCGAAAGGAATCGCCGCGAACATTCCCGGAATCGCCGCGCTGCTGAACTCGCTGCTGCCCGACCAGCCGTTTAAGGCGAAGTTACTGAAGCTAAAGCCCGGTGCGACCACACCCATAAACACCAGCAGCTCGGCCACTGCCAAGACCGTCACCACCAGTTCAAAGGTGGCGGCGATGCTAACGCCGAGAATGTTCAAGGTCATAAAGATGATGTAAGCACCGACCGCCGCGTGTTTGGGGTCCAGTTCGGGGAACTGCACGTTGAGGTACGCGCCGATGGCCATAGCAATCGCCGGCGGAGCGAAGACGAACTCGATCAGCGTGGCTAACCCTGCGATCAAACCGCCCTTGGGGCCAAAGGCTCGACGGCTGTAGGCGAACGGGCCGCCCGCATGAGGGATGGCGGTGGTCAGCTCGGTAAAGCTGAAAATGAAGCAGGTGTACATGGTCGCCACCAACAACGAGGTGACCAGAAAACCCAGGGTGCCGGCGCTGCCCCAGCCGTAACTCCAACCGAAGTATTCGCCAGAAATCACCAAGCCCACGGCAATCGCCCAGAGGTGCAAGGTGCCCAATGTAGGTTTGAGTTGTGTTGTCGTCGTCATTGCATATCCACCCGCGAGTTGAACAGAGCAAAAGGTATGTGGCTGTACGCAACCGCCATGCCAGAAACCACCGTGGTTGTAGCTGGCATGCGGTTTAGTGCCGTAGGGCGGGTGCAACCCGCCATTGCTGGTGGTGTGTAGCCCGCTATTGCTAGGCGGGCGGCACTCGCCCTACGGGTTAGAAGAAGCCCAACGGATTGATGTCGTAGCTGACCAGCAGGTTTTTAGTCTGTTGATAGTGCTCGAGTGCCACTTTATGGGTCTCGCGGCCGACACCGGACTTCTTGTAGCCACCGAAGGCGGC